>JAUXGL010000036.1 GCA_030622135.1 Deltaproteobacteria bacterium
AAGCGGGTTACTCCAACATCGACCTCTGGGTCCTGAAGCTGGACGCGAGCGGAAACGCGGCCTGGCAGAAAACCTACGGCGGCGATGAGGGGGGTTGGGAGCAGGATTGGGCACGGTCGATCCAGCAGACCTCGGACGGGGGGTATATCGTGGCGGGGTATACGACCTCATTCGATGCGGTCTACTATGACGCATGGGTCCTGAAGCTGGACGCGAGCGGAAACGCGGCCTGGCAGAAAACCTACGGCGGCGAACGTTTTGATTGGGTATACTCCATCCAGCAAACCTCGGACGAGGGATATATCATGGCAGGAAAGACGGACTCATTCGGTGCGGGCTGGGGTTACCCATATGACGCATGGGTTCTGAAGCTGGACGCGAGCGGAAACGCGGCCTGGCAGAAAACCTACGGCGGCTCTGGTTATGACTGGGCATACTCCATCCAGCAAACCTCGGACGAGGGATATATCGTGGCAGGGAAGACGGACTCATTCGGTGTGGATGGCTGCGACACATGGGTTCTGAAGCTGGACGCGAGCGGAAACGCGGCCTGGCAGAAAACCTACGGCGGCTCAAATAGTGATATGGCATACTTCATCCAGCAAACCTCGGACGACGGGTACATCCTGGGGGGAGAGACGAAATCATTCGGTGCGGGCGACTATGACGCATGGGTCCTGAAACTGGACGCGAGCGGAAACACGGCCTGGCAGAAGACCTACGGCGGATCTATGTATGATATGGCCTCCTCCATCCAGCAAACCTCGGACGGCGGGTACATCCTGGCGGGGAATACGGACTCATTCGGTGCGGGTGGCCGCGACACATGGATTCTGAAGCTGGACGCGAGCGGAAACGTGGCCTGGCAGAAGACCTACGGCGGCTCAGATTCTGATTGGGCATCCTCCGTTCAGCAGACATCGGACTGGGGGTACGTCGTGGCGGGGGGGACGAAATCATTCGGTGCGGGCGACTATAACGCCTGGGTTCTGAAGCTTGAAGTCGACGGCGTAATCTCGGGGAGTTGTCCGGATGGTATCGGCGCGGACACAAACGCAGTGGTGGCAAGCACCAGTGTCAGTCCGGAGAACAGCACGGCCACCACGGAGACGCCCAATACCATGGTCGGCGACACCGACGTCGTTCCCCAGGACAGCAGTGCCACGCGGGAGAGCCTGTGTGGCAACTGACGGGGCATTGAAAAGGGTCGGAGATTCACAGGGTGCAAAGACCCATTACCGGTATTCCGGCTTCAGCTCAGTGAGAGGAGAAGGTTTACCGGGGGATCGTCACCCCTTCCGTCTTCACTGCTTCCCCCGCGGGCGCCAGATGCTTCGCCATGTACTCGCAGGATGTATGCACGTGCTCGGCGAGCTGCTCCTTCGAAAAGCTCGCCGGGGCGAAGATCACCATCCATAGCGATCGGGTCGACTCGGTCACCGACGTCCGCTGCGAGTCCGAAGTCGGGTTGCCGAAGGGGCCCTGGGCGTCTACCAGCACCGGTCTTCCGCCCACATGGACTTCGTTCTTGCGGATGCCGGCAAACGACTCCCCCGGCTTTCCGGGGCGGAAAACCACCTTGCCGCGGATCTTGTCGGCGTCGTAGAGACCCAAGGAGAGCAAAAAGCGCAAGGCGAAGTAGTTGCACAGGTCGACGGCGTTGAAGATGCGGGGGAAGGGCTTCTTTCTTATCACCCGGCGAAGCAGCGACTCCGAAGACGGGCGGGTCTTGGTGGGATCGATACCGAAGGCGCGGTAGAGATCCCGGGCGGGCTGGATACCGGGGATTTCGCCCGGGGGTTTGCCGGCGTGCTCGGAGGACCGGCGGGCGCAGAGATCGTCTATTTCCTGCTGGAGGGCGGCCTGTGTCGGGCCTATCGAAACCGGAGTGGCGTGGATCAGGCCCAGGCGGACTTGGGCAGCGATTTCTGGGGAGATTTCGGGCTCGAGCACGGGCACGGGATCGAGTTAGGGTTCTTGCTCTTCCGGGGGGGGTGGGATTACCGCGTCGGCTCTGGCCTTGTGTTTGGAGATTTCCTGGTGCTCGATCTCCAGTACCTTCTCCAGGAAATCGACGTCGGGGTCGCGGGCGCGTTTCAGGCGGGCTTTTTTGGTTTGTCTGTAGTTGCGATCTATGAAGGCGCGAACGTCTACGTTTTCCAGGAGACTGGTGTAGGTGCCTTCGACAATTACCACGTCGCGTTTTTTGGGCTCTATGATCTCGGAGTCGATGCGGCTTTCCTGGAAGTAAACCAGCGGTTTTTTCAGCGGGCGGTCGGGGTGCTCTTTCAGATTGGCGATGTTCTCGCCGAGGAGATCCAGGCGCACCTCGCCGGGACCGACCCAGGAGATGTCCTGCAGGCGTTTCTCGTGGTTCGACTTGGGCGAGAGCCTGAAGTAGTCGTCCTGGCCCAAAACGATGGTGGTGTAACCGCTCTGCTCCAGCAACTCGGCCAGGCAGTGGGCAATCTCGCTCTTACCGGAGCCCGACTCCCCGGCCACGGTCACACAGAGAGCACCCGCGGCCGACTCGAGGCGTTGTTGAACCACCGCGAACACCTGGGCGGCACCTTGCCGATGGTAATCCGTGATTACCAGCTTGTCACCGATCATGCCTCCTCCTTCCCCGACGCGACCTGCAAGCCCCGGCGGCGCAGGTACTGCAAAAAGGCGACCGCCCGAGCCTCCCAATCCAACATCTTGACATTTTCGGCAAGCTGCAGGGCCCGCCTGGGACGGTCCGGTTCGCTGTCGAGCAGGCTGCCGATGGCCTGGGCGAAGTCGAACACCTCCCCCGCGGGGACTATCAGCGCGTCTTCGGGGACGTACTGAACCGCGAAGGGAACCAGGTCCGAGCAAACCACCGCGGTGCCGGACGCGGCCGCCTGAAGAACGGACATGCCGAAGCCCTCCATTTCGGAGGCCGAGGCATACACATCCGCCATGGAGAACAGCGGCCCGATGTGCTCGTCGGGAATGAACCCGCACAAAAAGGCCCGGCGGTTGATCTCGGGTTTCTCGTCACGGCGTTTTTGCAGGGACTGGAACAACGCGTTTTCCGGACCGCCGCCGATGAACAGGTAAGCATCCTCGCGCTCGCGGGCCACGAAGGCGAAGGCGTCCAGCAAGAGATCCTTGCGCTTGGTTTGATCCATCCGGGAGGTCTCGAACACCAGCTTGGAAGAACGGAGCTTCCGCGGGTCGACGCCGCTGACCTCGCCGAGATATCGGTACGTGGCCGCGGTCTCTTCTTCGGAGTACCTCCTGAAGATCGAGCGATCCACGCAGGGCGGAAAGTAGAAGATCTGCTCGGCGGGCACGTCGTAGGCGGTGCGCAATCGCTCGGCGATCTCCGTGGAGGTGGCCGCGAAAGCCCTGGTGCGATCGCACAAGGCCCGCTCGTGATCGCGGCGCTCGCAGAACTTCAACGCCCGGATCACAACCTCGGATCGATCGCGGAAATTCTCCTCCTTCAGCGCCGACAACGAGTGCGGCGTCCAGACGTGCCGGTCGGCCGCGCACAGGTTCCGCTCCACGCTCTCGGCCCGGTCCGGAAACACGTCGAAAAACGCCTCGCCGAAGGCCTCGGCGGCCACCAGCGTGTGCAGGGCGGGCGCCATGCTGTCCTCCACCTCCGCCAGCGCACCGGCCACCGCCCCCACCAGCCGATCCACTTCCATCCCGGCATGCCGCCGGCACGCCGCCGCCCACTTGCTGGCGGCCGCCCGAACCCTTTGGATGATCGGCGTGGCCGGCGACGCTTCGGCCTCGATGAGAATGCTGCCCAGATGATAAGCCGGCGCTCTCCCCAGCGAGCTCCAGTGGCGCTCCGCCTTCATCCCGACCAGCAGCTCGTCGGGCACGCATCCGGACAAAATCTCGGTGATCAGGTCGGCGGCGATGTCGTCCTGCCACCGCTCTACCAGGCGCATTCCCAGAACCGCCGCGTCCCAGTAATGCGTGTTGACGAACTCGTACAACTCCCAGGGACGACACCCGCGATCACCGGCCTCCTCGCGGATGAACCGGTCCAGCCAGGCGACCTGCTCGTCCAACGCCACGGCGATGTCCTCCTTGCGGATGAACTGGTCGCCGCCACCGGGGATGAAGATGTAGCGTACGCGGTCGGTGAGATACTCGGACTCCTTGCGGATCCGATCACCTTCGAAGTAGGGAAACCCGCCCCGGGCGAACACGGTCACGCGATAGCCCAAGTTGTCCAGGGCCACCGCCAGGGAGTTGACGTACATGTTCTGGCCACCGGTGTCCGGGGCACCGCCGAAGGGAATCTCCACGCCCGCGTAGCCGTGGTTGGTGATCAGGGCCACATCGGGACGATCGGCCTTTTGAAAAACAGCTGCCTTGTTCCGGGTCATTTCTGGCTGTCCTCCCCTGGTTGGTGCGTGCCGTTTATACCTCACAAAACGTCCGGTACGCAACCACCCTCGCATCGTTTTCGACCGGGTGCGTCATAACCCAACCCCGGTGGTCCAGTTTTCTCTTGCCACACGGCCACCCCATTTGGTATGAAGGGTCGGGTCAGCATCGTGAAGCGCACTAAACCTAAAAATATCGAGCTTTTCCCCTCGGATCGACTGATCGTGGTGGTGGGCAACTATGGCTCGGGCAAAACCGAGGTGTCCGTCAACCTGGCTATTGCCCTGACCGCAAAGCGATTTTCTGTCTCCATCGCCGATCTGGACATCGTCAATCCGTACTTCCGCTGCCGGGAAGCCCGTATCTTGATGGAAAAACACGACATCCGGGTAGTGGTGCCGCCGGCCGCGCTGACCTGGGCGGACCTGCCCATCATCGTGCCCGAGATCAAGGGCATGCTGAACCCCAAAGAGAGCCAGGTGAACCTGTTCGACGTGGGCGGAGACGAGGTGGGCGCCCGACTGCTTTCCTCCTTCGCGGACACGCTCGGCGACAGCCCCTATGCGCTCTGGCAGGTGATCAACTCCAGAAGGCCCTTCACCGACACGGTGGAGGGTTGTCTGAAAATGAAGGCGGGCATCGAGAGCACCTCTCGTATGAAGGTAACCGGCCTGGTGGTAAACAGCCACCTGATGCAGGAGACCACCCCGGAGGTAATCCTGGAAGGCTACCACCTGGCCCGCCGGGTATCGGAACTAAGCGGAGTCCCCACCAGGTTCATAACCGCCATGGACGATCTGGCCGACGCCCCGGAGCTTTTGGAGGTGGAGGTTCCCATCCTGCGGCTGAAACGCTACATGCTTCCTCCGTGGATACGGCCGGACAACGAAGAGGACGAAACCGACGAGACCCCCGCCGGCAGGACCGTGCCCATCGGCCGGCCGCAAGGAGCAAAGTGATGCCGAAGATCGAGGTCAACACGGAGCGCTGCAAGGGCTGCGAGCGATGCAACGACGCCTGTCCCCAGCAGATCATCGGCATGTCCGACCAGCTGAACAACAAGGGCTACAAGTACGCGGTGGTATTCGACCGCCCACGATGCATCGGCTGCCGGATCTGCGCCATCATCTGCCCGGACGTGGCCATAGAAGTGTACGTGGAAGGAACCCAGTATGAGTTGTTTCAATATTGACTCGCTTTCCCGTTTGCGCTCACGTTCCCGATCCGGTAACGCAAGCGTGAACGCGAGCGCGAACGAAGAGTATAGGAGCTAGGGTATGGCCAAGGTCCTAATGAAAGGCAACGAGGCCATCGGCGAGGCCGCCATTCGCGCCGGGTGCGTGCACTTCTTCGGTTATCCCATCACCCCCCAGAGCGAAGTGCCCGAGTACCTGTCCAAGCGCCTGCCCGAGGTGGGCGGCAAGTACGTGCAGGCGGAGAGCGAGGTGGCCGCCAGCAACATGATCTACGGATCGGCCGGTGTGGGCATCCGCGTCCTGACCACCTCGTCCTCGCCGGGCATCAGCCTGATGGCCGAGGGCCTCTCCTACATCGCCGCCTGCTCCCTGCCGGTGGTGGTGGTCAATATCATGCGCGCCGGCCCCGGGCTGGGCGGCATCCTCCCGGCCCAGGGCGATTACCTCCAGGCGGTCAAGGGCACCGGCCACGGCGACTTCCAGCTCGTCGTGCTGGCCCCCGCATCGGTACAGGAGGCGGTGAACCTGGTGATCCTGGCCTTCGAGCTGGCGGAGAAGTACCTCACCCCGGTGATGGTTATTGGCGACGGCATGATCGGGCAAATGATGGAGCCGGTGGAATTCCCCATCGAGGGCGTGGGCCCACCGCTCGACCCGGGCGACTGGGCGCTCAACGGGGCCCGGGGCCGCGACAAACGCATCATCAACTCGCTGCACCTGGACCCGGAGTACTGCAACAAGATCAACATGGATCTGAAGGCCAAGTACGACCGCATCAAGAAAAACGAGCAGCGCTGGGAGCTGTACAACTGCGAAAAGCCCTACGACCTCTTGGTGTGCGCCTTCGGAATGATGTCGAGGATCTGCAAGACCGCCATCGACGAGCTGGCCCAAGCAGGCTACCGGGTGGGCCTCTTCCGGCCCATCAGCGTGTGGCCGTTTCCGTATGCGACCTGCAAACAGGCCATGCAGAAGGCCAAGCGCGTGCTGGTACTCGAGATGAACATGGGCCAGATGGTCGAGGACATACAGCTCGCCGGGCAGGGCACCCGGGAAATCGACTTCTTCGGCACCGCCGGCGGCAAGGTCTTCTCGCCCGACGAATCGAAGGAGAAGATGCTCTACTCGCTCAAACAGGCCGGCGCCGGAAAATCCCGGGCCGGCGTTTCCCAGCCGTCCTCGAAGTCTGAGGGGAAACCAAAGAAAAAGAAAGCGGCAAAAACCGCCGGGCCGGCCAAGAAGAGGAAAGCCCGATGAAGAAGATCTTCGCATCCACGGAAGCCCTGGTGGACCGGCCCACCCATTACTGCCCCGGGTGCACCCACGGGGTGATCCACCGTATTGTGGCGGAGTCCATCGAGGAGTTGGGGCTGCGCGAGCGCACCGTGGGCATCGCGCCGGTGGGCTGCGCGGTGCTGGCCTACGAGTACTTCAACTGCGACATGTTCGAAGCCTCCCACGGCCGCGCGCCGGCGGTGGCCACCGGGGCCAAGCGCTCCCGCCCCGACCTGATCCTCTTCACCTACCAGGGCGACGGCGATCTGGCCTCGATCGGCATGGGCGAGATCATCCACGCGGCCAACCGCGGGGAGAAGATCACCGTAATTTTCGTCAACAACGCCGTCTACGGCATGACCGGCGGCCAGATGGCCCCCACCACCATGCCGGGACAGTACACCACCACCTCCCCTTACGGCCGGGACGTGAAGGACGTCGGCTACCCGGTGCGCATGGCCGAGATCGTGGCCACCCTGACCACCCCCGGGTTCGTCGCCCGGGTGTCTTTGCACAACCCCAAAGAAACCATCCGGGCCAAGGAGATCATCAAGCGGGCCTTCGCCTACCAGGCGGCCGGGACCTGCTTCACCTTCGTGGAGTGCCTCTCCACCTGCCCAACCAACTGGGGTCTGTCCCCGCGAGAAGCCGAAAAGTGGCTGGAGGAGAAAATGGTCCCCTACTACCCTCTGGGCGTGAAAAAGAGACCGGAGGATTTCCAGGAGGAGCAACATGGCGCTTCATGAGATCCTGATGGCCGGGTTCGGCGGCCAGGGAATGCTGCTCTCGGGCAAGCTGCTCGCCTACGCGGCCATGACCCAGGGCCGGGAGGTCTCCTGGCTGCCCTCCTACGGCCCGGAGATGCGCGGGGGGACCGCCAACGTGACCGTGTGCCTCTCGGACAAGCCGGTGGGCTCGCCCTACATCAGCAGCCCCCGGATCCTGCTGGTGATGAACCAGCCCTCCCTGGAAAGGTTCGTTCCCAAGGTCAGGTCCGGCGGGTTGATAATCGTCAACTCCTCCCTGGTGCCCATCAAGGCCGACCGCGACGACTGCACGGTCATATACGTGGCGGCCAACGACCTGGCCCGAACGGCCGGCACGGTCCGGGCGGCCAACCTGGTCATGCTCGGCACCCTGGTGGGCTTCTCCAAGATCATTGACCGAGAAACCATCATCAAGATGATCAAGAAAGAGTTCAAGGCCAAGGCCAAGTTCATCCCCGCCAACGTCGCCGCCTTCAAATCCGGCTACCAGGAAGGTACCCGGGCACGCGGAGGATCCCGATGAGCACGGCCATCGCCAAGCAGGCCCACGCTGTACTCAAGAACCATCCCCGGGATGAGCCGAGCGCCCTGGTCAACGTGCTCCACGACATCCAGGACGAGTTCCGTTACCTGCCCGAAGAAGCGCTCAGGCTCGCCTCCGAGCACCTTCAGATAAGCACGGCACAGGTCTTCGGCGTGGCTTCCTTTTTCAAGGGGTTCCACCTCAAGCCGCGCGGGGAGCACATCTGCACGGTGTGCATGGGCACCGCCTGCCACGTGCGCGGCGCTCCGCGGCTTCTGGAGCAAGCCGAGCGGGATCTGGGCATATCCTCGGGGCAGACCACCCCGGACCTGCAATTCACCATCGAGGAGGTCAACTGCGTGGGTGCCTGCGCTCTGGGCCCGCTGGTGATTGTGGACGGGGAGTACAACGGCAACATGACGCCGCACCGGCTAACCAAGCTGGTCAACAAGATCCAGAAGAAGAAGGGCAAGTGATGGCCGCATTCAAGAACGCAAAACAGCTTGCCGACCACCGCAAGAAAGTGGTGGCCTCCCGACCCGAAAACCGCAAGGCCATCGCCGTCTGCGCCGGAACCGGCTGCAAGGCCTTCGGCTCCTACAAGCTGCTGGACGCATTCAAAAAAGAGCTGAAGAAGCGCAAGCTGGACCGGAAAGTCGAGCTCCGCGCCACCGGCTGCCACGGGTTCTGCGAGCGGGGACCGCTGGTCCTGTTTTTCCCCGAGGGTATGCTCTACCAGCGCGTGCAGGTGAAGGACGTCGAGGAGATCGTCAAACAAACCGTCGTGAAGGAAAAGGTCATCGATCGACTCCTGTACCAGGACCCCACCACGGGCAAGAAACACAAGAAGGAGGAGGACATCCCCTTCTACAAGCACCAGGCAAGGCTGGTGCTCAAGAACAACGGTCTCATCGACCCGACCTCCATCGACGACTACATCCGCATCGGCGGCTACAACAGCCTGGTCAAGGCTTTGGGGATGGGCCCGGAAAAGGTGCTCAAGGAAGTCAAGGCGGCCAAGCTGCGCGGGCGCGGCGGGGCGGGATTTCCCGCCGGGATCAAATGGGAGACCTGCAGGAACACCGAATCCGACAAGCGCTACGTCATCTGTAACGCCGACGAGGGCGACCCGGGTGCCTTCATGGACCGCTCGGTCCTGGAAGGCAACCCCCACTCGGTCGTCGAAGGCATGCTCATCGGGGCGTACGCCATCGGCGCCGACGAGGGCTACGTCTACGTGCGCCAGGAATACCCCCTGGCGGTCGAACGGCTGGAGATCGCGCTCGACGCCGCCCGGAAACAGGGCCTGCTGGGCAAGAACATCCTGGGATCGGGCTTCGGCTTCGACATCCACATCAACCGCGGCGGCGGGGCCTTCGTCTGCGGAGAGGAGAGCGCGCTGATCGCCTCCATCGAGGGCCACCGGGGCGTGCCCAAGCGCCGGCCTCCCTACCCGGCCGTCTGCGGCCTGTGGGGTAAGCCCACCAACATCAACAACGTGGAGACCTGGGCGAACGTCCCCCCGATCATCGACCGGGGTGCCAAGTGGTTCGCGTCCATCGGCACCCAGGGATCCACGGGCACCAAGATCTTCTCCCTGGTGGGCAAGGTGAACAACACCGGCCTGGTCGAAGTGCCCATGGGCATGACCCTGCGCGAGATCGTCTTCGACATCGGTGGGGGCATTCCCGGCGGAAAAAAATTCAAGGCGGTCCAGACCGGCGGGCCTTCGGGCGGCTGCCTGCCCGAGAAAAAGCTGGACGTTCCGGTGGACTTCGACACCCTGCTGCGCGAGGGCGCCATGATGGGCTCCGGCGGCATGATCGTCATGGACGAAGACACCTGCATGGTGGACCTGGCCAAGTACTTCCTGCGGTTTTTGAAGTTCGAGTCCTGCGGCAACTGCACCTCCTGCCGGGACGGCTTGATGCGCCTGCACGAGCTTTTAGTCGACATCGCAGCCGGCCGGGGTACCGAGGCGACCATCGACCTGGTGGAGGAGCTGGCCCAGGTGGTGCGGGACACCTCCCTGTGCGCCCTGGGAAGCACCGCGGCCAATCCGGTGCTGTCCACCCTGCGCTACTTCCGCGACGAGTATGAAGCCCACGTGTTGAAAAAACGCTGCCCGGCCGGGGTCTGCAAAGAATTGATCACCTTCCGGATCGACCCCAAGACCTGCAACGGCTGCACCCTTTGCCGGGTGCGCTGTCCCCAGGAGGCGGTGGTCGGCAAGAAGGGGCAGGTCCATAAAATCATCCAGAAAAAGTGCATCAAGTGCGGCATATGCAAGGACGTCTGCAACCAGGACGCGGTAATCGTCGAGTGAGGTTCGTTTCATGGATGTAAAACTCAAGATCAACGACGTGGAGGTAAGCGCCCAGAAGGGCGAGTACCTGCTGGACGTGGCCCGGAAAGCCGGCTTCGAGATCCCCTCGTTATGCCACCACGAGGCCGTCCGGCCGATCGGCTCCTGCCGGGTTTGCCTGGTGGAAGTAGTCGCGGGCGGCAAGACCAGCCTGACGACGTCGTGCAACTACGTGGTCGAACCCGGTATCGAGGTAACCACCGACTCCGAGCTCATTCACAAGATGCGCGCAGTCAACCTGGAGCTGCTCCTGGCCCGGGCGCCGGGGGCCCGGCGGGTGCGGGATCTGGCCGCCCGGTACGGCGTCTCCCGGCCGCGCTTCGCCCCGGTGGATGACAATTGGCTGCCCAACTGCATCCTGTGCGAGCTGTGCGTGCGGGTGTGTGAGCACCAGGGCCACAGCGCGCTGTCCACCCTCGGCCGCGGGGACCAGAAGAAGATCGGCCTGCCGTTCAACCGGCCGGCCGAAAGCTGCGTCGGGTGCGGAGCCTGTTACTCCGTCTGCCCCACCGAATGCATCCTGATGAAGGAAACCAGGACCAACCGCACCATCTGGGGCCAAACCTTCGATTTCGTGCCGTGCAAGGAATGCGGGGCGCCGGTGATCACCGAAAAGCACCGGGACTTCGCCATCAAGAACCAGGAACTGCCGGAGAACTACTATGACCTCTGCGAAGCCTGCAAACAGGCCGCCGCCAGCAAACGCTTTGCCTCGGTCGCCTGGTAGGACGACCGAGCCAAAGATGCAGTCGCCGGGTAAGGCGACCGCTCCGGACCAGGCCGTCAAGACCCTGGTCGTCATCCCGCGCAACTGCACGGGCTGCCGCACCTGCGAGGTGGCCTGTGCGTTCGTGCACTCGACCGGCGGCCGTCTGGGCCGCAGCCGCATCCAGGTCCACCCGGTAGGCCCGGAGCGCTTCGTGCAGATCACCTGCCTGCAGTGCGTCGAGGCGGCCTGTGCGAAAGTCTGTCCCACCGCGGCGCTGGTGCGAAACCCCACTACCTGCGCCCTGGAGGTAAACGCCGCGCGCTGCATCGGATGCGGCCTGTGCGAGGCCGCCTGTCCCTTCGGCCATATGCACTTCGACACCGAGCTGCGGCTGGCTATTAAATGCAACCTGTGCGGCGGCCGGCCCGCCTGCGCGACCTTCTGTCCCCACAAGGCATTGGAGTGGCGCTGAAAATGGAAGAGATCACTCTCAGAATCCCATCGGGGAAGATCCGGATCAAGGAGGGCACCTGTCCCCACGGCTGCAGCCTGATCGATAAGAAAAAGCTGATGTCGGGCCAGCCCGCCATCAGCGTGGAAGTTAGACTGCGGGGGGAGACCGGTAGCATGCACTTCAACCCCTACTACGGCATCTTCGATTACGAAACCGACGTGGAGCTGCACCCCGGCGACGTGGTGGATCTTTATTGCCCCCACTGCAAAGCCGCCCTCACCGTCCCCGATCTCTGCGGCATGTGCCAGGTGCACATGTTCGCCATCCAGCTCCCCGACGGCGGCGAGATGCGCGCCTGCCCCCTGATAGGCTGCCGCAACCACAAGCTGACCATCATCGATCTGGACGCCCAGTTCGCCGAGTTCTACGACGAAGAATGCCGGCCCAAGATGTAGATGGGGGGTAGACCCATGCGAGCTAGAATAACGCTGTTGGTTGCCGCGGTGTTCATGTGCATCGCCTGCTCCAAGCAGGAAGGAAAACTGGCCCCGATCCCCTTCCAAGACGACTTCGAAAGATCCGAGCTGGGAGAAAACTGGAGCGGCGATCCCGGCTGGCGCATCAAGGACGGCGCCGCTTACTCCGCCGGCACCTCCAACCGCCCCCTGTTCCTCAAAGCCCGCCTCCCCGACGACGCCGTAATCGAGCTGGAGGTCCGCTCCGAAAGCCCCTCCGGCGACATCAAGCTCGAGCTCTACACCGACGGCAAGAACCACGAGTCCGGCTACATATTAGTCTTCGGCGGCTGGAAAAACACCATCTCCTGCATTGCCCGCAAGGACGAGCACGGCCACGACCGCCAAGAGCTAAAGCAGCCCGGCCTGGTGAAAATGGGCCAGACCCACCACCTGAAGGTAGTCCGCCGGGACAAGGTCATGCGCTGGTACGTAGACGGCAAATTGCTGCTGGACTACTACGACTCCGACCCTCTGCGCGGCGACGGCCACGACCGCCTGGCCTTCAACAACTGGCAATCCCACCTCTACTTCGACAACCTCAAGATCCGCAAAGCCACACCAAAAGACAAGTAATCATCGAGTACTCAAGATTTGGCCCTCTCCTTCTCCCGTGGCTCCCGCGGCAAGGTTGTAGATATGGCGAACGACCTCGAGCTTCATGTCGCCTCCATGAAAAACGCGCGGCGCGGCTTCGCTGCGGCCGCTCCACCGCGCCATTCCCGGATCAAGGGGAAAAGGGCGAGTGTCCGTCTTTGCACCGTTCGATACCGTCCGTTTCCGCATCGGGTTCGGTCCCGGGCGATACCGTCCGTTTCATCGGACGGCACAAAAGCGCACACTTGTGAAACGCCCGGGGCATCGGACGGCACAAAAACGCACACTTGTGAAACGGACGGTGTCCAAGTGACAAGGGTTAATTGCTCGACCTGGCGGGGCGGAGGCCGAGGCTGCCGTACCGGTCGCCGGGTGGGGCGCTGCTGCCGCGGTGGAGATCCCAAAACCCATGAGCCTCCTGGAGTTCAAGACTTTGTGCTGCACTAAAGTACCGCTCCACGTTGTGGCACCTGTTGGTGTCGCGGGGCTTCAAACTGGAGGAGAAGAAGAACGAACCCGAGTGAAGATTCCTGGCCACCTCTTCAGTGGCGATCCGCTACCCGTTCGCCCGGAAATTGCAGCACATCGACTCGTCAAGATCCAATTTTCTCAATTGGCTTTTCCGCCAGATCCAACTTATGTTTCAGGCTGGTAGAAAATCACTATGTGGCTACCAGTGGTATGTTCTTTGACGGAATGGGAGGGTTGAGGTAAATTTCCCAGTATGGGTAAAATCAGGCTACCCGGATTTCGTTGTGAACGGTGTGGGCACCAGTAGGTTTCTCGCCAGGGCACTCAGGAGGAGCCACGGGTTTGCCCAAAGTGCAAGAGTCCCTAATGGTACAGGCCACGTAAGGAAAAGTCAGAGGTGCGTGGTAACCGGAAGCAATGAGTTCTTCCAAGAGGGCGGCGCGGATGGCACATTCAGCAAGAGTTTCAGAGGTACGAACCGAGCAGATCCTGACCGATCTGCTTCTATCTCAGGGTTGGAATGTTCGGCGTCCTCCGAATGGCGAGATGCTCCGACAGCAGGAGTACAAGGACTACCCGCATTTACTTGAGATATTCCGGGGTCGCAGTAAATCCGGAGGCGGTGGGTACGCATTGCCTGATGCCATTCTTGTTGATCCTACGACCATGCAGCCGCTTGTTGTTGTCGAGGCGAAGGCTGCTACGACTGAGCTTGACCAAGCGGTTAAAGAAGTCACGGAGGATTACGGCAGAGCATGCATTGATGCAGGGTTTACACCTCTCGCCATTGCAATCGCTGGAGCATCCGAGGACGATTTCAAGGTTTTGGTGTTCAAGTGGAATGGCACTCGCTGGAAGTCCGTGACCTACGATGGCAATCCGATCTCTTGGATACCGAGCCGCCAGGATGTTGAGACTCTATGTGCACCGTCGTCACCGCTTGAACTGCGTCCCTCAATTCCGCCGCCCGAGGTACTTGCGGATCGCGCTGATGAGATCAATCGTCTGCTCCGTGAATCTGGAATCAAAGATGAGTTGCGCCCTGCCGTGCTTGGCGCGATCATGCTGGCTCTCTGGAACTCGAAGGGGAACATCCGAAAAGACCCGAGGTACATCCTCTCTGATATCAATGAATCATGCGCTACGGCGTTTTGTAAAGCCGACAAGCCCGATCTTTCGAAAAGCATCCGTGTAGATCAAGCCAACCAGGATCTAGCGATCAAGTCTCGTCGGATCGTCGAAATTTTGGAGCGGTTGAACGTCACGGTGTTGACCGCCGAGCATGATTATCTCGGTCAACTCTACGAGAGCTTTTTCCGGTACACCGGTCAGAACACTATCGGGCAGTATTTCACTCCGCGTCATGTCACCGCGTTTATGGCCGATCTGTGCGAGATCCAACCGTCCGACGTGGTTCTCGACCCCGCTTGTGGCACCGGCGGATTCTTGATCGCGGCAATGAACAAGATTCTGGAAAGAAGGAAAATCACTCGCAAACAGATGGTGCGCATCGTTAAAAAACAACTCATAGGCTTTGACCGTGAACCTGTCACCGCCGCGCTCTGCGTCGCGAACATGATCCTGCGTGGGGACGGTTCAACCGGTGTCCACCAAGGGGACTGCTTCAAATCTTCGAAGTATCCAATTGGCAAGGCGTCGGTGGTTCTGATGAACCCACCGTTTCCTCACGGTAAGACGGACACCCCACCTGAAGCGTTTGTGAAGCGTGCCCTTGAGGGGCTCAAACCGCACGGGAAACTCGGAGTGATTTTGCAGACGAGCACGATGGCCAAGGACAGCAAAGGCCCGTGGCGAGCGAAGATGCTTGAGAAGCACGCCATTCTTGCTGTTGTCGAGATGCCCGATGAATTGTTCCAGCCATTCGCCTCTTCAACTACTTCCGTTGTAGTGATGGAAAAGGGTGTTCCGCACAACCCGCAACGGAAGACGGTGTTCGCCCACATTCGGTACGACGGACTCACTCTGAAAAAGGGTGTGCGTGTTGAACGATCCGACGGCAAGAACGAGTTGGATGCAGCTCTTGATGCCGTTCTCAATAAAAAGACCATCCCTGGTTTCTCCGGGTGCGTATCCATTTCAGGTAAGGATACATGGGCAGCCGGAGCGTACATCCCTTCTGCCATCCCCAGCGTTGAGATGCTTAGACAGAATATCGACATCCTCATCAGACGCCTCACTTCATTTTACGCCCGTTATGCGCCCGAAATCGTGGCGCAGCGTGAGGCCATCGAAAATGGCGAGCTTGTTGTCCATCCGTATCGTGAGTTAGTCGGAGAGGCACGGATCAAGAAAACGGCAAAACTTCCCTCAAAGGTTAGGACTATCGGCGGGACGTTCGACATCTTCTACGGCATGAAGAAGCTTCATAGCCGGGATGGCATTCCCGAGGGTCGTTCCCTGATTATCTCCCCAACCGAGAGCTACAATGGGTGTTACGGGTGGCTCGAATTTGCTGACTTGATTCAACCCCCATTTGTGACAGTTGCCCAAACCGGGAGCATTGGAGAAGCATTTATTCAGTTGGAACCTTGTGCCGTTAACGACGACTGCTTGGTACTCCTACCCAAAACGGGCAAGGACATCAAGCTGGCGCACCTCATAGCCGCCGCCGCATACCTCCAGCTTGAGAAATGGCGGTTCAACTACGGACGGAAACTTACCCCGCAGAGGATTGCCAACTTTCCGATGGGAGTGGCACCCGCCATGGAAACGTGGATAGACAAGCGAATCACCGCAGCGGGCTCCGTTATCTCCGCCGCCCTTGACGTATACTACGATGAGATTGATCTGAAGGTGTCTCGTAAGCGTTTGGATGCCATCAAGCGTGACCCAAAAAAGGTGATTCGTGGAGACGCACTCCAAAAGCAGTTGAATGACCTTCTGCGATAACAACGATGGGCGTACTTCTCGCAATCGCCTATTCCGACGATGCGAGCACAACCGGGGTGCCGGCCGAACCGCCAAGGCAATGGGACGCCGGATCGTCGCGGCGGCCCGGAGCCGGGCTCCATGACAGCGAACATGGTGTCTGGAGGGATCAATCCAACCGGATCCTGACGCTGTAGGAATTCCTGAACGGATACGATTTTTTAGCCCTTACAGCCGGGGGCAAGATGTTGTATCATTCGAGGCATGGGTAGGATTTTTCCGGTGATTTTGGGCGCGTTGCTGCTGGTTTCCGGCTGTGTAGGATCCATCGGGCCTTCCGGGGACTGCGGGAACGAGCGGCTGGATACGGGGGAAACCTGCGATCCGCCGGAGACCTGTCCCACTTCCTGCGATGACGAGAATCCCTGCACCGACGACGTTATGACGGGTTCGGCCAAACGGTGCAACGCGGCCTGCAGCTACTCGCCGATCGAAGCGTGCGCAGACGGCGACGGATGTTGCCCGGCGGGGTGCAATCATTCGTCCGACAATGACTGCTCCACGCTCTGCGGGAACAACGAGATCGACGCGGGAGAGACGTGCGATCCGCCGGAGAGTTGCCCGACCTCCTGCGACGATCAAAATCCCTGCACTACCGACACCATGACCGGCAGCGCGGGGAATTGCAACGTGGAGTGCGGTCACGCGGACATCGCCGTCTGCACGGACGGCGACGAGTGCTGCCCGCCGGCTTGCGACCACAACTCCGACTCGGACTGCCCGCCTTGCGGACCGCTGGCCGATCGGGTGACGGTGACGGAGATCGATGTTTCCCCCGTTTCGGTGGTCACCTGGGTGGGCGGATCCTGGTCCAGCGACCGACCGGTGATTCTTTCGCCCTTGCAAAACGGCACCAGCCAGGTGGCCTGGCTGGGAAGCGACAACCTGGCCCACATCACCCCTCTGACCGCCGCGGACACGCGGGGCGGACCGGACACATCGACCGCCGCGGACGAGATACGCGGGTTCGTGGCCCACGACGACGGCAACGCCGTCATGATCGTCCGCGGGGACGAGATGGCCCTGGTGCGTCTGGATTCCTCGGGCGGAGTGACCTTCGACGTAACCCTGGTGGGGAACAACAACCACACCCGGGAAGGAGACGAGTGGATCTCCGACTGGACCCACGAGGGAAGACTGGCCTTCGACGGCGGCAAGTACGCGGTGTACTTCGGGCTGACGCGCAACTGGGGAGCTTCGGAAGGCGAGCACCAGGGAGACATGCTCGGGTTCATAAATACCGACGGCAGCGGAGCCGGCGGCGGTTGGGATTGGGGGTGCAGCCACAGCATGGACGTGCGGCTGTCACACAACGGGACCCGCTTCGGGCCGCTGTGTATATCCGATTGCTACCCGGGAAAAGGCATCTACTTCAACCACAACACCCGAGTATCCACCGAGGACGGCAGCTGCGGAGGCTCCACCGCCGCCGAGTTCGGCGGAATGGTCCCCAACCACAACGGCGGCTTCCTGCTCACCTTCGCCTCAAAGACCAACCGCCCAAGCTACGACGTGGTCTTCATACCTCTCGACGGCAACGGCTCACCCGGAACCAAGGTTTTCCTGACCGACACGCCGTCCGTAAACGAGCTCAACGTCCATCTGGCTCTCTACGGACCGGATCTCTTAGTCTTCTGGCACGAAGGCTCCAGACACCTGATGGCACGGATGGATCGAACCGGCACCCTCCTGGAACAACCCGTGGAAATCCAGGCCGAGGCGGGACAGCCCAACGACATGATCAACTTTTCCAACGGAGACGTAGGCTGGGCCTACGCCTGGGGAGATCGGACCCGGCTGAAGATCGTTCGGGTGAGGTACTGCGAGTAAGTCAGTGAAGAAGGGACCGGGGGAAATCGGGGGACCGGGTAGGCTTAATTTCCTTGCAGGTTTATTCGCTGAAATCTAGCAAGTCCCGGTGAAGGGGTGGAAGCGGTCGATTTCAAGGTCGCAGAATTGCTCGAACATATCGTCGACCATGCGGTCGACGTTGTCCTCCAGTTGAAGGATGACGGCACCTTTCAGGTCTCCCTCGGGACGGTCCCACATCTTCAGGTTTTCTAAAAAAATCGTCGCGTCGGACTGTGCCATGGCCGCCTCCTTTCAGGGGGTGTGTGTCTCTGTGGTTGTATGTACTACACACAACTACAGAGGTCAAGTTTTCGGCTATAGATATCAAGCGGCGTAGGAAATAACTTCCAGATCCTGGTTGGCGGGAACCACCTCACCACCGGCACCGATGGTTCAGGTTTTCCTGCCATCCGGACAGATCACTTGCGCTCTCATTTGGTTGCAAATTCGAACAGGCGGTCGAACCGGCCCACCAACACGGCAAGGGTTCTGCCTATGGATCTGGAACGAATACCTCTACCTTTCCCGTTTGCTCCGTTTGGTTGGGCACGGACGGTGGTATGACTGCCCTCCGGCCGCCAATGATGTAAATCCTGCCATCGGGAGCGGTCACTGCGGCGTGGCCATACCTCCCGGCCGGCAAACTCGTCGCTCTGCCCCAGCTGTGATTTCCCGGATCGAATATCTCAACCGCATTCGAGTTCCCCCGCGAGTTTCCACCAAATACATAGATGCGGCCGTCGATGCCGGTCGCAGCGGCGAGGTCCTTTCGCGGCGTTGGCATTGGAGGCAACGTGTACCATCCAACCAACCCCGGCTCATAGTATTCGAAAGCATCGATCTCCGTACCGTCGTTATGGCCTCCAATCGCGTAGATCTTTCCGTCGAGACCGATTGCTGCGGCATGCGAACTGCGGGTTGTCGTTAACCCGTCGGGACTGTCAAGCCAGCTGCTCGCACCAAGTTCGTAAGTGCTTACGGTTGAAAGTGTCTCTATTGGATTCACACTGAATCCACCAATCACATAGATTAGACCATCGTTCACCGAAACCGCGGCTGTCTTGTAACGCCCGTTGGACAAGTCAGGCACTTCCTCCCAGGCATTCGTCGCCGGTATATACGCCTCGACCTTGACGGAGTCGCCATCCGTGAAGGGCGAGTTGCCATCATCGTATTGACCACCGATGGCATAGATACGGCCGTCATTCCCGACAACCGCGGCGAGCCCATAACGCGGGGTGGGAAGGGGTGCGCGAGTCGTCCATGAATCCATGGAAAGGTTGTAGGCTTCAACAACTCCGGAGATGTTGTCTCCGCCGACTTCCCGGATGCCGCCAATCGCATAGATCAAACCATCGGGTCCGTATACCGCGGCCAAATACTGCCTGGGAGTAGGCATGTCTGCGGTAGAAATCCAGGTGCCCTCGCGGCACTCATTCTCATCACAACTCCCTTTTGCGCAGTCACTCGCAAAAGAGCAGCTACGCCCGTATGAACATCCCGGGCACGGCCCGCCGCAATCCATGTCCGTCTCGCCTTTGTAGGGATCATGAATACCGTTGCTGCAGTGAGCCAGCGGATCTTCGCACTGACCGTTGACACACTCCACGTCGGGTCCGCAGGCGTTGCTGCACTGACCGCAGTTATCTTTGTCCGTCAGCAAGTTAACACAGAGATTGCCACACATCACTTCGCTTGTCGGGCACCCGCATTCCCCCTGGCTACAAACCATGGTGTCCGGGCAATCGGTATCATGCCTGCACTCCGGGCACTCACACGCCTCCCAACTCATGCCGTCCCCGGAACACAGCTGGATCCCGGAAACCCCATTTCCACAAATGCAATCCTGTGAATCACCCGAATCACATACCCATTTTACCTCAACACAATGGCCTTGCGCGTTGCAAGAATACCCGTCAAGGCAATCCCGGTCGCTTTCGCAATCCTTCTTCCCGCTCTCGTCCAGGCCACCGCATCCGGCCAGAAAAAGAACGACCGAGATCAACAACCCGGCAAATTCACTTCTTCGTTTCATCACACCACCTCCTTTCATGCTTTTTATTACGTCGCACCACGGATTCGGGCGGAAAAAATCACCTTCTGCCGAATCGAGGTGTCACCCGAACCGGGGAAGGAATCAAGGGCAAATCCAGAGTGTACCTGAGAAATGGTCATATCGTCCTATCCAACCGCTATACAAGCTATAATCCCAATAATAACCGATGTTTCCCAAATCGGTTGGCACCTCGGTTGCCTGGTCCAAAAAAAGAACATTTGAATAAACCCACTTTCATGACGCAGGCTCGGGGTGTCGGCTCGGACAGATCACTTGCGCTCCCATTTGGTTGCGAATAGGCTATCGGACCATGGCTGACGACACTGCATCCATGCCCCGGTTCCCCGGCGGGGGGCGTTTTCGCAGGCTTGGGCCCGCGCTGGCCAAGCGTTTCGGAGAACGGGTGCGAAAGGTGACTTTGCGGGGTGGGTTCGGGTGTCCCAACCGGGACGGGCGGGTGGGGACCGGCGGGTGCATCTTCTGCTCGGAGCTGGCGCTTTTGCCCATCAGCGGACCCATCGACGGGCCCATCGAAAGGCAAATGGAGGCCGGCCTGGACCTGGCCCGGCGAAGGGTTGGCGCCGAGAAAATCATCGCCTACTTTCAGGACAACACGGCCACCGACGGGCCCGTCGACGAGCTCTCCGACCTGTACCGCACGGCCATCTCCCACCCGCGGGTGGTAGCGCTATCCGTGGGCACCCGGCCGGACTGGATCGCCGATGAGGTTTACCACCTCCTGGCGAAACTGGCCGAGATCAAGCCGGTCTACCTGGAGTTAGGCCTGCAGTCGGCGGACGACGACACGCTCCGGGCACTCAACCGCAACCATACGGTCGCCGACTTCGAACGGGCGGTCGAACAGGCCCACCAACACGGTTTGGAGGTAATCGCCCACATCATCCTGGACTTGCCGGGCGAAGAGAAAAACCACCGGCTGAAGACGGCAGCCTGCCTGAACCGCAACCGGGTGGAGGGCGTAAAGATCCACAACTTGCACGTCCTGGACGGCACGCCCCTGGCGAAGACATACCGCGAAGGCATGATCGAGATCAGCTCCCTGGACGGATATGTACAAATGACCGCGGACTTCATCTGCCGGCTCGATCCCGGCATGATCATCCATCGCCTGACCGGAGAGGGCCCGGCATCCCTGATGCTGGCGCCGGAATGGGGTCGGGACAAGCGGCGCATCCGATCGGAAATCGAGAAAGCGCTCGAGGCCGGCGATAGCTGGCAAGGCAAGCGGGCGGGGAGCAACCGTGGTGTCTGACCAGCGAGTGGAGCACCTGCTGTTCGCGGCCTTCGTCACCAGCAAGGGCTTCGCCACACCCGAACAGGTGGCGGAAGCCGTCGTCGCCCGCACGGACGGCGCCACTCCCCTGGGCGAGCAGATGGTCACAGACGGCGTGATAACCCCCAAGCAGCGCATCATCATCGAGCGGATGGTCGACAAAGCCCGCTCTTCCGACGCTCGCGCCACCATTGCCGAACGAGCACCGTTGAACCAGACCCGAACGGGCCAGACCGACGACGAAGACGTCGGTCTGATCACCAACGAGCAACCCGGCCATTACACCGTCAAAAACGTGCACGGCCGCGGGGGTCAGGCGCGGGTCATGCTGGCCTTCGACGAACACATCGGACGCGACGTAGCCCTAAAGGAGTTGCTTTCCGGCGATGAGGACGAGGAAACCATGGCCTCGGGGAGATCCGGCCAGCTGTCCACCCCCGGCCTGATGCGGTTCTTGCGGGAGGCCCGGGTCACCGGACAACTGGAACACCCCAACATCGTTCCGGTGTACGAGTTGGGACGTCGCCAGGACGGCCGACTGTACTACACCATGCGCCTGGTGCGCGGGGAAACTCTGGAGAAGAAGCTCAACGAGTGCAAGGACCTCTCCGGACGGCTGAAACACATGGGCCCCTTCTGGGACGTCTGCAACGCCATCGCCTACGCCCATAGCCGCGGGGTGGTCCACCGCGACATCAAGCCCTCCAACATCATGGTGGGAGAGTTCGGCGAAACCGTGCTGCTGGATTGGGGCATCGCCAAGGTGAAAGGCCGAAAGGATCTAGGCGCCCGCGAGATCGAACGGGACCTGGCGCTGCTGCACGAAGCCGGCATCGAGCATACCGTCGCCGGCGCGGCCATCGGCACCCCCTCATACATGAGCCCCGAGCAAGCCGCCGGAGACATCAACAAGATCGACGAGATCTCGGACGTGTGGAGCCTGGGAGCGGTGCTCTACGAGTTACTCACCGGAGTTCCCCCGTACGACGGCAAGACCCGCATGGAGATCCTGAGAAAGGTCGGCCGCGAGCCGGTCAAGCCGGTCCGGGAGCACTGCCCCGACGCGCCGGCGGACCTGACCGCCATCGCCGAGAAGTGCCTGCAGAAGAACAAGCGGCACCGCTACCAGTCAGCCCGGGAGGTGTCCGACGACGTCTCCGCCTACATGACCGGCCGGCGCGTGAGCGCCTACGCCTACAGTTCCTGGGAACTGCTCAAGCGATCCGCCTCCCAGAACCGCCTCACCTTCATCGCCATCGGCCTGATCCTTTTAGTGATCATCGGCGCCCTGGTTTTCACCACCCTGGCCTACCGGAAGGCCACCCTGGCCCGAGAGAACGAAAGCATCGCCAGAAATCAAGAGGCCACGGCCAGACAACAGGAACATACCGAGAGGCTCACCGCCAACTACCACCTGGCCCAGGCACACGCGGAGAAGGCCGACCGACTCAAGGGAGACATGCGCTTTCTCTCCTCCAGCATCTTCGCGGCCGCATCGCTATCGCACAACCCCTCCCACCCCAAGAGCATTTACTACGACGCCGAGTTCGCCGCCGGTCACCCGGAGAGCCATAACCTCCGGATGGAGGCGGCTTCCCAGATCTACCGCACCCAGTTTCAAACGAGCGCGGAGATCGAGAGTTTTTTCCGCGGCGGAAGCGTGTTCGCCCGGCCGGCCTTCTCGCCCAGCGGCAATCATCTGGCGGCGGCCAGCTTCGACGGCACCGTCAAGATCTGGGACCTCAAGAGCAACCGGATGGTCCGCTCGATCGAGGCGCACGATGGCCGGGTATACGACGTGGAGTATTCTCCCGACGGCAAGTATATAGCCACGGCCGGCCACGACCAGACGGTCATCGTGTGGCTCACCGAAAACGGCAATCCGCTGTACAAGCTTGTGGGACACCAGGATCCGGTTCGCAGCGTGGCCTTCTCCAGAAACGGAAAGCTGCTGGTCTCGGCCGGTTGGGACGGTACCGTACGCGTATGGGACGTGGCCTCCGCCAAGTGCCTCAAGGTCATGCAAGGACACCAGGGCAAGGTGTACGACGCAGCCTTCTCCCCCGACGGGAAGCGAATCGTCTCGGTCGGCGAGGACAAAACCCTACGGATCTGGAAACTGCCCCAAGGCAAGTTGATCCAGAAGATAATCGGGCACAGCAAGACAACCTTTGCCGTCACCTGCTCACCCGACGGACGCTGGGTGGCCTCCGCGGGAGACGACTTTGTCGTGAGGCTCTGGAAGCCGGGCGAGAAACGCCCGTCCATCCACCTCAAGGGGCACAAAAACGGCGTAATCAACCTGGCCTTCTCGCCCGACAGCGAATTGCTGGCTTCGGCCAGCTACGACCGGACCGTGCGACTCTGGGACGTACGCACGGGAGAATGCCGTCTGACCATCGACGGCCACAAGGGCTTCGTCTACGGCGTAGCCTTCTCCAAGGACGGCGGACGCATTGCGTCAGCGAGCTACGACCGCACCGTCAAGGTCTGGAAGATCCGCTCCGGCCGGGCCCTGCGCACGTTTACGGGCCACAAACATACCGTATACGGCGTGGCCTTCTCGCCCGACGGAGAATGGCTGGCGTCTTCCGGATGGGACAAGACCGTGCGGATCTTCGACACCCGCACGGGGAACACCCGCTTCGTGCTCAAGGGACATGAGGACGTGGTGGACGGCGTGGCCATCAGCCCGAACGGCCGCCGGATCGCCTCGGCCAGCCGCGACAAGACCGTGCGGCTGTGGAACCCCAAGACCGGAGAGCCAATCCTCAGTCTCCAGGGCCACACCGACGCGATCTACACCGCGGCCTTCTCGCCCGACAGCAAGCTCATCGCCACGGCCAGCAACGACCGCACCGTGCGGGTGTGGGACCCGGAGACCGGCAAGCAACTGCTGGTGATGACCGGGCACAATGGGGAGATCGGCTCACTGACCTTCTCCCCCAGCAATAGCTGGCTGGCCTCGGCCGGTTACGACAAGTCCGTCCGCATCTGGGATCCCAGAAACGGCGAACTGATAGAGGTGCTGGGCGGCCACACCGACTGGATCTCCAGCGTGGACTTCACCTCGGACAGCGAGAAGCTGGTCACCTCGGGCAAGGACGGCCTGGCGATTCTCTGGGACACTTCCAACTGGAAGGAGTTGGGCCGATTCGCCGGGCACAAACAATGGGTGAACACGGTCAAGCTGTCCCCGGACAACCGCTTGCTAGCCACGGCCAGCGACGATCGCACCGTGCGCATCTGGTCCCTCGAAGACAGAAAACCCCTTTTAGAAATCCCGGCCAGCCGGGAGGTGGTGGCCATAGACTTCTCACCGGACGGCCGGCTACTCGCGATCGGAGACGGGGAAGAAGTCAAGCTCTACCCCGTGGAGTTTTCCACTCTCGACACCGATCCCCAGCAATTGCTGGCCAAGGCGGAACAGCACGCCGGCATGAAGCTAATGGGATTCCAACTGATGGTGGGAGGGGATTGAAAGACTAGGTCTTCTTGATCCGCGCCAACTCCGCCTCCGACAAACGGCAGTACACCGGCTCCAGCGTACGGGGATCGTCCTTCTCCCCCCGCTGAAGCCGCTCAAACCCCAGAAGACCCACCGCCGCGGCGCTCACCCGGTGACGTTCTTCCTCGTTTGGAATGATCGCCCGGTCATCGAGAACCTCGACGAAGACATCCCGGTAACGCAAAGCCCCGGTACCCAGCAACAAGCAGCGACCTTCCGCTTTCGACAGATGCTCCGCCCATTCGCGCGGATCGTGGGCGGCCTCGGATTCATCGAGTGCGCCGTCCGCGCGGCACCTCGCGCCGTAGACCTCTTTTTTCAAGGCGTCCATGGTGGGGCAAATCCAATCCGCCTTCCCTCCCCAACCGTTTCGAGCCAATGCCGCAAGCGTGGAGACTCCCAGCAGGTCGAGGTCCAGGGCGAAGGCCATCGACTTGACCAGGGCCAGGCCCACCCGCACGCCGGTGAACGAACCGGGGCCGATCCCCACCGCCACGGCATCGAGGTCATGGCGGGCAATGCGATTCTCCTTCATCAAGCGATCCACGGAGGGAAGCAGCATCACCGAGTGGTTCTTGGCGGGCTGGTACAACTCGCCTAAGACTTTCTGGTCTTCGAGCAACGCCACGGCGGTCACCGGGGCAGCGGTATCCAAGGCAAGCAGAATCATGGCTACTTGAAGATGGAGGTGATATCCGACCAGTATCGATGGATATCGTTGCCGAAGGCGAACACCATCAGTCCCGCCAGGAGGATGAGCCCCACGTAACTGGCTATCAACCGGGCCTTTATGGGGATCGGCCGGCGCATGACCGACTCGATGGCGATGAAAGCGATGTGACCGCCGTCGAGAATGGGGATGGGCAGGAGGTTCAGCATACCCAGCAGCACGCTGAGTAAGGCCATTATCTTGACGAAGTACAACCACCCCTTCTCGGCCGACTTGCCGGCGATGTCCAGAATCATGATGGGCCCGCCGATGGCCTCGGTGGCCTTCACCCGTCCCTGGAATATACGGACGAACCCGATCGCGTTCATGTACATGGCCACGCCGGTGTCCGCGAAGGACATTTCGAAGGCATACATGAGGCGGTTTTTCCTGGGGACGTACTCGCCGGCCAGCAGGTTTGGTGTGTATTCCACCCCGAGACCCAGCTTGCGAATGGACTGCTTGAACTCGTTGGGTTGCCGGATGGCCTCCGGGACGAAATCGATCTGCCGGATCTCTCCGCGGGAGCGGATTTGCATGGGGATCGGACCTTCCGGCTTTTCAAGAACGGCGCGAGAGAACTGCTCCCAGCTCTGGATGGGACGTCCGAAAACGCTGAGAATTTTGTCGCCCGGTTTTACCCCAAGCTTATCCGCGGGCTTCCCCTTGGAGACCTTATGCACGTACAGGTCCACCGGCTCCAGGCCCGTGTAGGCCTTTCCGGTCCGCCAGGCGCCCTGGGGAGCCCGGTCGGCGGGAACCGGACGAATGAAGGTGTCCACCAGCACGGGTCCCTTGATGGTCACGGCACCTATCTTCAACTCGGAGACCCGGACGACCGTCACTGGAACCAGGTGATCGCCGTTGACCTCGAGGATCCTTAAAACGTCCCACCAGCCTTCCACTGGAATGCCGCACACCTCCAGGATACGATCCCAAGTGTGCAGGCCCGCCACACCGGCAGGGGAATCGTTTGTGACCACACCGATGATGTTGCCCTGGCGCAGGTGCCGGAGTCCCAGATCCCACCGCTGGCCCAGTAGTTGAAGACCGGTTTCGTCCAGTTCCTCGCGGGGCTTTAGGGTAAACGACAACCGCTCGCCGTCCCGGTCGACCGCTACCTCCATCTCGGCCCCCCCCAGAGCCTGGGTCCCGGCCTTCACGTCCTCCCAGGTTTCCACCTGGGTATCCCCCACCTGCACCAGCACATCCTTGACCATCAGGCCGGCCTTCTCGGCCGGCGAGCCGGGAACCACCTTTCCGACCACCGGCGCCGGCGCCCGATCGTCCACAACCCGGGTAATGAAATAGATGGGAATCGCCAGCAGAACCGAAAAGAGCGGCCCCCCCAGGATGATCAGGAAGCGTTTCCAGGCGGCCTGGGTGGAAAAGGCCCGGGCCTTATCTTCTTCGGGAACTTCCTCGGTGGGATCGTCACCCAGCATGCGCACGAAGCCGCCGGCCGGAAACCAGGCAATACGGTACTCGGTCTCCCCCGGCTTCCAACTCAGCTTGAGCTTCCCGAAGCGAATCGGCGAGCCAAACCCGAGGCAAAAGGTAATCACTCTTACATTGAAAAGTTTGGCAAAGAGAAAGTGCCCGCCCTCGTGGACGAAAATCAAAATGCCGATGAGTACGATAAACCATAAAATCGAAGCCATGTTCCCCGGTAACCTCCGCCCCCAACATGCCACCTTCGCGAAATCAGGTCAATTCTGCCGATGCCCAGGTCAATTCTTGACGATCCTGAAACAGTTTGATAGCATCCGCGCGGGCAAAGAGTAGGGGAAATCATCACGATGCGCAAGAAGTTGGGTGAGATCTTGCTGGAACGCGGCATCATCGACCAAGATCAGCTCAACTCCGCCCTGGCCTATCAACGCCAGTGGGGCCACCGCCTGGGCGTAGCGTTGGTGGCCAAGGGTTTTATCACCGAGGGCATGCTGGTGAAGGTGCTGGGCGAGGTGATGGGACTGCCCACCATGGATCTGTCCCGGATCACCTTCGACTCGGAAGCCACCCGGCTGGTTCCCTACAGTACTTGCGAAAACAACGACTTGATTCCCGTAGCCCTGGAGGAAAACCGGGGCTCCAGGTGGCTCACCCTGGCCATGTCCGATCCCATGAACCTGGCCGTTATCGACGAGATCGAATTCACCACCGGGTGTAAGGTGAAGCCGGTGCTGGCTACCATCTCGGCCATCAACAGCGCTGTCCGCAAGCACTACCGCGGGATGAACACGGTCATCAAACCCCTGACCCTGCAGAAGAAAGATCTCCCCGACACCGGAAAGATGCAGTTGGTGCGGCCGGGAGGCGGTATTGAAGAAGTGGACACCAACACATACGCGAACACCGGAGAGGTACTGAACCTCACCCAGGTAGTCCCCGAGGAAGAAGAGCAGGTCACCCGGGACCGGGTTGCCGAGATCAAGGCTCGCCGGGCCAAGCTCCGGTCCAAGAAAAAAAGCCAGCCGCGTATAAGCTCGGAAGAAGCCATGGAGGATTATCTCCGCGAGGTTCAAACCGGAGACCTGGATGCAATCCACAAGCTGGAGAAGTACTTCTGGGCTCTGATGCGGGTAATGGCCAAGAAAGGCCTGCTTAACAAAGAAGAGTTTCTCCGAGAACTGAACGATTAAACCCAAAAGGAGGGAATTGTGATGCGCGCCAATATATGCATGGGGTTGGGCACTCTTTTAGTGGGAGTTATGTTGTGGTCGGGATGCCAAGACAAATACGAGAGATTGCCCGAGGCTTCGGAAAAAGAGGTTCAGGCGCTCAAGGAGCGCTACCAGGCGCTGATCGGCGAGTCCAAGAAACTCAATGACGGCAACTCGATGAAGCTGCTTCACCACTTCTCCAACGCCGCGCTCACCAACACGCAACCCGCCGACTTCAAGGCCAAGGCAAGCAAGTTCATCGCCGACGCCGCCTCCGGCAAGCTGGATAATGTCAAGATCCGCGGCGCCCGGGCACCGGGCAAAGTTCGCGTACTCCTGGTCACGGTGGACGGCGACAAGGGCGTCATTCCCTTCGTGCAAACCGGGGACGGATGGAAGTTCGACGACGTCGACCTGACCTTCGGCGACACGCAGAAGGAGCCCAACCTGGAAGGCAGCGCACCTGCCTCACCACCATCGATTCTCGTCGCCATCGCCTCCCTGCAGGACGCCCAGGCCAACGAGCTCGACCTGGTGCAGGCGGCCATCCGGCTGGCCGCGGCCAACGACCGGGCAACCGCCGAGAAATTCCTGCCCCGCATCAAGAAACCCTGGGCCAAGGCGGCCCTCCTGTATGCCGTCTGGAAGTCGGGCGGCGCCTGCGAACCCTTCGCCAGGGCTTTTCCCATCGACGGGGAAAAGCAGACGGAGATGTACAACAACGATGACGACAGCTACCAAACCCTGCTGCACGGCCTTTTCGAGTGCGCCTTTACCTCCAAGAGCTTCGAACCCACTATGAGAATCTACGTCGGCTGCTACAAGGTGGAAGGGGGGGCGCGCAGCGAGTACGTCGACCCGCTGGTGGGGAACCCCAAGCTGGAGCCCGAGCACATCAAGGTGGGACTAGCCAACCAGAAACCCAACCTGATTGTGAAAGCGGCATTGAAGGCCAAGTACAAATACGAGGAAGACCCGGTGGCCAACATCATCGTCGGCGGGCTGCACGGCGAGAAAAAAACCGGTTTCTACCAGTACATCTACAATAAGGCCCGCGGCGGCGGCAAGGCCGGCAATCTGGCCAAAGACTGGGTGGAAAAAATGGGTATACGCGACGAGATGGAGCCACCGGGAGAAGAAGGCGGCGGCCAGCCGGAATAAGATCGGGTAAAATCCCTCCTGCCCACTTGACACAGCAAATTCAAGTACTTATATTGCCGGAGCCAGTATCCGTAGGAGGTAGTCCGGCGTGCCAGTCTATGAATATTGCTGTGAAAAATGCGGCGGCCAGTTCGAGCACATCCAGAGCTTCTCGGACAAGCCCCTGAAAAAATGCAAGAAATGCGGCGGGCGCCTGCGGAAGCTGGTATCCGAATGCAGTTTCCATCTAAAGGGCAGCGGCTGGTACGTAACCGACTACGGTGTGAAAAAAACGGGCGGCAACGGCAAACCAGAAAAAGACAAAAAGAAACCCGCCAAGTCAAAACCCGAACCCACCAAGAAGTCTCCCGCGAAACAGAAACAAGCGAGTTGAACCCAACGGGGCTGTGCGGTAGAACCTCGTCCATGGCACCCCGACCCCGGCGACTCAACTTCTCCTTGCTCTGCCTCGGACAGTTGGTGAGCCAGTTCGGAGATTCCATCTTTCACGTCGGTCTGGTCTGGCTGGCCCTGGACCTGACCGACTCGAAACCCCTCTCCGGGATCATCGTCGCCGCGGGTTTCCTGCCGGCGATCCTGTTCTCGCTGGCCGCCGGGGTCATCGCCGACCGCGTTGATCGCCGAAGGCTGATGATCCTATGCGCGGTCGTTCAGGCGCTGGTGGTGGCCTCGGTGCCGGTCCTGAACCAGTTCGGTCTTCTCTCCGGACCGGTTCTGGCACTGGTCGCCTTCGGCCTGGCCGCCGGAGCGGCCTTCTTCAATCCCGCCCGCGACGCCCTGGTTCCCCACCTGGTGACGCAACCGCGACTCAACCGGGCCAACTCCCTCATCCAGGGCTCCGCCCAGTTGGCCTTCCTGGCCGGGCCCCTGGCCGCGGGCATCCTGGTTGGGTGGGTGGGCACCATCCATCTGTTCACCATCGACGCGGGCACGTTCATAGTCAGTACCGTTTTTCTGCTGCTGATCCGCTCCCCCAAAACCACCTACCCACGGCTGGAGTTCGGCCCGGTCTCGCCACCCCAAACCCCACCGGTGGCGGGCCGAACGAGGCAAGACATCCTGGAGGGACTGCGGCACGCCTTCGCGGATCCGCGTCTGCGCGGACTGCTCTTCGTGACCGCGGTTGAAAACCTGATCATCATGGGACCGGCCATCCTGGGAATTCCCGTGTACGTCCGCGAGATCCTCGGATTCGGAAAAAGCGGGGCGGCCGAATATTCCTTCCTGATCGGCATACTCTTCTCCGGCATGATCGCCACCAGTCTGATCATCGGTCTGAAGGGACGATCCTGGCCGAAGGGCAAACTGATCCTCATAGGCATCATCCTCGACGGAGTCACCTTCATTCCGCTTTTTTTCATCCGGACGTTCCCCTTGGCCTGCCTGGCCATGTTCGTCCACGGCCTCACCGTACCGATGATCATTCTACCGCGAACGACCCTTATCCAGGAGATCGTCCCCGACGACCGCCGAGGCCGCATTTTCGCTTTGGTGAACATGGCGGTGATGGGTTTTACCGCGCTGAGCATGGTACTGTGCGGCATCGTATCCGAATGGTTCGGCATGGACGAAATCTACCTGGGTGCCGGCATCCTCGCAGCCGCTTGCGGTACTGTGGGCATGCTGTTCCGTCCGCTGTGGAAGGCATAGTCTAAGCGCCCGCGCATAAATAAAACCCGCATCAATTTCACAACTCAAACAAATTAAAAACCTATAGTCCGGAACGTATGAGCGCTGAGAAGCAGC
>JAUXGL010000035.1 GCA_030622135.1 Deltaproteobacteria bacterium
ACGAGTAACTCAACCGGTTGCTATCGCTGAGCTTTCCCGAATCAGAAAATCCGAGAAACCGGCTTCAGAATGTGCGGAATGTAGGTTAGAACACTTTCCTTTTTCTCATCAAGACCCTATTTCCCATTTTGGTCTTGCCCCTTTTCCGTTTGGTGCCGCCTAGTTCCTTCAAGTCATGGCACTATATTGGCACTGTGTTTTTCAGGGCTACCAGGTTCCAGAAGTGCCCACAAGTTTGGATAGAATTCGGTCACCGGTTCTGAAATTCACTGATCCACCTCGGGATTCCATAAAGACGGTCGAATTGTCACCGGGCAAACACAATCAACTTCAAAAAGGGATAGTGGAGGAATTCCTTCCCCGGTTTGTACCAGGTGCTCGTCTTCTATATCTTGGGGATACCGCTCATAAGGTCCTCGTTGTTGAGGACGTATCTGGGGGACGGAGCCCGAGAAACCACCTGTGAATTTCCGACCCCTTTCAATGCCCCGTCAGTTGCCACACAGGCTCTCCCATGTGGCACTGCTGTCCTGGGGAACGACGTCGGTGTCGCCGACTGTGGCATTGGACGTCACCGCGGTGGCCGTGCTGTTCTCCGGACTGACACTGGTGCTTGCCGCCACTACGTTTGTGTCCACGCCGATACCATCCGGGCAACTCCCCGAGATTACACCGTCGACTTCAAGCTTCAGAACCCAGGCGTCAGACCTACCCGCACCGAATGATTCAGTATACCCCACCAGGATGTACCCGCCGTCCGAGGTCTGCTGGATGGAGTTTGCCCAATCATAATCTGAGCCGCCGTAGGTCTTCTGCCAGGCCACGTTTCCGCTCGCGTCCAGCTTCAGGATCCAGGCGTCGCCACCCGCACCGAATGATTCCGTATACCCCACCAGCAGGATGTACCCGCCGTCCGAGGTTTGCCAAACGGAGGATGCCCGGTCATTGCCTGAGCCGCCGTAGGTCTTCTGCCAGGCCGCGTTTCCGCTCGCGTCCAGCTTCAGGACCCATGCGTCACGGTCGCCCGCACCGAATGAATAAGTATTTCCACCCAGGATGTACCCGCCGTCCGAGGTCTGCTGGATGGAGTTTGCCATATCAAAATCCGATCCGCCGTAGGTCTTCTGCCAGACCGCGTTACCGCTCGCGTCCAGCTTCAGAACCCACATGTCGCCACCAGCACCAAATGAATAAGTATACCCAGCCAGGATGTACCCCCCGTCCAAGGTCTGCTGGATGGAGTTTGCAAGATCAGTACTTGAGCCGTCGTAGGTCTTCTGCCAGGCCACGTTTCCGCTCGCGTCCAGCTTCAGAACCCACATGTCGCCATCAAAACCAAATGAATAAGTAAGGCCCGCCAGGATGTACCCACCGTCCGAGGTCTGCTGAACGGAGTATGCCCGATCAGTATCTGAGCCGCTGTAGGTCTTCTGCCAGGCCGCGTTTCCGCTCGCGTCCAGCTTCAAAGCCCATGCGTCGTAGTCGTCCGCACCGGTCAAATAAGTATCCCCCACTAAGATGTATCCGCCGTCCGATGTCTGCTGGATGAAGTCTGCCCAATCATAATCTGAGCCGCCGTAGATCTTCTGCCAGACGACACTTCCGCTCGCGTCCAGCTTTTGAACCCATGTGTCGCAGCCACCCACACCGAATGAATAAGTACTCCCCGCCACGATGTATCCCCCGTCCGAGGTTTGCCAAACGGAGTATGCCCAATCAAAATCTGAGCTGCCGTAGACTCCACCCCATGACGACTGCGCCGGGCAGTCGTCGTCCTGGCCGGCACAACCGGGGGGGCAGCAACCGTCGGAGTCGATGCAGGCGGTGACGGGATCGTATTGGCAGCTCGCTTCGGCGCAGCGGCCGGCGGCCTGATGGCAGGCGTCCGGGGGATCGTTGCAGGGGATGAGTTGGTTGGTGTAGGTGCAGACCCCGCCCGCGCAGGAGCCGTTGGTAGCATAGGTCATCAGGGTGCTCGCATCGGCGCACTCGTCGGGGGGCGGGCTGTCGCAAATCATGGGCGTGCCGGCGCAGACGCCGCTTGAGCAGGTGTCGTTTCGGGTGCAGGCGTCGGAGTCGTCGCACGTGGCCCCGTCCAGATAGCCGTACTGGCAACTTCCGCCGACGCAGGTGCCTGGGCTCTGGTGGCACTGGCTGGGCGGATCGTCGCATACGACCCCGGCGCAGGGGTCCTCCTTGCAGAGCCCGTCCTGGCAACCCTCGACGCAGACGATGTCATTGTATGCATACGTGCAGTCGCCGTTCTCGCAGTCGCCGTTGGCCGAGTAGCTGCGCAGGGTGTTTTCGTCGAGGCACGCATTTGGAGGAGGGCTGTCGCATACCACGCCCACGCAGGAGCCTGCGCAGCTCTCGTCGGTCTCTCCGTCGCAGTCGTTGTCCAGCCCGTCGCCGCAAACCTCCTCGGGATCGGGCCGGTCGCACACACCGCAGGCGTTCAGACGGCTCTCGTCCAGCACGCACGTATCGTTTATACACTGCTCGCAGGGAGGGCAGTCGTCGTGAGACTGGCAGATCTTCCTAATACCCGGCTCGCAGGCCGAAAGCGCCAGGGTCAAAATCGTCAATAAAGGCAACATCATCAGCCTGTTGTTCGTCATCTCGTCCTCCTGGGAAAAAATGGGGGGGGTTCGCTAAGTACCTGTTTTTCAGGGAATTGATGTACCTCCGCCCCCCAGACGTCTATTTACTTGAAGCATCTTGATAAAACGTAACTCATTGGAATGAAAAAGTAAAATACTTTTTATCACATTAATACTGACTCGGAATTCCGCTCGATATAGCCTCCCTTTATGCCCAGAGGCCCCCGCCTTGACACCGAAGGCGCACTCCTCGGCGGCTTGAGCGCCTGCGCCTGCCAGGAGCACGTAGTGCAATCGCCACCAACACTTTACGTGGGCCAACGAAATCGACTACCGCTTCGGGAAAAACGACAAGAAGCGCCAAATGTTGCACCTCGTGGTGTGCACGGAGACCTGGGAGGAGATCGACCCCAAGACATGCAAACCAGTGAAGAAGACCTCACGTCATGCCTGGATCTCGAGTAACCCCCTCAACAAGGGCAATCTCCATGAGCGCTGCAACCTCGCAGCACGCCACCGTTGGAATATAGAGGAGGACATTCTCGAAGGTTTACCCGAAGGTTTACCGGGGATTTACCGGGGATTTACCGGGGACGGAGGTTCGCTAAGTACCTGTTTTTCAGGGAGTTGATGTACCTCCGTCCCTCAAGATTCTTCCCTCAAGATTCCCTTGTCACCACCGACAGCCCTTCCGAAGTCATCGTCGACGCTTTCTCGCGCGTTCACGGTGTTCCCCGGGAAAGACTGAACTTCTTCTGCATGATCCGGAAGTGGCATGACTCCCGCATGGCCGAGATCGCCGACAAAGGGCCCAATTTCATTCGGGACCAGGACGGCGACGTGATGCCGGCAGTGTCCGCGGCCATCGCGCAATATGTGTTCGAGAACGGGTATCCCCTCCACGGCATCGTGGCCAACGTCGGCGGTTCCGCGGAGGCCGCGCTGGTCCTGCCGGTTCTATGGAGGGGAGGGACTGTATTGCTCCAGTTTGCCAGCAAGAAGGGACTCAAAAGCAACAACTGGAAAGACCGGCTGAATTTCGATCCCAAGGAAATCGCGTCCATCCGGAAGTTCGGCTTCGAGCCGGGCGCTCGGTACCAGCTTCCGGACATCTTCGAGGACCCCTTTGCCGACGGGATTGCCGTGTACGGCGCCAACACCGACGTGCTCTGGATGGATCCCAACGCTCCGGAGAACAAGGGGCTGATCGGCGTCAAGTTTGGCCTCGACTCTGTTACCGCCCACGCACTGGAGATCTCCTCGAACGGGTTGGCCGAGATTCTGCACTTCGTTTTCGAGTACGCCGACAACCGGAAAACCACCGAGGCGCTCCTGACCCCGTTCGTAACGACTCTGTTGAATCTCAAGGGCACCAGCGAAGTGGACTCCCATGTCGACCAGATGCTGCAGAGCAACCCGGAGCGACTGAAACGGGAGATATGCCAGGAATACTACCTGGCAATCGATTTAGTCGACAAAAAGATCCGCATCGACGAACCCACCTACGCCTCGCTTCGCGAAGAAGGCAAATCCCAACGCTTTTTCGAAGCAGACGACGCCATCCTGGCCGCAGTGAGATCAAAACGCCCCGAGTGGTTCACCGGGGCCGGCGGCTGAGGCCATCGACTTCTCTGCCAATCAAAGGAGCGAAAACGAAACACATGGGCCCAGCTATTGAGTGTGCCCGTGTCGCCGGCCGCGTTGTCCGATTTTTACGAGATCGTCAGGTGATATAGTAAATTAATCATACGTCAATCTTGTCCCTGGCATCCTCGATCGTTCGAGCGTAAAGAAGGTTTCAGAGGATTTGGCAACCTTTGGGGGGATCGGGTGGAACCGATAGTTGGGTTACCTGGCCGTTTGGGGTGGTGACCTTGATGCTTACTTGAACGAGGGTTTTTCCTTTTCCCTATCGTGCGGTCAGGCGTGCTGCGGCGTCGAGATCCTTTGGAGTGGGTGAGCCTTCCACCAGCGTGCTGGGTCCGGGGACGTCTTTGGCTTCCAGGATGGGGCCCAGGGGGTTGAAGCTTTCGATTACGTTGTTCTCCTCCTCCTTGCGGCCGATCACCGCCTTCCCGCCCTGGGGGAGTATCACGTGGCGGCCGACCTGAAGAAGAAGCGGGTCGTCAATCCGTAATACCCGGTCGGGTCTCCGTTCCAGTAGGTTCGCCGCGCGGGCTGAAAATGACGGATCGGTCAGCAGGCAGCCCCCGGTCGGGGTGGGATAGTCAAAAACCCCTAGCTTTTCGGCCAGCGCCATCTGGGCCGTCCGGGAGCGGCCCTGGATACGTTCCAACTGGTCTTGCCGGATGATGCCTGCTTTCTCCGGAGCGGTTGGTGGAAGCAATCCACCGCAAAGCGGACGGACTAGGCAGTCTTCGAGTCCGCTCTCCTTGGCAATTAGTTGCATGGCTTGCATGCGCTGGCTCATGGGTCGCTGGCCCAGTACTTCTCCCGAAAATACGAAGGCAGCCGATAGTTCTTCCATCTTCTTCTTTGCCCGGCTCAACATGAGGATCTTGCAGTCGATGCAGGGGTTTAGGTTGGCCCCGTAGCCATGTTTGGGCTGTGCCAGGACCTCCGCGAACTCCTTGCGGATGTCGACGCTCTCGCACTTAGCTCCCATCTGAAGAATGGATTTCGGCGCGGATGCAACCTCCGTCCCTCGGTGGGACGAGTCCCGGTGGGGCTCGAAACCTACATTGAAGTGGAGGGCCAGGACGTCGAAGCCCAATTTCACGACGAGACGGGTGGCCAGGAGGCTGTCCAGGCCGCCCGAGACGATTCCGATGGCTCTCATTTTTTCTGCGCCTCGAGTTGGAGACCTTCCACCAGCACGAATCTTCCCAGGGGTTCCACCTGCACTCCGTCTGGAAAACTATTCATAAACAGTGGGTTGTCGCACAGACCTCCGGAGAGATAGAGATGATCGGGGCGGTTGATAAAGGCGTGGGTGAAGGTGGCCATCCCGCGCACGAATGCCGCCAACGCCTGCTCGACTGGCTGGCCGGAGGCCACCTCGTCGAAGAGTCGCTCCATTCCCAGGACGCCGCAGGTGACCGGCAACCCGGTGGGTACGGGCTCGATGGTCTGGAAATCCAGGTTGAAGTAACGTCCCAGAAGTTCCAGGGTAAAGCCGGTCAGGGCTCCGCAGGAGTTGTTCCAGTCCATGGCCGTCGGTCGGCCGTTCTCCACCCGCACCACCTTGATGTCACGGGAGCCGATGTCCACGACGGTCCACGGACCGGGGCCCAGACGGGAGATGCCCCCCTGGATCAGAGCCAGTAGCTCGTTGACGGAGACATCGGCCCGGTCCCGAGCGTTGTGGCCGGTGGCCCGATCCACGCGGAGCGTGCGTGCCTTGCGGCTCTGGATCACGGTGCGCTCCGCGGTTTTGGTGTCCAGGAGTTTGGTCCAAGTAGTTCCGAAATCACCCAGCAACATGCCATTTTTATATCTGATTACAGGGTCGGATGGCAACCCCGGGGTAACCTCCATTTCCTTGACTTTTCTCTCAAGCACGTGAAACACTTCCCAAATCTGGGCGGGGGGCGGGATGGGTGTGTCCGGTGTATGCTGTGTTTTCTCAGGAGGTGGGTCGTGGCCTACGAAGTGCTGGTGGTGGAAGACAGTGCGGCGATGAGGTCATTCATCGCTTCCACGGTTGAGGAAATCGAAGGAGTGATGGTTACCGAGGCGGAGTCCGGGTTTCAGGCCCTCAAGGAACTTCCCCGCGGTAACTTCGACCTGATCATTACGGACATCAACATGCCGGATATCAATGGGTTGGAGCTGATCCGCTTCATCCGCGAGAACGAAAGCTACAAGGAAACCCCGCTTATCATCGTTTCCACTGAGTCTAGCCAGCGAGATCGTGAGCGGGGCCTGGCTCTGGGAGCCAATGCCTATCTGGTCAAACCTTTTACACCGGCTGTATTGAAAGAAGCCGTGAATCGCTACCTCAAGGATTGAGTATGGCGGAAATTGTCGACAGCGTCGGCGAGAAAGCCATGAGCGAGTTCCTGTCCGAGGCGCAGGAGATTGTGGAGAGCCTCAACCGCGACATTCTTCAACAAGACGACAACATCAAGCGTAACAAGAAGGATCCCGACCTGATCAACAACATCTTCCGTTCAGCCCATTCCCTCAAGGGGATTTCGGGCATGTTCGGTGTGAAGAAGATGGCCGACATCGCCCATGACCTGGAGAATCTCCTCGACGGCCTGCGCATGGGCAAGGTGATTATTTCGCCGGAAGTGATCGATGTGCTCTTTGACGCCGTGGAAGTATTCAACCAGCTGATTGCCGAGTCCGGAGGTGGTCCCAAGGTAGGCAAGCGGGTCCTGAGCACTTTGCTCAAGCAGATCGAGGAGGTGAGTAAGGTCGCGGCCGAGGTGGAAGACGGAAACCCACTGGATGCGATCGAGATCGATTCGAGCATCCTGAGCGTGCTTACGGAGTACGAGGAGTACCGGCTTATCGACAACATACGCTCTGGTGTCAACCTTTTCAAAGTGCATGCTTCTTTCGAGTTGATGAACTTCGACGAAAGCCTGGCCCAGTTGAGCGCCCAGCTGAAGACGATTGGGGAGGTGATCACCACCCTGCCCAGCTCGGAGAGTTTCACCGAGCTGGGGATCGATTTCGATCTGATGATCGGGACCAAGCTGTCCCTGGGCGACGTGAAAAAACGCGTCGAGTCCGATGAAACCAATGTGATTGCCATCGAGCGTAAAACGGATTCCCCTATCCCCACGGCGGCCCGAAAGGCCGCGCCCGCCAAGAAAAAAAAAGAAGTCAAAGCACCGAAACCAGTTTTGGCTGAAGAAGACGAAAAAGACGAAGACGAAGTCGAGGGCAACGAGGAGGAAGGTGGAGACGATGAGGGTCCGCCCCCCGAAGGCGGAGCCTCGGGCTCTTTGCGTAGCATCAGTCAGACCGTCCGGGTGAACATCCAGAAGCTGGACAGGCTCATGAACGTGGTCGGCGAGCTGGTGCTGGTGCGCACCGCCATACAGGCTATCTCGGAACAGCTGAAAGCCGATCAGGGGTTTACCGGGTTGGCAGTGGATTTATTTAAGGAATCCAGGAACTTCGAGAGAAAGCTGGACGAGCTTCAGGGCGGGATCATGGAAGTGAGAATGGTGCCCTTGGGTCAGAACTTCGAGAAGTTGTCCCGGATGGTGCGCAAGTTGTCCCGCTCGTCGGGAAAGGAGATTGAGCTGCAAATCAGCGGAGCCGACACCGAACTGGACAAGCTGATAGTTGAAGATCTCGCCGATCCCCTTATGCATATTCTGCGTAATGCCATCGACCACGGCATCGAGAATCCCTCGGATCGCGTTTCCCAGGGCAAGCCAAGCGTCGGGCGGATTTCCATTACTGCCTTTCAGAAGGGCAATCACGTAGTGATCGAGATCGCCGACGACGGTCGTGGGCTGGTGATGGAGAGGATCAAGGAGACCGCGCTTCATAAGGGTGTTGTCGAGAAAGAATACCTCACAGATATGACCCAACGTGATTTGATGAACCTCCTTTTCTTGCCGGGGTTTTCTACCAGCAAGGAGGTGAGCGAAATCTCGGGCCGCGGCGTTGGGCTCGACGTGGTCAAAACGAACATCGCCAATCTCAGCGGGATGATCGACGTGTACTCCAAGGAAGGCCAGGGTTCCAAGTTCACCATCACCCTGCCCATCACCCTGGCGATCATCCGGGCCCTGATCATCCGGGTCAATGATCAAGTCTACGCCGTTCCACTCAACTCGGTTCTGGAGATCCTCAATGTGAATATGAACCGGTTACGCACCATTGAGCGTCGCGAAGTCATCGAGCTGCGCGGTGCCACGCTACCCCTTCTCAGGCTTTCGGACCTGTTCGATCTGGGGGAGCCCATGGGCGGGGAGGGCGGAGTCCTGTACGTGGTCATGGTGGGTCTGGCCCAGAACCGGCTGGGAGTCGTGGTGGACGGCGTAATCGGCCAGCAGGACATCGTGGTCAAATCGTTGGGGAAGTCCCTTTCCAAGGTTCCCGGCGTCGCGGGCGCCACCAACCTGGCCAGCCAGAAGACGATTCTTGTTCTCGATGTCGGCGCCCTGATCGAAGAGGCCCTGTCGCGAGAATAGTCGAGGAGCGGAAAGAAAGTGTCACCAGAGAAGAAGAAAAAGAAGCCCTCGAGAAAATCTCCAAAGAAGGCTCGGGCACCGAAGCCGGGTACCCAGAAAGCAGCGCCTGCGCCTCCGGCGGCCGAACAAGTAAGCTCGGAGCCCGACTCCAAACCGCCGGCCATCGGTGAACCCGTGCCGTCCAAGCCCCGAGACGATCACGCTCGCGCGTTGGAGGAGTTCTTCGTGTCCCCTGACGAGATGGGCACGACCGGCGCCATGTCCCTGGATGTGTACCGGGATGAGATGGATACCCGCCTCAGGGCCGAGGGTGTCCAGGAGTACTTGAGCTTCGTTCTGGCGGGCGAATCTTACGCGGTGAGCATTTTCCACGTAAAGGAGATCATCAAGCCGCCGATGATTACCGAGGTTCCCCGAACCGAACCGGTCATCATGGGGGTTTTGAACCTGCGCGGCATGATTGCGGCGGTGGTGGATTTGCGCCGTCGTCTGGGCCTGGAAGTCGCCGAACAGACTCGCAAATCCAGGATTCTGATTATCAAACAGAGGGACGAACCGGTGGGTATACTGGTGGACGAAGTTAGGCACGTGATCCGCTTGAGAGATGAAGACGTCGAGCCTCCTCCGGGTGTGTTTGATCGCATGGAGGCGGAACACATTGTGGGCGTGGGCCGACAGGATGGCGAGATGTATACGTTGCTGGATCTGGATTCGATAATTCAGATCGACAGGTACCTAAAGATTGTATAAGCAACTGAGCGGGCGAGCATGAGCGACGACACTGCAGGCCAAATCGGAGGACACATCGTTCAGATGGCGTCCTTTCGCGTGGGGAACGAAGAATATGTCATCGATATCATGCGGATCAAGGAGATTATCAATCCGCTGAAGATCACGCCGGTACCCAGTTCCTCGGATTTGATCGAGGGCATGATCAACCTCAGAGGGGTGATCATACCGATTGTGGATTTACGCAAGCGCTTCCGGGTGCCCCAGGAGAGTTGGGCGAAACAGTCCAAGTACATCATCGTGGCTATCTCCGGCAAGATCGTCGGCATTGTGGTCGATGATGTGTTGGAGGTTGTTCGTATTAGGCGCGACCTGCTCAAGCCGTCGCCGGAGATCTACCAGGGGCGGGAGCCGGGCATCTTTCTGGGTGTATGCGAGCATCAGGGGCGTTTGCTGTTGTTGGTGGATCTGAAGAAGGTACTCGATCCGGCTTTTCTCAGCCCGTTCGCGGATGAGCGCGCCGGTCAACAGAATGGTTAACCCTCGTTTTCTGCGTGAGGAACTGCCGTGAAGGAAAACATAGAAAAAGGCGACCGCGAGTTGAGACAGGCCCATTTGGTGGCCACGGGATTGTCGGTGGCTTTTGTGCTGGTCAGCGCGGCGTTTATAGGTGGGCTCAGCGAACACCTAATGGCCATTTGCGTCGGCGCGGCAATCCTGGTGGTGCCGTTATTCCTGATTCACCAGTTGCTGTGTGGCTGGATGCTTGAGCCGGTTCGGCTATTGCTCCGGCGGTCGGAGGGCGTTGTTCCCCCCACCCAGATGGTGCAGCGGGCGGTGGAGGTGACCGAACTGTTCCCGTTCAGGGAGGCGATCATCTCGATCGTGATATGGATTTGCGGAGGCGCGGTTCTGGTGGTCGGTCTGAGGTTCTATCAGGGTATGGCCCCCTGGCAGGTCTTGGTTGCGTGTATGTTGGTGTTGGCCGGAGGGCTTTTGAATGCCCTGTTGGGTGTCTATTCCAATGACAGGGGCCTTCGGGAGATCCAAGCAGGCGTGGAAAAATTCGTCAGCCGGGAGGTCCGGAGGCGGGTAACGTCCGGTGCGGTCTCCCGGAGGCTGACCGTTTCATGCGTTGTCATTCTCACGGTTGCTCTTGGTTTGATCTCGCTGATGTGGCTGAGCCGAATTCGTGAGCAGCAGGCGCGATTGGTCATGGCGGAACGCGAAGCCTCGTTTAGTCAAGCGGCCTCAAAGCTTGAGAAGTTGTTTCTGGACAATCCGAGGGCTACGCTCCGGGAGGCCGTTCGGGAGAGCAATCCCTCGCCTGCTCTGAGAAACAACCTGGTGGTCGTGGACGAGCAAGGTAAGATTCTCTTGAATGCACCGGTAGTGGATTTCGATCCGGTGTGGTTCGCGCGTATTTTGAAGTCCGAAGCCGCCGACTGGAACGATCGACGCGCGCCGTTTCTGTACATATCCAGAAAGATTGCCGACGGTCGCTATCTGTTGTGGGTGGGACCGATCTCCCTGGTCTACGAGGCCATTGGTCCATTCTTGTGGAAGGGCGTTTTGGGCGTGCTGGTTATTGTCATCATGGGCTTGCTCCTGGCCGGATCGATGGCGTTGTCCGCCCTGCGGCCTTACCGGAGAATGTCGAAACAGATCCGCCTGCTTGCCAGCGGGAAACGGAAGACGTTGTCGGGGTTGGGCGGCGGTCGGGAACTGTCCGAGTTGGTGTGGGCGGTGGACGAGTGGTCTGACTCGGTGGGACAAGTCATGCTGAACGCCTCCGAGACTTCGGGTAATCTCAGCAAAGAACACGAGCGGTTGGTAGAACAGGTCGGAGTGTTCCGGGAGGCCTCCGAACGCAGAATCGACATCGCCGAACAGACCGCCACTTCGGTTGTGGAGATGCGCTCGGCCATTCAGTCCATCTCGGAGCAGATGGAGTCCCTAAAGGAAGCGTCCTCGGATTGTTCCTCCGCCATGTTCGAGATTGACCAGAGCGTCAGGGAGGTGGCGTCATCCGGTGACAACTTCCAGGGCCTGGTTGACGATACCGCTTCGGCCTTGGTGCAGATGACTGCATCAATGGATGAGGTCGCGGGAAACGTGGGTGAGTTGGTCGGAGCGGCGGAGACTACGGTTGCCTCCATTGCCGTCATCGATGGGTCCATCAAGCAGGTGGAAGAGAACACGTTGCAGACCCAACGACTGTCCGAGGATGTGTCGGAATTCGCCAATCGGGGTGCTACCTCCGTGCGTGAGACCATCTCCGGGATCAACGAAATCCAGCAGATCACCGATGAGGCCCGGGAAATCATCAACCGCCTGGGTACCCAGATGGAGGCGGTGGGAAGAATTCTCACGGTAATCGGCGACGTGGCCGAGCAAACCAATCTTCTGGCTCTGAACGCGGCCATCATCGCGGCAGCCGCGGGCGAACACGGCAAGGGTTTTGCGGTGGTCGCCGACGAGATTAAGGACCTGGCGGATCGAACGTCGACGTCCACCAAGGAGATCGCCGGCCTGATCCGTTCCGTACAGACGGAATCCCGGCGGGCTATTGATGCCATGCAACGTGGATCCGGGAGTGTGCGTCGGGGCGCGGAGTTGGCTCAGAATGCGGGCGAGGCGTTGCAGCAGATTATATCGTCGGTCCGGCAGGTGGCCGAAATGGCCAAAGACATCGCCAAGACCACGGCGGATCATTCCGGTATTACCCGCAACATCACCAAGTCGATGACCAACATTTCCTCCATGGTAAGGCAGATCAAGCTGGCGGTTACAGAGCAATCCGCCAGCGGGAGCCGGGTGAACCGCGTATCGGAGCAAATGCGGGACGATGCCAAGTTCGTGTTTCGTTCGGCCAACGAGCAGGTGCAAGCGGTTGCCGGCGTTACCAAGAACATGGAGCGGATATCGGAGATGGTGTCGTTCGTGAGCAAGGCCATGTCGGAGCAGTCAAACGGTGTGAACCACGTGGCCAAGGTGGCCGAGGAGGCGCGGGACACCTCCGAGCAGGAAAGGGTTCAGATCGCCGATCTGGAGGAGATATACGACCGAATCGGTCGACAGGCCGGCAAGTTTTCACATTACCTGGAGACCTTTGGGAAAGAAGGGGAGCGGGAGCCATGAAGGATGAAGAAAGGCAGAGGATCATATCGGCACTGGACAGCACGGTCGAAGAGATCCGTTACCAGGCAGTCCGCCATATACCGGAAGCATTCGAAAAGCCACTCATCGGATATTTGATACGGGCACTGGGGGATGGAAGCTGGAGGGTGCGCAAGTGCGCGTCGGAGGTGCTCACCCAGGGAGATATCTCACCCGAGCTGATCCAGATTTTAATCAAGGCACTGGGTGAGGAGGACAATGCCGGCCTGCGCAATTCAGCGACCGAAGCGCTGGTGAAAATCGGGGCTCCGGCCGTACCGGATCTGCTCGATGTGTTGAAGGATGGCGACAAGGACGAGCGGAAGATTGCGACCGATATCCTGGGTGATATTGCCGACCAGAGGGCCGTGGAGCCGCTTCTCTCCATCCTCAAAGATCCGGATGAGAACGTGAGAGCGGCCGCCGCCGAGTCCCTGGGCATGCTGGGCGACACCGGCGTTATCGAACGCCTGGTGGAGGTCTTGCGCGACGACGGGTTGGTTGTGCAACTGTCTTGCCTGGATGCTCTGGATCGGCTGAACGCCGAAGTACCCACTACAATTCTCTCGGCTTTCATGGGAGTGGGGCCGCTACGTCCGCATTTGTATCGCCTGATGGGAAATCTCCGGGACCAGAGCGTGGTCCCCACGTTGCTGGAGGGTTTTTTGGCTCGTGGCCGGGGAGAGCGGGCGGCGGCGGCCCTGGCACTGGTGCGGCAGTACCGCAAGGCGGACGAGCGCATGCGTGTGGAGATCCGCGTCGCCGTGGCCCGGGCGGCCTCCGACCAGGTGATCAACCACCTGCGGGTGTTACTGAAGAGTTCGGTGGCTGAAGAGCGGGCCGGAGCCGTCGCGGTGCTTGGATGGACGGGCCGGGTAGACCTGGTGGGCGATCTGATTCGCGCGGCATCCGATGAAAGCCTCCTGGAGTTGGTGAGTGAGGCTATACTGTCCATCGGCCCGAAATCCTCGGAGCCGCTTTGCGAGTTGCTGGACGAATTGGGCCGCGCCGAGAAGGTGCTGGCCCTGGAAATCCTCGGACACTTCGGACAGCCACCCAGCTTGTCGTGGATCATCGACCTCTGTCTTTCGAGCGATCTGGAGGTGGCCGAGGCCGCGCAGCGTTCGCTCGAAAAGATTGGCAATCCGGCGGTGATTTCCACGTTTTTGGAGTTGATACGGCGTGAATCCCAATCTCCGCCCAAGGGAGCTGTCGCTTCGCTGGTATTGCTGGGCGGCAAGTTTCACGACCAGGTACTGGCGGCAGTCAAGCCCATGTTGGATGAGAGTAAGCCCGGGCTGAGAATTACGGCGGCAGAGGTGATATGCGGTGTCGCCCGCAAAACGGATCTGGACGAGGTCATCCGGTTGGTCGGAGACGAGGATCCGGAGGTGCGGGTTGCCGCTGTCCGGTCGCTGGGACGTGTCGGCGGAGGAGATGCGGTGGAAAAACTCCGGGTGGTCCTGGCCGACGAATCACCCCAGGTACGTGGAGAGGCGGCCCGCGCGCTTGGAAACCGGGATACTCCGGAGGCCCAGAAGGTTTTAAAGGTTGCGCTCCGGGACGAGGACCCATGGGTGGTGCGGGAATCATTGATTGCCCTCGGGCAGAGTGGAGTCGTGAACCCGGAGGTGGTGGAGTCGATCCTGGCTTTCATCAACCACTCCAGTGGGGCCGTAGCCCTGGAGGCGGTGCGGGCCCTTAATCGTCTTGGTTGGCGGGGCGATATCAATCGCCTGATCGAAGCCAGTCGGCATCCCGATCCCGAAGTAGTCAAGGAAGTGCTGGCCGGTTGCGATCGGTGGCCGGCCGATGCTGTGCGGCCGGTCATCGTGGGGGCGCTCGGCGATTCACATTGGGACGTTCGGATGGCCGCCGTAAGAAAGATCGGCGCGATGAAAGATCCGGTAGGAGTCCGGGCGATTTATGAGCGTCTGAGCATGGAGGGTGACGATCTGGTCAGGGAGGCCATGGAGCGAGTCCTGCAGATGGGCGAGCGAGGAGCGGCGGACAGCTGAATGATCTTATGGTTGGATCGCGGACCGGCAGAATACCGATGACCAGAGAGGAGTTTCGTCTCCTCAGGGATCTTGTTTACGAGTACTGCGGGATATTCTTTCGTGAAGAGGTCAAGTATCTCCTGGAGCGGAGGCTGAACACCCGCTTGAGGGAGCATTCCTTGGGCTCCTTCAACGAGTATTACCGGTATCTGCGCTACAGCCCGAACCGAAGCCGGGAGCTGGAGGAAATCATTGAGTTGCTTACCACCAACGAGACGTATTTCTTCCGGGAGGAGTATCAGCTTAAGGCGTTTGGTGAGGAGATTCTTCCAGAAATAATCAAGGAGCATACGGGCTCCAAGCGTCTGCGCATCTGGTCGGCGGGTTGTTCCACCGGCGAAGAGGCTTACACCATTGCCATCTTGCTCTGTGAATCATCCGAGCTGAACGACTGGAATGTGGAGATCTTCGCCAATGATATCTCCCGAAAAGTGATTCAACGGGCTCGCAAGGGCGTATACGGAAAGTCTTCGTTCCGTTCCATCGGCGATGATTTTAAGGCCAAATATTTCCGGCCTCAGGGGGGACACTACATTATCAACGACGAATTGCGCTCGCTGGTTAGCTTTGGGCAACTGAACCTGCTGGATGACGAGATGTTGCAGCTGATCGGAAGAGTCGACGTCATCTTCTGCCGGAATGTCTTGATCTATTTCGACAAACCTGCAAGGCTCCGGGTGCTGAAAACATTCTATGACAAGCTGGACGGGCACGGATATCTCCTACTGGGGCATTCGGAATCTTTGATGAATGTGAGTACTGATTTTGAGCTGGTGCACCTAAAAAACGATCTGGTGTATCGCAAGCCGATTGTGACGGGGAAAGGAAGGCTTGGCGAATGAGCGCAAGGTCATCCAAGGACCGGATCCGGGTTCTGGTAGTTGACGATTCGGCGTACAACCGGCAAGCCATAGTGGAAATGCTGGAATCGGACGGTGGAATCGACGTCGTGGGCCGGGCGGCCAACGGAGAGGAAGGCCTGAAAGAGGCGTTATCCCTCAAGCCCGACGTGATCACGCTTGATTTGGAAATGCCGAAAATGGACGGCTTCACCTTCTTGCGGATCCTCATGAGTCGTCAGCCTACCCCGGTCATCGTCATCAGTTCTTACAGTCGGAAGCAGAACGTGTTCAAGGCCCTGGAACTCGGGGCCCTGGATTTCATCGCCAAGCCCACCCGGTACCTCTCACCCGAACTGCACAAGATCTGCGACGAACTGGTCGAGAAGGTCGTGATGGTTCGTCACCTGAGGGAATCCAACTTGAAGGTTCGGGTCGTCGAGCGGCAGGCGGTTCCCCAGGAAGCCGAGGCAGCCGCGACCGGCGCAGCGGCGGGAATCCCCGACATGGCGCTGGTGGTGGTTGGAGCTTCCACCGGAGGTCCACCGGCGCTGCAAACGTTTCTGCAAATGTTGCCCCGGCAACTGCCGGTTGCCTATATGATGGCGCAACACATGCCGGAGAACTTCACCCGGGCCTTCTCGGATCGGCTCAACCGGTACACCGGGCTGGAGGTCAGTGAAGCGCAGGGCGGGGAGGCAGTCGAGCCGGGCCGGGTGTTTGTGGCTCCCGGCGGCAAGAACCTGAAGGTGGTACGACAGGGCTTGGTTTTGAGAACGGAGGTGGATGAAGTGGGGCCGGGTGCCAAGTATGTTCCATCCATCGACGCTCTGTTCCGGTCCGCAGCGGAGGTCATGGAGAGCAAGGCCATGGGCGTGTTGATGACCGGAATGGGTTCGGACGGCCGGGAAGGCATCCTAGCCATAAAGCAGGCCGGGGGCAAGACCGTGGCCGAGTCGGAGGAGACCGCGGTCATATTCGGTATGCCCAAAGAGGCCATCGACTCCGGCGGGGTGGATACTGTTTTGCGCCTTGATGAGATTGCCGGCGAGGTGGTCCGATTTTCCCAGGAGGCTTGTCAACTCGACGAAGGGGATTGAAAGGGTTACGGCTTCGTGGTAAGTTTTTGCCGTAAGTAGGTGTAAAAACATGATCAAAGACGATAAACCCAAGAAGAAGGATTCCGGGTCTCAGCCGGTAGGTGCCAAGGATTTCCTCCAGGTTTTCAAGCGCGGTGTCCAGTTCACCGAGGAGTTATTGTCGGAGAACGAGCGCCTGCGCTACCGGGTGGTTCGGCTCGAGGAAGAAAACCGCACCCTGGCCCAGCAGACCATGGTGTCTCATGCATACGAAGAACTGCTCGATCAGATGAAGGTGCTGGAGGAGGAGCAAGCCACGCTCCTCGATCGCTTCAAGTCGGTGGAGGAGGAGAGCCAGGACTTCAAGACCCGCTACAAGGAGATCGAGGACGAGAACAACCGACTGGCCAACTTGTACATAGCCAGCCACCAATTGAACTCCACGCTGGACCTTAAGGAAGTCGTGCGGATTTCGTTCGAGATCATCATCAACCTGGTCGGGTCGATGGATTTCGCCCTGTATATCGCCGATGGTTCCAAGCTGGTTCCGATATGCGCCGAAGGCCGTCCCCTGGCATCCCTTTCCTTGATCGCCATGGGTAAGGGCTCCGCCGGCCGCTCGGCGGAAGACCGGGTACTCTACGTTTCGGGCGATGATTTAACCAAGGCGTCGGTGGATGAGCCCAAGGCGTGTGTTCCCCTGGTTGTGGGGGGCCGACTGTTGGGTGTGTTTGTTGTATTCAGCTTCCTGGCGCAAAAAACCTGCATCACCGAGTTGGACCGGGAGTTGTTCAAGCTGTTGGGAGGCCACGCGGCCATGTCAATTTTCGCCGCGCGCCTGAGCATGGTTACGGATGAGAAGGTCGTCCACGATGCATCGAGTTACTTGAGGCTGCTAAACAGCTGAGATTGAGGAAAATATCATGGCAGACAGCCCGTTGCATGCCCTGGTGGTGGAAGATTCTCCAACCATGCGGCAACTGATCAGCTTTGCCCTGCGCCGGATCAAGGGTTTGGAGGTGGCGGAGGCGGATGACGGCGTCGACGGGTTGAAGAAGCTTTCCGAACAGCAGTTCGATATATTGATAACCGATATAAATATGCCGGTCATGGACGGATTGAAGCTGGTCAGCCTGGTTCGTAAGGACGAGATGCACAAAGACATTCCCATCGTTATTATCACCACGGAGGGAGCCTCCGAGGATCGCCAGCGGGCCATGAGCCTGGGCGCCAACGCTTACATCACCAAGCCGATCCAGGCCCCTCAGGTCATCAACTGTGTCAAGAGGCTGTTGGGGCTGTAATCAGGCATTCCGTAAGTCTTTTTCCCTAAAGAAGAAAGTTGACAGCGACGGGGATTGTGAAATACCATTCCAATGGGATTGTATGTGGGGGCTCCGGCTCCCGTGTAGGTTGGAGTGGGAGATTTCTGTCGTGGCCAGGCTGGCTCAGCTAGGGTTGATTGGCGTTCTGCTGGTGGGAATGGGTGCGGTTGCCTGGGCTCAGGACGGGGGCTTCAAGAGGAGCCAGTTTTACCGGGGAGTGACTTTCCATCACAAGGTTACCCATGTGACCGAAGCGGACATCGATTCGGACGGGTCCAGCGAGGTCATAGTTTGCTATCGTGAGCCGGGCGACGCGGTGAGCCAGCAGGGTGGCGTGCTTGTCCTCGCCAAGGAAATCGGAAGCTACACGGTGGCCTGGCACGCGGTGTTCGAAACCGTCTATCCGAAGAAAGTGACGGTCACCGGATCCACGTTGACCTTCGAACTGGTCCAGACCACCATGCAGGCTGACAAAACGGTGACGAAGAGCTTCGTGATGGGCCAGGACTTCTTCTTCCGCGGTGAAAAGGGCAATCCCTTTTCAGGTGTCAAGATATCCGCTTCGTCCACGCTGAAAAAGGACGAAATCAGTAAGGAGAACATCTTCGATCGCAACCTCAAGACCGCCTGGGCGGAGGGCGCCGAGGGAACCGGGGTGGACGAGACCGTCACCTTCGAGTTTCCCGAACCGGTCCAATTGGGCCTGATCGGCGTGCTCCACGGTAACTATGCGGGTCGGAGGGAATGGGGTGACAACAACCGGGTTCACCGGGCGGAAGTGACCGTGGAGATCTCCTCGGACCGCTACGACTCTGAGTCCGAGGTCGACTTTGAAGCCGACCTGGGGCTGGGGATGTACGGTGACCGGGTGGATATTAGTTTTTCCAACAAGCCGGTGATGCGCTACTTCAAGCTGGGCAAGAAGGACGTGCTCAATGTGGAGTTGAAGATCACCTCGGTGCTTCTGGGCGAGAAGAATGACGATGCCTACATCGCCGAGGTGGACTTTGCCGAGTTGATCGTCGCTGAGAGGATCTTTGGGACGGAGAAGCCCAAGAAGAAGAAGCCGGCCAAGAAGGAAGAGGAGGAGGAAGAAGAAGAAGAAGAAGAAGAAGAAGAAGAAGAGAGCGGCGATTGGGAGGAGGAGGACGAAGGGTTCTGACCGAGCGAATCTGATGATTGCAAGGGCGCGATTCTATCGCGCCCTTTTTTTTGCGGTGCCCAAGACGGCTCGTTAGTTTTCCCCCCGGGTCATGGGTTCGACCTTTTCGGCCACCTCGGGTGCGAAGAGTCCCCGGATGTTGTATCCCAGAATCTCCTTAACCAGGATTTCGCGCTTGGGCATCTTCTGCCCCATGGCCACCTGGTAAAGCACCTCCTTGATTGATCCGAGGATGCACAGGCTGGCCACTTGTGTGTTCACCTTGCGGATTACCTGCATGTCCGTGCCCAGCTTGAGAGACTGCTCGATCAACAGGAGCAGGCGCCGATAAAATTCGGAGAGCTTTTCGTCGAAACCAGGATCCAGCCCCACCGCTTCGGCCAGGAGGATGCGGAGCATGGCCCGGTTCGAGAACATCAACTCGATGACCTCGTCGACGTTAGATTCCATCTGCGCTACCACTCCGGCCGGGCCCCGGCTGGGGTCGATGCGTCTCACCGTGCTGTTGATCAACTCGAACAGGTCGTCCAGAAGTTGGTCGAATACCGAGCGCTTGCTATCGAAGTACAGGTAGAAGGTGCCCCGAGCCACTCCCGCTCTTTTTATTATGTCGGAGATGCTCGCCTGGTGGTAACCCTGGTCGGCAAACACTTCCAGGGCGCACTGAAGAAGGTGCGCCCGCCGCTGCTCGCGTCTCAAGACCACCTCCCTGAAAAAAACAAAAAAACACTCCGAGAGCATAGCTCTCGGAGTACGTGATCAACAGGCTGCGATAATACAGTCTATTTGAAATCTCCCATCGCCGCGCTGATCTTGGCCGAGTGCTCCGGGCACTTCTGGCTGATTTCCATCATGACGGCCATGCTGTCCTTGATGATGGGCTCCATCTTCTTCATCATCTTGGCGGCGTACTCTTCCTTATCCTTCTCGGACATCTTGGCTTCCATCTCCTTGCCTGTCTTGACAATCTTCTGAATCTCTACCTTGTTTTTGGTTGAGTATCCCTCAAGCTCCTTTACGATCTTGTCGCAGTCATCCTTGTTGTCCTTGATGATCTTGATCATGGCGGTCATGTGCTTGACCATGGCCTCGCCGGGGTCGCCGGACGACTTGGAGCAGCCGAAAATCAGGGAAAAGGTTGCGACGGATACGATGGCGAACAGCGCTATTCTCTTCATGACATTTCCTCCATAAGGTTAAAGAACCAACAAAAATCCCCAGTTTTTCCACTGTCTGAGACGGACGAAAACAGATTGTTCGCTATTGGTCAAGGGAAAAAGGGAAGGGCGTTTTTAAGAGTTCAACCCGACTGTTGACGGGTTGAGAGATTTTCGCGTAGTATCGGTGAGTTGCAGGTGGACGCAAGGAGGCCAACGAATCCATGGCGAGAAAAAAGTCAATAAAAACGAAATCTAGCGGTCGCAAGAAACCACCGGCGGGCAAGCTCTACCGGTCCAGCCTGTCGCGCAAGGAACTAGAAGAGATGCTTACCTTTACCAAGGGGCTGGCGCGGGCGAGCGGGGCGTTAGCCCTGTCCTACTACGGAAAGGCCAATCCCACGCTTAAGTACGACTACAATCTGATCACCGAGGCCGATCTGGCCGTCTGGGAATACATCCGCAGCGAGGTAAAGGCCACCTATCCGAACCACAAGCTTCTCGGGGAGGAGGGGGACACTTTGCCACAAGACCGGGATTTGCAGGAGCCGTTGTGGGTGGTGGATCCGGTGGACGGATCGGCCGCCTTCTGTGCAGGGATGCCCATCTGGGGCGTATCCATCAGCTTGTTTGACGGCACCCGCCCAGTGCTGGGAGTGTTCCACCAGCCGGCCACCGGCGAGCTTTATTCTGCCGCTGCCGGAGCCAAGGCCATGCTGAACGACCGGGAGATCTCGGTTCGCGACGAGACGGTGGACAACGAGTCGCTGCTTTTAACCTACAGCCGGTTCCACTCCGATTTCCTAACCCATTTTCCGGGGAAGGTGCGTTCGCTGGGTTCCACGGTGGCGCACATCGCTTATGTGGCCCGGGGAGCGGCCTGCGGGGCGATATTGGGCAACGTTCACGTCTGGGACGTGGTCGCCGGACAGGTGATTCTCCAGGCCGCCGGCGGTTCCATGCGCGATCTGTCGGGAAGAGTGGTGGATATGTCGAACTACCTGGAGGGGGAGAAGATCGATCGCGTGCTGGTGGCCGCGGCCAAGGGTCAGCACAAGGAGATCATAAACACTCTTGAGGCCCGTTAGTCTCCAAGGCACAATTATAAGTCAAGTTCCAACGGAGGCGCCAGACGCCCGCGAACCGGCCTTGTGCCGTGCTTTCCGCGGTTTTCAGCGGCCCCTGTGGGGTCGCGGCGCTCGGGCTCTGTGCCCGAACGAGTCATCTGCCTAATCAACCACCGGTTGATGGCCTGGGTCAGCATCAAGCCTCCGATCAGACCCAGCACCAGAAGCAGCGCCAGGCCCACGGACTCCCAACCGTACTGGGTCTTGGCCGTGACGGAGTCGGCGGCGGTGATTTTGGCTAGCGGTAAAAACTTTAAAAACATGGTTTTGTGTCCGGTATTTATACAAGCAAGATATAAGCAAGCTTTGTGCCACTGGTGCGAAAGGTTCATCTCCTTGTGTGGCCGCTTGATCGCCGGACCCCAACCGATAAAAAGTTTATTGAATCACGCCTGGTTATCCGCCGGCGGGAGATTTGAATTCGTGGGGTCGGCCAGCGAGTCCATCTTGGCCCGGGCCGCGGATTTACCCAACAAGTGCGACTTTAATTTCGTGGTGGGTAAAAAAGGTGCCAGTTGGACGGTCCCATGCTAGGGTTTTGCCCGATGATCGACTTGCACTGCCACCTGCTGCCGGGCGTCGATGACGGGCCGAGGGATATGGTTTCCAGCCTGGCCGTGGCTGAAAAGCTTGCGGAAATCGGGTTTTCGACGGCATGTGTCACGCCGCACTTACCCTGGATGAATCGCTGCCACAGCGCCGATGAGCTCGGCAAGGTGCGCGGGGAAGCGTTGGAGTGCCTCAAGAAAAACAACGTAAGCCTGACTCTGATCCAGGGCGCGGAGCACCACAGCCAGGTGGTTTTGGAGTTGCTCCAGAACGGCGGATTGATCTCCTATCCCCGCGGCGATACGTTCCTGATGGAGTTCCCCTTTTCGGGACTGCCCCCCCGTTACCTGGATCTGCTCTTTCGCATTCAGGTGAAGGGCCGAAAGCCGGTGATCGCTCACGTGGAGAGATATCCCGAGGTGCAGGACGATCCCGGCGTGGTCGAGTCGATGAAGCAACAAGGCTGCTACGTGCTGATTAACCTGAGCAGCCTGGTGGGTGCCTGGAGTCGTCCGGCGCAGCGGGTAGCCCGTGAGCTGCTCCGTTTGGAATTGGTGGATGCGGCCAGTAGCGATCTGCATATGGCCAACGAGGCCGGTTACGTGGCCGAGGGCTTGTCCGTCCTCGAAGATTTGGTGGGCCCGGCGGGAGTGCACCGGCTACTGGAGGCCGTTCCCCGGGAGATAATCGGGTTGTGAGAAAGTTCTGGATCAATCTGGGCATTTCCATTGCCGTGGGCGTGCTGTTCGTGTGGCTGGCGGTTCGGGGTGTCGAGTGGGACCAGGTGCTGGGAGTGTTCTCCCAGGTGGATCCGCTCATGCTGGTGGTCTATTTCTTTGTCGCCCTGGCCATCGAGGGGGTGCGGATTGTTCGCTGGGGAATCCTGCTGAAGCCGCTGGGGCATGTGCCTGTCGGCAGGTTGTTTTGCGCGGGGACGGTGGGATTCATGGCCCTGATGCTTCTGCCCCTGCGGCTGGGCGAGTTCGCCCGTCCCATCCTGGTTGCCGAGCGGGGCAAGATCCGCATCAGCGCTGCGCTGGCCACCGTGGTGGTGGAGCGGGTGATCGATGCCCTGGCCATGACCTCGCTGCTTGTCATCATGCTGTTTTTCCTGGAGGACCGGATTCTCGTGCCGGTCCATCTGCGTACCTGGGCTTATGTGATTCTGTTGGTTTTCTTGTTGTTGCTGGGTTTTCTGGTGCTGGCCTATCGCCGCCAGGAGTCCACGGTTGCCTGGTTCAAACGGTTGTTTAAACCGTTATCGTTGCGGTTGGCCGACCGGCTGGCCTCGGTTCTGCGTTCATTCATCGATGGACTGAAGGCCCTTCCCAATGTCAGGTTGCTTGCGGGTTTCCTTCTACTGACGTTGGTCTACTGGTTCATGGCCGGCGCCGGCATGGTCTACATGTTCGGCGCCTTTGACGAGTTGCGTTCCCTGGGGTGGGTGGAGGGATTCACGCTGCTGGCGGTTCTCTGCGTTGGCCTGATGATCCCGGCGGGACCGGGGATGATCGGTAATTTCCACTATTTCATCAAGTTGGGCTTGTCCCTGTTCATCGCGGAGGCCGCCCTCGGATCGGTGGGCCTGGCCTACGCCATCGTGGTGCATGCCGTACAACTGGTCCAGCAGGTGCTCGTCGGAATCGTGTTTTTATTCATTGGCCACGTTTCCTTCAAGCACATCCTGTCCGCTCCCGGCGATGTCGGCACCGGTCTTCAGGGAGGAGCGGATCGACAGGGTGAGTAGTCCCTGCCGTATGTCCAGGTTGTTGTAACGCCCTCGGGGTTTTGAGGATTGGCCCGATGGAGCCGACGCAGTCTGGGCAGGTCGAGGCGCGATGCCCTCAAAATGCCCAAAACGGTCACGACTGAAAAAATGAGAGGGTCGTCTCAGATATTCGTGCTGGCCGTTGCCTCCTCGGAATAATTCTCTTCTGTTTCCAGGTTGTTATACTTGCCGAGATCGTGGCATAATACTTGCTGTATATTACGGCCGACCTGGTTTCCAGATGGAGGAATATACAATGCGACGGTTTTTGACGATTTCCGGCGTGATGGCCATCACTCTGGCAACGATTAGCGGGTGCGCTGAATACGGCGGCAGCGGTCATGAGCCGAAGTGCTACACGTTAGCCGACTGTAACTCCGGCAAGGAGTGCGGGGAGATGGTCAAGTGCGTCGACGGCAAGTGCGATCCCGCGCAGACCGAGAACTTGCCCTGTCGGCAGGCCTGCGCCTCGGACCAGGATTGCCCTACCGGGATGCACTGCCGGGTGGACGTTTGCGTGGTCGACGGAACCTGCGCCGACGTCTCCGAATGTTGGGGTTTGCCCCACGACGATTGCGTGGGCTCGTTCACCTGCAACAACGGGCTGTGCAAGTACGAGTGCGCCGATTTCACTTCCTGCAGCCGGGACGCGGACTGTGTGCTGGCCGACAAGGGTTGCTGCTGCGGCTTCGATCCGGACGACTATGTGGCCGTTCGCGAGGACATGCTGTCACAGTGGCGGGGCCGCGAGGAGTGTCAGGGAGTGAATTGTATAGCCATCGCTTGCCTGGTGCCCGACAGCATCGAAGCCGTCTGCAAGCAGGGGGAGTGCTCGGTCGGGATAAAGAACGACGACTGGTACGCCTGCTACGCGGACAGCGACTGCGTCAAGGTGGCGGCGGACTGTTGCGGCTGCCGGAACGGGGGCGGGGAGAAGGCGGTCAACCGGGACTTCGAGGAAGCCTACCTACAAGAACTCAACGAATTCTGCGCGATGGTAAACGTCGATTGCGCGTCGTACGACGCCTGCACCACCTGGGGTGCGGTCTGCCACCAGGGCCTGTGCACCACGCTTCGCGAGAAGTGCGGCTGCGGGGATGTCTGGGATCCGGTTTGCGGGGGCACCGGGGGCTTGATGTTCACCTTCGGCAGCGAGTGCGAGGCCGACTGTGTGGAGATGCCCTGGAATTACCACGGCAACTGCGACTGCGCGGCCGACTGCGACGGCGGGCTGTGCATGCGGGTCTGCGCCGACAACGGGCAGAGTTACTGGTGTGGCGAGTGGGAGGCCCAGTGCAACGGCCAGACCGTCCACTACCCGGGCGAGTGCTCGGAAGAATGCGACGTGTGTGACCTGCTCGGCCGGCCATCCATTCCCGTCTGCGGCGAGGACTTTTGCTACTATCCCGACATGTGCTACGCCGAGTGCCACGACCTCGAATGGTGGCACCACGGCGAGTGCCTGCCCGGGGAAGGGCAGTGGTGCGGCGGAATCATGGGTCAGTCCTGCGAATCCGAGGAGCTGTTCTGCCTGCTTCCTCCGGGCTGCCTGGATTGCACCGGCACCTGCATCGCGCTCGGCTCCTGCATGCAGGCCGAGGACTGCATCGGCCAGCCCCTGGGCGTCGACGATTGCGAAGGCTACTGGACCTGCGCCGCCCACACCTGCGCCTGGGTCTGCGATTGATGCGATCCGGTTCGTGACCAAGTACCTGCCTGAAATGCAACATGTCGACTTTACCCAGAATCTCCCACCCCCCCCCTTTCACGGCAACCCCAACACCACAAGGGTGCTGCATCTGTGGTGTTGGGATCGACCGGAAAGGGGGTGGGAGATTCTGAAAGTAGCTCTTTCCTTGACAGACCGCCCCAAAACCTCTTATTTTCACTCCCGCCTGACGCCGGGGTAGCTCAGTGGTAGAGCAGGGGTCTCATAAGCCCCGTGTCGGCAGTTCAACTCTGCCCTCCGGCATTTCTCATTTTTCCCGAAGCCTCGCAATCCGTTGCGGGGCTTTGCTTTGCGCGTTTATGTTCCAGACTTGAACCAGATCTTTCCCATAACGGTGTGTCAAGAGTGACAAGTTGATTAGTCTTTGTTGTTCCGTGTATATGTACGAAAGCGACTGGATACCTTTTTCGCTTTTCGCGAGGAGGTTGACGTGAGAATTGCTGTGATTCTGTTGATGATTGCGCTTCCGGTCACGGCGTGTGTGCGGCCCAAGATGGTGGTCAAGGGGAAGGATTTTGTAGAAGCGTGGCGGGAATGAATCGATTGCTGCTTGTGGGTCTGCTGTTGTTCGTTCTACCGGGGTGCCGGGAGGCGGAGGAGTACCAGCCTCCACCTCCGCTTCTGGAGGTGAAGCCCGAGCCCCCGCCTCGGCCCCCGCCGGAGTTCGAAGCGAAGCCGCCCGGGTACCAGGCCGTGGTGAGCCCGTTGCCCGAGGAGGTGCAGAAGAAGATGACGGGGATCTCCTGGAGGAAGGGGTGTCCGGTACCTATGCGGGATATGGTATTTATCAAGCTGCGGCACTGGAGTTACGACGACCAGGTTCAAGACGGCGAGCTGGTGGTGCACCGGGACGTGGCCGGGGACATCGTGGGGATCTTCGAGGAGCTTTTCGACGCAGGCTTCCCCGTCGAGAAGATCTGGCTGGTCGACGAGTACAACGGTGACGACCTGGAGTCCATGGAGGACAACAACACTTCGGCTTTCAACTGTCGCTGGAAGGTGCCCAGGCCGGGCGTGTTCTCGCAACATGCCTTCGGCACCGCCATCGACATCAACCCCCTGGTTAACCCGTACCACTCTCCCAAGCTGATCCTTCCCAAGGGGGGTGCGAAATACACCGACCGGTCTCTGAAGGTTCCGGGGATGATTTTCAAGGACGACGTGGTCCACCGGGCTTTCACCCGGCGCGGTTGGACCTGGGGCGGCGACTGGAAACGCAAGAAGGATTACCAGCACTTCGAAAAAAAGCGCGACCGGGCGGGTCGGTTGATCCAGTCACGCAGAAAGAAGTAGACCGAAGATGAAGGTTCCACTAAGCGGGTTGTGGGTTGGCCTGGCTGTTCTGCTGTCCACGGTCGTCGTTGGCTGCGCGAAAACCACGCCCGCAGACCCATCCCCCTCGTTGCGTGAGCCGGTAATCCATTTCGCCGTAGACGCAACCGAATTGGAACTGACCGGTTTCACTGATTTACTTGCTAGCGGATAAGCTGAGCATTGCCAAAATTGCCGCCATGAGTACTTGTCATTTTGCTTTATCGTTTGGATACGGTATGATACTGGAGTCAGTGGATGTCTTTCAATGTAGCGTTGCGGAGTAGTTAGCCGATGGATAAGAAAACTCTCATCGAGCGGGTTTTCCAACGTGGAGCCGAAATGGGCCTCACGGATGAATTGGCTCTCTATTCTGGTCTGGATTCCGAGCGATTGCAGGCCATTCGGGACGGCGCCCAGTTTTCTACTACTGAGTACGAACAGCTCTGTCGAGCGGTAGCAGTCGATCCGGTTGCCATGTACCAAGGTAAAGAAACAAGGCCACAACGAATTCCGGCCAGGTTTCGAGCAGCAGCCTCACAGGACAGTCCCAGCGCCAGCGATATTCGGACGTTGGCACTGGCAGCTGAACAAGGGCGGATTTTGGCACATCTTGTCAGCTTGCTGAACAAGGACGTTCCCATTGCGAAGTACCGGAAAATTCTGGGAGTGAACGGGACAACTGAACTTTGGCGTGAAGGCTACTCGATTGGGGAGCAAGCTCGAAACTTACTACGGGATGAACCTGGACCCATCCACGAGGTTGAGCAATTACTTCGAGATCTCGGTGTTCACGTCGCACGGATTACTCTGAGCTCGTCTCACGTGGATGCAGCCAGTGTTTGGGAACCACAGACAGTTCCGGTAATCCTACTCAACCAGTCTAGCGATCAGACTCGTCATCCCGGCGCACTTCGGGCAACCTTGGCCCACGAGCTGTGCCATCTGCTCCATGATGCCGATGCAGACGGCATAACAACCCGTGTTTCGTGGGGAGAGGAGGAGGAGACTGGCAATTTCGATGAGGCGGTAGAGATACGCGCACGAGCGTTCTCTCCGGCGTTCCTCGCCCCTCGTAGCCAAGTTCTGAACTGGGCTAGTAGACTAAAAACCAGCGTTCGCGAGGATGACAACACCTTTGTCAAAGAGCTTGCATTGTACTGGGGACTGTCTTTCGAGGGGGCTGCCTGGCACGCTAAAAACTGTGATTTCATCTCACACATTAGAGCGGAAGAGCTTGCCCGACAGCCAAGGAAGCCCCAGATTTCATACAAAGATTTCGAAACCACGCAGACTGGTGCGCCCCCCGCCATGTTCCATGAGTCGCTTCCCCCAAAATCAACGCATTTGTGGGAAGGATGGGCAACGGAAGTGGTTCTCGCTGCCTTTGAAGAGGGCTGCATTACTGCTGGACGTGCACGAGAGCTGCTGACCTGGGATTGAAACCACAATGTTGGCCTGGATTATTGATGATGGTCCCTTGGATTGGCTATCGAGGACCGTCAGTCCAAGCGATGTAGCTTGTTGGCCAACTGGCCAGTTTTTTGTGGCCGAAGCAACGGCGACACAGGCGAACAAGGGAGCTGCGCAAGGTAGTCCAGAGGCCAAGAAGCGACAAGGGTTGCTGAAACCGCGGACGTCCGCAATCCAGGCATTTAGCATCATGATGGACTCCGAGGCTTCAGAAATCTTGTACTCACACCTTTCTCAACCCACCGGAACGAATACAAATCTTGCGGAGAATGAGGCCATTGCTTGGGCTTTAGTGAAACGTAATGATGCCATCTTTGTTACGGTTGACAAGCGTGCTGCCTTGCTTGCACTTGCAGAGCTAGGGTGTGGGCGTGTTGCTCATGCCTTCGATTTGTGGTTGCATCTTCGGGAACAAGATTTGATTTCCCCGGATCAATTAGTTCAACTCTGCGAGGATACAAAAAAAAGCGACCAGAGCCTGAATAATCTCCCGCTGCGTTGTCAAGCAACTGCGGCTTCCCCCATCACATGAGCAAGGTCAGCTTCTTGACCCGCCAGTTGCATAAACGTGAGTTACTCGGTGGCTACAAGGCGCGACCGGGCGGGTCGACTAATTCAGTCACGCAGCAGCACGTCGCAGTAGTACTTGACCCGGTGCAGCAGCCGGCCGAGTTGGTTGTGGTGAATGTCCTTGCGCAAGGCCAAGAAGATCTTGCGTTTGAGGCGATAGGAGTCGAACGTCCAGTTGAGGTTCTTGGACGGGGGCGCCCCGCCTGACTCGGCCACCGGATCGAAGAGGGTTTCTTGGTCGTAGCCCCACGCGGACAGGTCTTCTTCGGCCAGCGGGGCGATCGTGCTGCGGGCCACTTCCAGCTTGTGGTCGTCCGCGGCCAGCTCGGCGGCCCATTTGGTGAGTGATTCGGTGGTCGGGCGGTTGTGGTGCCTCACCTTGGGATCCCCGTAGCTCTTGTCGTTGTGCTGGTGGGTGCCGTAATCGACCGCGGCCTTTTCGTCGGGAAGACCCAAAAAGGAGAAGATCCCGGCCAGCTTCGTCTCGGGCTCGGTTACCAGATCCTCGTAGCGTACGTGGTGGAACTCGACTTCCCTCTGGCGCAGAAAGGCGGCCATGGTCGGGACGTAGCGCCCCAGAATGTCGTTGAACCCGACCGCGTTGTCGTAGTCCCCTGCGAAGAACGATTCGGCGTAGGAGCAGAGCACCGCCAGTGGATGGCGGGTGAGGACGATGTATCGGGCCCGCGGGTACAGCCGGGAGAGAAACGGCAGCACCAGGGCGTAGGCGGGGGTCTTGTCCAGGATCATCCGCCGGCCGCTCTTTTCGAGCATGCGGCCGTAGAGGACGTCGGTATAGGCGCGGCAGGCGTCCAGGTAGTCCTCCTCGCCGTCGGGCAGGTCCGCTACGAACTCGCGGATGGCCTCGGCGGCGTTGATGTGATCGTAGGGCGCCTGGTTCACGTTGTTGAAGTACCCCAAGTGGGCCAGTGGCGTGATGATGTGGGGTTCCGGGTGTGTGAAGACGGCCGAGTGAGAACCCAGCATGCGCTGGAGCATGGTAGTTCCGCTGCGCGGCGGTCCGATGAGAAAAATCAGTTTCTCCTGCATTGTTCAGGTCTCCCTGGGCCTCGGAAAAGAACCTATGGGGTTTGTATCCCGGCTGTCAAATCTCAAGGATTGTGGTACATTGTCGATGCCGGGGAGACGGAGGTGGTTATGGGACATTTGGCCGGGAAGCAGGTCTACAAGAAGCTCCGCGAGCGGATGGATCAGATGCCGGTGGGGGCGCCGGGGCGCAAGACCATCTACGAGATCCTCAAGATCATCTTCACGCCCGAGGAGGCCGAGCTGGCCGCGCAGATGCCGTTAGGTCCCCAGAGCCTTTCCAAGATCGCCAGAAAGCTGAAAATGTCGCCGGACGAGCTGCGGCCAAAACTGGAGGCGCTGGCGGACAAGGGGATGCTGGTGGACGTGGAGCTGGCTGGCAAGATGCACTACATGCTCGCGCCGACCATGGTGGGCGTCTTCGAGTTCACCATGATGCGCGTACGCGAGGACATCGACCAGAAGAAGCTCGCCGAATTGATCCACCGCTTCGTAGTCGATGAGCGCGACTTCGTCGACTCGCTCAAGCAGGGAACCCAGACCTCGCTGTTTAGAACGCTGGTCCACGAGGTCACCCTGCCGGAGAACTACGCCGAGGTTCTCGACTGGGAGAAGGCCTCCCACGTGGTGGGAAACGCAGAGAAGCGGGCGGTGAGCCTGTGTCACTGCCGGCACGTGGAGAGCCACCGGGGCAACGACTGTCAGGTTTTCCGGATGGAGTGCTGCCTTTCGATTGGCCTGGGGGCGGACTACCTCATCCGCCACGACCTGGCCAGGGAGATTGACAAGGCCGAGGCCCTGGATCTGCTTACCGAGACCCGCGACGCGGGCGTGGTGCACATCTGCGACAATGTTCAAAACCGCCCCAGCTTCGTTTGCCAGTGCTGCGGGTGTTGCTGCGAAATACTCAATGCCTTTCGGAAGTTCGGACTCTTCGGCAGCACCTTCTCCTCCAACTTCCAGGCCATCCCGGACGAGTCCAAGTGCACCGGCTGCAAGAAATGCCAGAAGGCCTGTCCGGTCGACGCCATCGACATCATCGACCGGCCCCGGACGATGAACGGCAAGAAGTATCGCTGGATCGCCAAGGTCGATCCCGATATCTGCCTGGGTTGCGGGGTGTGCGCAATGAAGTGCGAGTTCGACTCGATGGAGATGGTTCCCCGCCCGCGGCGTCGCATCGCCCCGGAGAGCACCGTGGCCCGGGTGCTCACCATGGCCCTGGAGCAGGGCAAGTTGCATCACTACACCGCCGAGTTGGGCGACGGGGCCATGGCGCAGCTCATGAGTGTCCTGGCCGGCGCCGTCCTGAGGCTTCCGCCCGCCAAGCAACTCCTGGCCCGAGACGCGTTCAAGTCGCGGTTCATCAACTACATCCTCAACCGCGCTCGCCGGGCGCGGGTACCCGGAGCCAATCTGTAGCTACGGTCTTCTGGCCAGGAAGAAGTTGCTGGTGGTGGCCAGCAGGCTGGTAAAGCCCGGCAGCACCCGGGCGTAGAAGGCCAGGTCGTTGATGATGCTGGACATCTCGATGCGCTTTTTCTTTCTCACCGCGTTGAAGATGATCTTGGCGACCCGTTCGGGGGAGTAGGAGTAGTAGGGGAGCAGGCGCATGGCCATCTTGGAGCCCCAGGTCTCCGACTGGATGTTAGAGTAGAAGCCGGTGTTGACCATGAAGGGGTACACCGTGGTCACGCAAATCCGGTACTTGCGCAGCTCGAAGTGCAGGATCTCCGAAAGCGCGCCCAGGGCCGCCTTGATGCTGGC
>JAUXGL010000162.1 GCA_030622135.1 Deltaproteobacteria bacterium
CAAGCTGCGCGCGGTCGACCGCGCGGGAAACATCGGCGATCCGGCCACCGCCCAGCTGGTCCTGGACCAGACCCCGCCCGAGCATCCTATGGCGGCCGTGGTGAAAATCGACAAGGATGCCTACGATTCCACCCCCTTCTTCTGCGATACCCAGAGACTGGAAGACAGGGAGGAATGGCGGTGCAAGATCACCAACTCCGACGTGACGACGGTCTGGATTTCCCTCGATTCCTCCATCACCGATCCGAACTTCATCCAGTTCCTGGTCAGCACCGATGGGGGTAACTCCTGGCACGAGACCGGTGTGGGCATCGGCGGCATTCAGATCCCGGTCGTGCTCGATCAGAACCGGGTGAACGAGGTGTGGGTGTGCGGCAGGGATCTGGCCGGCAACGAGTCCTGCCACGATGCCGACGGTATTCCGGTGGCCCTGCCGGATCAATCCAAGGTAACTTACATCGAGGATTCCGCGCCGCCCACCGCGCCCTCGCTCTATCCCGAAGAAGGGGAAGTCAACGCCGACCGGGTCACCCTGCTCATCCATACCGCCTCCACGGACACCGTGGGTCTGAAGGGATACGAATTCAGTGTCAACGGCAGTCCGTTCCAGGAGTTGTCCGAGGACGCCACCATGTTCGAGGTGGATCTGAAAAGGGATTTCGAAAATGTCATCCAGATCCACGCGGTCGACGACGCCGACAACCACTCTGGGACCACCACCGCGAGGATCACGGAGAACTCCACGCCGTTTTCTCGGGCGACCGTCAGCGCCGTGGACAGCACCGCGGCACCGTTCGAGATGAACGTGGACTCGGTGGTGGCCAGCGTCCAGGAAAACACCTGGGTGGTGGCGTCGTTGGACGGTACGGACAGCACGGGGGAGAACGTCACCGGCACCGCCTGCATCGATCTGAAGACCGGGGAGAACTTCTGGCTCGCGGAGGCTCGCTCCAACCGCATCTTCCTCAAGGGTGGTTGGTTGGTCATGAACGTATCCCTGGAACAGGTCTGCGTGGATCTGCTCGATCCGACGGTCGAACCGGCCAACGATCCGCTGTGCCGGTGTTACCTGGGAGACTGTACCGGCGTACCCGGGTACGAGGATGTCGTCATGGGGAACGCGTCCACGCTGGTTATCGCCGAGTTGTCCGCCGGCCGGCCCGCCTTTCATTGGATTCGGCTCATGCCCGGCTTGTTTTTACCCGAGCACCCGTTGATGAGTAACTGGAACGACTCGAGCACGCGGTTCTCTTTCGACGGCAAGAGGATAGCCTGGATCACCCAGGGCAGACGCGAGGGTGCCTGCGAGGTATTGGTAGCGGACCTGCCCGACGGCTGTCTTCTCGATGACGCTTGCCCCTGGGAGGTGGAATACTACAATCATACCCGGCCCCTGGTCGGGAATGAGAGAGTCGAGCGCTGCAGTCAGGTAGGGATCGGAGGCGGCCTGGTCGTCTGGGGCCAGGAGATCAAAAACCGGGACACCGGGGATATATTTGCAGAGCTTTTCATGGCCAATACCCAGAACGGCACGGCGGGATTTCTGTCGGGCAATGGTCTCCACTACAGCAGGGACGGCGACAGCGACATCGTCTTCGATTGCCAGACCGATCCCTGGGATCGGACGCCGGTTTGCAAGAACGTTTTCTGGGTGGACTTTACCGGAATATCGCCGACCCTGACCACCCTGGACCTCGGCCTGGTTCCGTCGGATTTATCCGGACACGATTTGTATGCGGAAGGATTGACCGACATGCTTCGGCAAGGGCTGATCGAGCTGCGTCACCTGTCGGCGGAGGACGGCCGGATCGTCTGGCAGGATTCGCTGACGGGGGCAGCCGGAGTCTTCTACCTGGATCTGTCGGAGTGCAGCGGGCAGCCCGGCAACCGCGATTGTGTCGGCAAGTTCCAGGTTCTCACCGAGTCCTATTACCGGGATTCGCACTGCAGCCTGTGGGGCGACCTGGTGACCTACTGGCGGACCATGGCGGATGGACAATACGTTCACCTTCTGGACCTGGGCAGTTACCCCTGGTTGATCGCCGAACCGGGACAGAGCGGGTGGTTGGTGGTGGCGGACCAGAAACTGCTGCAACTCTGGGGCGATCCGTTTGGTGGCGGGGCACGGCCCTACAAGTTACGGGTTTACGATCCCAGCGATCGGAGCTTTTCGCTGTTGTGGTCATTCGACTCCACCGTTCTGCCGGTCGCCTTTCTCTCCGAGCCGGGCCTGACCAGTGTCGGGTTCGTGCAGATCTCTCCCGACGGAGGGATCGGGGTGATGTACTGCGACACTACCATGAATTGCGACGCCGACGACGCGGTGAACTTGTTCCAAGCCGATCTTTCCGCCTACGGCGGCTTTGGTGAATTCATCGCCAACAGCTTTCGCGGCAGCCCCCAGCGCTTGTTGTGGGTGGAGGAGTCTACCACCGGGCAATACTTCTTGCTCGATTGCGACATGGATCCCAACTCCACCGGCGCACCTTGCCGGAACGGATCCTTCCGGGTTCTGGCGCGGTTCGAGGACGATGCGCGCATCTGCAACATCAACCTGGATGGGAACGGCACCCGGCTGGAGATGCTCATATACCTGCTGAACGAAAACACCCACGTGAGCGCGGTCTACCGGGTGGATCTGTTGGCCCTGGAGCAGGCGGGACTGCCGGCACAGCCCTACACCGATGTGATCAACCTGGAAGGGGAGCCCGGATTCATCCAGGAGGCCGGCGTGTTCAGCCAACTCGGGTACAGTTGCTCGCCTTTCGATGAGAGAGTCGCCATCGACGTCGAGAGTGGGAACATGGCTTTGTTATATGGGACCTTCGAGTGCCGGCAATGCTCCGGCGACAACCCAAATACGGGCACGGTCAACGAAGGTTGCGGCAGTCCGCCTTGCTGCGGGGATTCTCCCTGTGTGTGCGCCACTGGAGACGACTGCATACAATCGGCCGACTACAAGAAGATCGTCGTGTTTTCACCGGGGAAATCTCCCCGCGACGTGTACGCCAAGTTCGTCATCGGCGGTCCCAACCGCGTCGACATCCGAGGACGCTGGGTGGTTTTTCAGGAGCGCGTCGGTAGTCAGGACGACCTGATGCTGGTGGATCTGCAGACCGGACGAAATCGGCGACTGACCTATCATATAACCGACCAGACGTTTCCCACCTTGGGCCGGTTTCCCGACGGACTTCACCTGTTCTGGATTGACGGTCGTCTGGGGGCGGCGCAGATATTCCACACGGTGATCGAGTAGGGAATGGAGGCGATCATGAAAACTAAATACGTACTGGCCTTCGTGTTTGTCTTCATGGCGGCGCCGGCGCCGGCCGATGATTTGCCCGCGGGCAAGGTCAAGCTCATCGGCGAGTACGAAAAACAACGGGAGCAGGAGGCCGACCGGAAGAAGACCTACTTCGTCCTGGAACGGGGTGAGGTCATGCGCCTGCGCGCCGGCGGTCCCACTTCGTTCGTGATCCTGGCCCGCGGCAAGAAGAGAGCCCGGGTGGATTTCGATCTCAAGCTGGATGCGGACAAGGCCGGGAAGGTCGGGTTGGTCGTCTTGAGAAGACCTTCGCGTGGGTTCTTCGTCGACGTGCCGGAGGGGACGCACCTGATTCAGATCAGCGCCTCGCGGAGCGTTCTGATTCGGCCCAAGAAGGTGAAGCGCAAGCCTCGAAAGGACGAGAAGGTGATCGCCTGGCAGGAAGTATCCGCACCGCAAGCGGCACCGGAGACGGAGCCCGCCCCGGCGCTCGCGTCGCTCGATCCCGAGCCCCTGGCCCCGGAGCCCATCGCGCCGGCTCCGCAACCGGAGAAGTCCAAAGAGCCCGCGCCGCAGCAAGCGGCACCGCAGACGGAGCCCGCCGAGGTTGCGGAAGCTGCGCCTCCTCCTCCTCCTTCTCCTTTGGCCCAGGAACCCGAGGAAGAGGCTCCTCCGGTAAAAGCCGAAGAGGTAAAGCAGGCGCTGTCTCGGCAGTTCGGGCGGAAGGTGGATCCATCCGGACGCCCGGTGGAGGTGCGCTTGAGGATCCTGGCCGATCGCCTGGCCGCGGGCATGGCGTCACTTCCGGGGAAGGGCCGGTACGAGCGCTTCGTGGTGGCCCGGTTTGCGGAGAACGGCGTGGAGGTGCGGGACATGGAGCTGGGCACGCTGGTGTCCGCCCAGCTGTCCACGTTTCTAAAAAGGGACCACGGTTTCTTCCTGCTCGAGCGCGAACGGCTGGCGGACATTCTCAAGGAGATCGAGATGTCCATGACCGGGCTCACCGATCCGCAGAACGTGGCCAAGCTCGGGAAGATGGCCGGTGCCCAGGCCATCGTGGTGGGCGGCATCTCGGTGGTTGGGGCGGACTTCGTCGTCAATGCCCGGGTGATCTCCGCGGAGCAAGCCACCGTCCTGGCGGCCGAGTCCATGAACGTTCCCCGGGCCGGGATGGTGGCCCTGTCGGAGGAGTCGGTGGTGCTGCGCACCAAGAGCGACGCGGTGTTCCGCTCGACCCTGATCCCCGGTTGGGGACAGTTCTACAATCGGCAGTCGCTCAAGGGAGGCATCATCGTGGGTGCCGAGGCCGCCCTGATCGGCGCGGCCGTGGCTATGCACTTTCTGGGCCGGTCGGACCAGGACAAGTACACCGACTCCAACTTCGTCTTGAAGTACCCCGGGCTGACCGCCGCCGAGTTGGGCGTGCAGGCCCAAGAGCTGCGCGAGAGCGCCGAGGGCTTCTACGAGCTGCGCAACATATTCATCTACTCGGCAATCGGCGTATGGCTGTACAACATCCTGGATGCCTACCTCTTTGGCATCGACGGCGAGAAAGAGGCCGGCCTGGAGATAACCCCCACGACCGTCCCCGACGTACAGGGAGGCGCCGCGGCCGGCTTGAGTGTCGGGATTACCTACTAGCGCCTCGCCGAAAGGCGGCTCGGCATACCAACGGGCACGGCTTCGCTGCGCTCCGCCGCAAGGCCGCCGCCTCCGTCCCCGAAGTTTTCAGGAGAGCATGTCATCGATGGCGTGGGATACCTCCGCCGGCTGGAGCTTGTAAATCGTTGGAAGATCCAGTATGGTATGCGGAAGTTCTGAATCAATACTTTATAAGTTATGGGTGCGGTGTCATAGTTGAGATTCGTCGTAAGTGGTTGATTTTACATGCTCGACCTTGACAGATTTTAAATAGTAGTTTATTGTTTCTCTAATGATAGTAAGCGGGCTGCTGGCATCTTCCGGTGGTCCGCTTTTGGTACGTATGGGGTGGATGGTTTTCAGGTTGAGGATAAGGAGGTTTGGTTCGAATGGCGCAGACAAAGGACCGCAAGGAAACGTCGGATCGTAAGGAAACGTCGCCAAAAGGCCGTACCCGCACTAATCGCAAGGGCAAGACCACAGCCAAGAGACAATCCGCAGCGCAGTCCGGCACGAAAAAAACTCCGTCCAAGACCGTTTTGCGGCAGATGGCCAAGGACTGGGATCACGTCACCTGATTTGCAGTTTTGAGAACACACCAATCTCCTCGGCACATTCACCGTCATGGTTTCACTCGCCTTCGCCAGGATGCCCCGTGACTTGCCACGGGGAGCTTCACTGGGGTTCACCGTTTTACTGGGGGGCCCCAATCTCCCACTGGTGCCCCTACGTTTCGACATAACATATTGACTTCACCCAGAAAACGGGTGCTGCAAAAAGCGCTGCCCAAAGGAACTCAATATACGCGGTGCTACTATACTAGTGAGATAATTTACTCGTGGTCCTCCCGCCAAGTCGCTGTCCAGGGGTAGCATGCCGGTTTTTTCGCCGGGTCTGACGATCTCGAACTCATCCGGTTCTGGCATCGAGGGGCCGAAGGTGTCGTGAGCGGGTGGCAACTCGGTGGTTAGTGAGGCGTTTTGGGGATCGTCGAAGAGATTTAGTATGTCTTCCTTGTCGGAGGTCGACAGCGGTGTCCGCGGAAACGATGCTTTCTCCGGTGGGGAGGGGGTGGGGTTATCCTGCTTGGACGTGGGCTTCGGGTGTTTCTTTGAGGACACGTAGATGGGTAGCACCTCAATTCAGCGCAAGCTTGACACCTCGCTTGGGTCCGTGTAACTTTTTTCCGCAAGGATTGCCGTATGTTCCAGCCGAGCAAGTTTGGAAATTACTACCTGTACGAACGCATTGCCGTGGGCGGTATGGCCGAGATCTACAAGGCCAAGATGTACGGCGTGGACGGGTTCGAGAAGAACATGGTGGTCAAGCAGATCCTGCCGCAGTACGCCCGCAACAAGGAGTTCATCCAGATGTTCATCGACGAGGCGAAGATCTGTGTGACCCTCTCGCACGGCAACATCGTTCCCGTCTACGAGCTCGGGCAGATTGACGGAATCTACTTCATCTCCATGGAACATGTGGATGGGAAGAACCTGGGTGAGTTGCTCGACGCGAGCATCGAAGACGACAAGCCCCTGGCGGTTCCTCATGCGCTTTTCATCGCCTCGGAGATCCTGGCCGGCCTGGACTATGCCCACCGCAAGACCAACAACAAGGGTGAGCTACAGGGCATCGTCCACCGGGACGTTTCGCCCCAGAACATCCTCGTCTCCTTCGAGGGAGAGGTTAAGATCGTCGATTTCGGCATCGCCAGCGCGGCCACCAAGGTGCACGCCACCGAGGCGGGGGTGATCAAGGGCAAGTTCGGATACATGTCTCCGGAGCAAGCGCTGGGCAAGGAAGTGGACGCTCGCTCGGATGTGTTCACCGCCGGGATTTTGCTGTACGAGATGATCACTCTGGAGAGGCTGTTCGCCGGGGGTACGGAGGTGAACACGCTAGAGCGGGTCAAGCGCGCGGACGTGCCCACGCCCTCGCGCACCAATCCGAACCTGCCGCCGCAACTCGACGGCATCGTGTTCAAGGCGCTGGCTCGCAAGCAGTCCGACCGCTACCATTCGGCCGGCGAGATGCGCCTGGCCCTCTCGCGCTTCCTCTATCAGCTTCCCGAGGAGGCCTCCTCCAAGACGTTGTCCATGTACATCAAGGATCTGTATGCCGAGGAGCTTTTAAAGCGCCGGGAGCAGCCCGAGGTGGTCGTGCCTCTCGATGAGTCGGTGCCCAAGACCCAGCCCCCCGGCACCCACGACATGCCCCCGCCTCCGGTGGGCCCGGTACCCCAGGCACGAGCAGGGCTCGATGCTCTGTTCGGCTCCGGGGGCGAGCCCATAGTCATGCCGCAGCAAGGGTTGCCCGCGGGAGAGCCGATAAATCCGGTGTTCACCGAGGAGATCGCGGACGACTTCTCCTACGTCAAGGCCGGCCGGAAGATGAAGTGGATCGTCATCGGCTGCATCATCCTTTTGCTGGTGGTGGCGATGCTGTTTTTGCGCAAGCCGCTGGCCACCTTCTTCAGCACCTTCTCGGAAGCCATGGACAAGTCGGCCGAGAAGCTGGCCCAGAAGGACCTGGGCACCCTGTACGTGCGCAGCCGGCCCAGCGGGGCCGCGGTATACTTCGGCAACCGGCGGGTGGGCCAGACCAACATGCGCATCGGCAGCATCGACCCGTCGCACGAATACGAGTTGGTCTTGACCCTGGAGGGGTATTCCCCCTGGTCGCGAAGCATAATGCCTTCCGACTGGAAGCAGAGTGACAAGATGGAGATCCAGGTCTACAAGGACTGGACCACGGATCGGATCCGATGAAGAGGTAAGCACGAATGGCCGGCAAGCTGGAGAAAGCCCAGGCGCAGTACGAGAAGTTGCTGATCGAGCTGGGGAGCCAGGCGGAGATAGTCGCCATGCTCCAAAAGGCCGACCCGGCCTGGCTGGATGCATTTCAGCAAGCCAAGGAGTTGCTGGCCGACCGGAGACTGGAGTTGGAGTTCATCCAGGGAGAGATCGAGAGCAACCGGCAGAACCGGGGGCAGCGTATTGAAGAGTTGAAGCGGGAGATCGCCGGCTCGAAGGACTCGGTCAAGCAATACGAAAGGACCATCGGGGTGAAGCAGGACAAGGCCGAGCCCCTGAAAACCAAGCTGAAAGGCGGCGAGTACGATCTCAAGTTCGTGGAAAAGGCGCTTTGGGACGAGCGGCAGAAAAAAAAGAAGGCCGCGGAGAAGGAGAACTACGACAAGGTCAAGCGTTGCGAGGACAAGATCAAGTCGATGAAGATCGATATCCTCAGGCGCAAGGGCCAGCTGGAGCAGTTGCGGGTGGAGATAGGCAAGTTCGAAAACCCCGCCGACCGGGCCAAGGACTCCATCGAGGAGACCGAAGCGCGGATCGAGGAGCAAGAGGCCGAGTTGGCCGATCTGGAGCGGGAAAGCGGCAGCGAATTGCTCGAAGATCTCAAGCGTCAGGAGGATGAGAAGCAGAGGGAGGTCAAGCGCAGCAAGATGCACGTCGAAGACACCCTGGCCGACCTGGGAGAAAACCTGTACGAAAAGCGGGCTGCGCACCCCGTGCTGGAGAAGTACTACACGGACATCGACCTGGTGGCCGAGGCGATCGACAAGCTGCAAGGAGCGACCTGATGCGTCCGGCGTTTTTCTTCCCGGTGCTGTTGGCGTCGCTGTTGCTGAGCCTTCCGGGCTGTTCGTCGAAGGGCCCCGACAAGCAAAAGCCCTGGGTCGTGGTTTTAGACGAGACGGCCACTCGCGCCGCCGCCGTCCGGCGGGCCGAGGAGCTGGCCCGGGCCCATCCCGAAAAGCTGCGGAATACGGTGGCCTTGAGCGTGATTGAGAAGATCGGCGTGGTGCGCCACCTGGTGGTCAGCGGAGGTTTTACCGGCCGGCCGGAGGCCGAGGCGCTGGGCGGAGAGTTGGGCAAGTCCGGTTCCGTGCAACTGCAGGTGATTTGCATAACCGGGTTGCGCCTGGCGGAGGGGGAAGCTCTGGCCGGTGCTTCCGCGCCGGAGGAGGTCGAGTTCATCGAGAAGCTGGCGGCCTGCCTGCCGGCACCCACTGCCGCTCTGCATTTGCATTCATTCCTACTCCTCAAGGACCCGCGGCATGCCGGCCGTTTTCATCAGGGATCCTTCGGGCGCGCCGCTTCACTGAAATGGTCGTTGAAATTCGGCCGGCTGGGCTGGAAAGCCACCGCGGAGGCCACCTACCGCCCGCCGGGTTCCTTCGACGACCAGGAGGCGGTGCGCGTCTTCGTCGGCTTCTTGAATCCCAAAGCGGATGGGGCCGAGATGCTGAAGAAGACCTACAACTTCTTGTGGGAGCATCGCAGCCCCACCGAGGCGGAATGGGACCAGATCGAAGAAGAGAAGGAGCGGGAGCGAAAGAAACGCAGGCGCAAGAGGAGGCGCCGGCACCGCAGGAAAAAGGAGCCGAAGCCGGAGCCGGAGCCCAAAGTCGAGCTCAAGGAGCTTCCGCAGGCCGTCGCTGGCGTGCTCTTTGGGGGTGCGGCCAAGCTGCACCCGGTGGAGCGGGTGACCTTCCTGTATTTCAAGGCCACGGACGAGGCGACTCCGTTCTACAACGCCTGGATTGCGCTCGATGCGCAGGGACCGGCGCTGTTTTTAGTGCTGTTCAGGAACGAGGAGACGGCCAGAGATCTCCTGGCGCCCCGAACCCTGGGGAAACCCATCGGCCTGGCCCATTCGGTTTATCTAAAAAGCGCCTGGCAGGTACTCCCGGATGCCTTCGTTGAGGGAGAGGAGATGGCTTTTTTGGGAATGGACCGCCTGGCCCGTTGGCTGGATCGGAAGCGGAGGCGGCTCGACTGGGCCAGGGCCCACGGGGAGAGCCCCGTCTTGGGTGCCGGATATACCATCGGGGAGGTCTGGTGGGGGATCAACTGGGTGGACCTGGGATCGAAACCGGTAGCGGAGGCGGCCTTCGATTCAGCCTATATCGCTCCGCGTAAAGAGAAGCTTCAGAAGATGCTGAAGGCCCGCCGCAGCGTCAACTATGAAATGGGTGTGAGTCTCCACGAGATAGAGGACGTGATGGGCTGGCATTTCAAGGGCGCGGCCAACGGGCGCATGCAGGAGCTGTACTTTCGCAAAGACACGGTATTATGGTTGCTTCAAGCCGCCCAATCGAAGCAGGGCGGCATGCAGCCTCACGATCTGCTGGGACGGGTGGATCTCCTCCAGATCTGGGAAGAACCCGAGGAATAATCCCCCGATCCGCAAAAAAACCTTGCTTTGTCCGGAAAACTGGCTAAACTCGGGCACCTTCGGGTGTGGAGTAAATGAGGTAATTAAGGAGTGGTAGCTATGTCCACGGCAATATTAGGAAAGAAACTGGGAATGATGCAAGTCTTCAGCGATCGGGGAAACTGCGTTTCCGTGACCTTGGTCGAGGCCGGACCGTGCGTGGTGGTGCAGAAGCGCACTCCCGCCAAGCACAAGTACAGCGCCATCCAGATCGGATTCGAACAGATACCGGGCCGCAAGCTAAACAAGCCGCGGCTGGGCGTGTTCGAGCGCGCGGATCTTTCGCCCATGCGCTACCTGCGTGAAATTCGTATGATCCCGGAAGATGTGGATGCCTGCAAGATCGGCGATAACATAACCGTTTCTATTTTTGCCCCCGGGGAGAAGGTGGATATCGCCGGAACCTCCAAGGGCAAGGGCTTCCAGGGAGTGGTGAAGCGTTATCACATGAAGGGCAACAGCCAGACGCACGGTACCCACGAGCACCGGCGGCATGCCGGTTCCATTGGAATGCGTGAGCAACCCGGACGGGTGTTCAAGGGTAAGAAGCTTCCCGGACAGATGGGCAACAAGCATGTTACCACCCAGAACCTGACGGTGTACAAGGTCGATGAAGAGAAGAACCTCCTCTACATAGACGGCCCGGTCCCCGGGGCCGACGGCGGCCTGGTGACGATCAAGAAGGCGGTCAAGCTAACTCCAGCCAAGAAGTAGTCCCCTCAAAATCCCATTTGTAACTAGGTGTAGGAAGGGGTGGGAAGTGTGGGATAAATATACAAAAAACCCTTGCCTTCATGTTGTCCCTTGATATAACCGATCGGAAATGGCGTTACCATTCCAACCATTACAACGCAACCGCGAGAGAAAGCCTATGCGTACAAGACCAAGTTTGCGTGTGATTTCAATCACCTTTCTGTTCTTCTGTGTGCCGCTTTCGGCGCAGGCGGACGACCCGGCCGTGGTCAAGCAGTTGTACGACCTTGGCGGACGGCTCGAAATCAACCTGACGCCTTCCATGTCCGTGTTCGACAAGTACACCCGGCACGTGGGCACGTCGCTCGGACTGGCCTACTTCATCAACGATTACATCGGGATCGAGGTTGAGGGCGGCTATGCTTTCATGAGCGACGACCGCAAGCTCCTCGACGAGATCCTGACAACCTCGACCGAGTTGTACGACTCGGATCCCGCCAAGCAAATCGAGAAATTGCCCCTGACCGATCTAAAGCGCATGACCTGGTGGGCCATGGGGGGGCTCATTTTCAATCCTCTTTACGGCAAGCTGAACTTCTCGGCCGAGATGGCGGTGAGCGTTCATCTGTACTTCATCGGCGGCGCCGGGATCGCCGACTACTATTACAGCGAGTTGAACCACAACAAAAAGTGCCCCGAGTTTGCCGATTTTTGCAAGGAGAACGTGCATTACGGGATGAAACCCAGCTTCTATTTCGGTGGTGGAGTGCGGTTTCACATCGGCCAGCGTTGGAGCCTCCGGCTGGAGATCCGTGACGTTTTCTTCTTTGATGAATACACCGCAGATTACAAGGAGTCGGGGTTGGAGGTGCAGGACAAAAAGATCGAAGATTTCGTCCACACCGCCTTTTTTCGGCTCGGCGTGGGCCATGCATTTTAGTACCAGTCCATTCCATCACCAAGCGCCTAGAGGCTGGGAGAAGCCATGAAAAAGACAATTGCCCTACTGGTTGCGCTCTTGTTGATCGCGCCCATAGCCTTTGCCCAGAGCCTCAACGAGCGGGTGCACGTCCTGATGAAGC
>JAUXGL010000081.1 GCA_030622135.1 Deltaproteobacteria bacterium
ACACCCTGGGAGAAGCGCGAGGTCTATGAGCGCAACTCGCCCATGTATAACGTCGGCAAATGGAAGACGCCCATGCTGGTCATCCAGGGAGCCCTGGACTTCCGGGTGACGGAGAACCATGCCTTCTCCGCCTTCAACGCCCTGCAGCGCCAGGGTGTCGAGAGCAGGCTCCTGTACTTTCCCGACGAGAACCACTGGGTGCTCAAGCCGCGGAACTCTCGGTTATGGCATCAGACCGTGCTCGATTGGCTGGATCGCTGGACCAAGACAAAAAGGCGGAAACACTAGTTCCATGTCGCTCGATGCATGGGGTGTCGTGATTTCTTTACCCGCCGAATAGCGTGGAGGGGCCACGCACATGCGCGTGGGGCTCCACGGTGTCAGGGTGAGGGTGGGTCGGATATCTTCTGATTGGCGTCGCGGAGTCGGTGAGTCAATACCCGGATGATTCCGTAGGCGATCTCGGTCTTCTCCGACATTAACTCGTAGAAGTCCTCACGCTCGACTTTTAGGCAGGTTACGTCCGAGGCCGCGGAGACGGAGGCGCTGCGGGGCTCGTTGTCTAGTATGGCCATTTCGCCGAAGGCTTCTCGTTCTCCCAGCTTGGAGAGTTGTTGACCTACCCGGTGTACGATGACCTCGCCTTCGATGATTAGGAACATGGAGTCCCCTATTTCCCCTTCCTGGATGATGAGCTGGCCGTTGTCAAAGGTGATTTCCTGTGCGATCCCGGCGACTTGGGCGAGGTCCTCACCGGGGATCTTGGAAAACAGGTCCACGGATTTCAAGAACAGCACTTTTTCGACGGTGGAGATCATGTTGCGATGAGGCTAGGCCTCCGCAGTTGCTCCGTCAACGAAAAAGTCTGCGTGGTTCTGGGCCCGGACGGCCGACACCGCCGCGCCCAGGAGCGGTGCCCGCTGGGGATCGGGCTTGTGCCGAGCCGTTTTTTTGGCGAGGCGCTAGAAATTGTATTTCGGGTTGTCCGGATCGAAGTCTTTTTTTGTCAGGCCTATGTTGAGCTTCATTTCGGGGTACTCGTACGACTCGTACAGGCGCCCGGCCCAGTCCCAGGTGGAGGCTTTGATGGGCAGGTTGGTTTTCTTGGATACGCAGAGTTCCGCCCGGCCACCATAGTAGCGGGGGATGAAAACCTTGTCGCCCTTGTCGGGATCATCGGGCTCGTCGAAGTCCTGGTTGGCCCACATGATGATGAACATGTCCTGTCCGGTGCGCTTGGAGATGTCCCACAGCGTCTCGTCCTCCTTGGCCGTGGTGAAGTGGCCGTTCTTCGGGAAGGTCGCCTCGATTTTCCACACCGGCTGACCCCACAGGTTGCCCTCGGTGACCTTGAACTCGCCCTGCTTGCGCTTCAGCGCCTCGCGCAGGTTGGCGGAGGAGATCTTGATGGTGTTCTCCAGGCCGAAATGGGTGATCGGATGGTGGTTTCTTTCCATGGCCAAGCTGCCGTAGGGATCCAGGTTCATGGTTACGTCCGGGAAGGAGCCCTTGTGCACCTTGACCTCGCCGTCGTTCCAGCCCGGCTTGTAGATGATCTCCCGGCCCTGGTGAGGCTCGCGGTACTTGATGTACACCCTGAACGGACGCGAGAACTTAAACTCCAAGATGCTCTTCTCCAAGCCGTCCTCGAAGCGCTCGCGCTTGATTACCATACCCTGGTAATCCTTGACCTTGGCGATGGCTTCCTCGGCGTTCTTGAGTATCTGCTCGATCGTGTGCGTGCCCCCCGTGGAGCTCTCGGCGGGTTCGGCATCCTGGGCCGGCGTGACGGAAGTCAGGCAGATGCAGATGACGGCAACCAGGCAATTTTTCATCGCGGTCCTCCCGTGAAATCGACAACGGGGAACATAGTCAAATCCGGCATGTTCGGTCAACAGATTGCGTCGACCCCATCATACCACGGGAGATTTGATGATCCAGGATCCCCCACCCTATTTCCGGTCGATCCCAATCTCCCGCGTAAAAAGGGACACTTGCACCGTCCGTTTCATCGGACGGCACAAAAACGCACACTTGCGAGAGGACCGCGAGTAAATTATCTCACCAGTATAGTGGCACCGCGTATATTGAGTTCCTTTGGGTAGTCAATATGTTATATTGAAACGTAGGGGCACCAGTGGGAGATTGGGGATGATGAGCTTTGATTGACACCGATCCATGCGGTTGTTAGCCTGAATGCCGGGCTCGCCCAACGAGTCTAAACGGTAAGCCCCGTGTCGCTCGATGCCTTTTACGGTGACTTGTGCAGCACCCGTGGTGTCGCCCTCGAAGAGGGTCGCGCCACGGGACAAGCTTGGTTAGGGGCAGCATTGTTGTGATACCGTTCGTGGATCGGGTTTCAAGTTTCCCTGCCGATCGGTAGGGCTTGGAGGGTTGGTGGAGACGATTCGGGTCATCCGGGGTATGCGCGATATTCATCCCGACCAGGCGCTCTGGTGGCAGCGCATGGAGCGGAGGCTGGCCGACACCCTGAGGCGGTACGGGTACGGCGAGATCCGCACGCCGCTTCTGGAGCCCACCGCGCTGTTTGCTCGTTCCATCGGCGAGGAGACCGACATCGTCGAGAAGGAGATGTACACCTTCCAGGATCGCGACGGCAGCTCGCTCACCCTGCGTCCCGAGGGAACCGCCTCGGTGGTTCGCTCCTACATCGAGAACACCCAGTGGAAGAAGGAGCCGGTGTCCCGGCTGTACTACCTGGGCTCCATGTTTCGGCACGAGCGGCCACAGAAGGGGCGCTACCGCCAGTTTTCCCAGGTGGGAGTCGAGCTGATCGGTTCGCTGGAGCCGGCGGCGGACGTGGAGATGATCGACGTGATGGTGGAGTGTATGAACGCCATCGGCCTGAAGGACACCTCCCTGCAGCTGAACTCCCTGGGCTGCTCCGCCTGCCGCCCCAATTACAGGGATTCTCTGGTCGTCTACCTCAAGCAGAACCAGGGTGATTTGTGCGACAACTGTCGCAGGCGCCTGGACATCAACCCGCTACGGGTCCTGGACTGCAAGGCCGAGGCCTGCCGCCGGGTCGCCGATGGCGCGCCGAAGATCATAGACGTCCTCTGCGCGGACTGCGCCGGGCACTTCCAAACCGTCCGCAAAGGCCTCGAGAACCTGGCTCTGGATTACGAGATCAACCACCGGATGGTTCGGGGCCTGGATTACTACACCCGGACCACCTTCGAGATGGTGGCCGCGGGGCTGGGGGCCCAAAATGCCGTGGCCGGCGGCGGGCGCTACGACGATCTGGTGAAGACGCTGGGAGGGCCCGAGATTCCCGCCATCGGGTTCGCCGCGGGCCTGGACCGGATTCTGCTAAAGCTCCAGGACACAATTCCGGAGCCTGCCTCCCCGCCCAATATCTTCGTGGTTACCCGGGGAGAGGCAGGTTGGCGGGCCTCGTTGGAGTTGATGCGCGGCCTCCGTCGTGCCGGCGTGCAGGTCTGCTCGGACGTTCGCCGGGGTTCCATGAAGTCCCAGATGAAGCAGGCCAACCGGCGCGGGGCCCGCTTCGTGATTATCCTGGGGGAGGACGAGCTGACCGCGGGCCGGGTGACCGTCAAGGACATGCATGCGGAGGAAAACAGCGACCAGAAACAAATCCAAGTGCCTCGGGAGGATCTGCACGGCTTCTTGTTGAACCGGCTGGGATTGCTTGAAGGAGTGGTCGGGTGAGGACGTTCGCGACCATCGGTGGTCTGCTGATCGTTTTCGCCTTGGCCGGCTGGGCGACCGCCGGCGAGGCCAAGCTAGACGGCCCGGCGCCCTTCTTTTTCGTGGCTACCTACAACCCCGAGCGCTGCGGGATCAAGTTGGTGTTCCTCGATCGCCTGGTGGGTCGGAAGGCCCTGGAGGCCAAGAACGCCAAGAAGGTGCTGCTGATTACCTTCTTCAACATCGACTGCAAGCCCTGCCGCAAGGAGCTGCCCTTTTTGCAGAAGCTCTACGAGCGCTACGGGCAAGACGGCCTGGGCATCCTGGCGATCAACACCGACTACCGCAAGGAGAAGGTCGCCGAGCTGCGCGAGTTCGTCAAGAAGTCGGGATTCACCTTCCCGGTGCTCAAGGATAGGTTCCAGGCGCTCCAGCGGCGCTATGGCGTGGAGTCCTTTCCCACCATGTTCATTTTGAACGAGCAGGGGGATATAAAAGACATCCGGGTCGGGTACAACGAGAAAAAAATGCCGTTTCCGCTGGCCGATGTCCAGCGGCGGCTGGGAGTGGAAGCAGAGCCGATCAAGTTCGAAAAGAACCCCGGTTGATGGGTTCAGCCAGGAGGTGTTTGGATGCGAGCCTTTGGAGTTGCGATGGTCTGGGTGGGATTGATTTTTTTGGTGGGATGTGGGGGTCACACCGGCTCCTCGACCGTGACTCGTTCGCCGGACGAAGGAACTCCGGTGGCAAACACGGACGAGGGAAAGTTGGCCAAGGTAATAATCAAGGACTTCAGCGTGACCGGCCTGTCCGAGGACAACGCTGCCGGCGTCGCCGGCAAGTTCTGCGTGGACGTTTCCAGGTCCCAAAAGATCGAGCTGATCTGCGCCGAGGATCTGAAAAACCTCTTCAAGCACCAGCAGGACCTGATCCAGTTCGGGGCCTGCAACCAGGAGGACTGCCTGGCCGAGATGGGCCGGCAGTTGGAAGCCGATTTCATTGTCCAGGGATCCATCAACCAGGTGGGTGAGGTATTTGTATTGAACGTCAACCTGGTGGAAGGCAAGACCGGCAAGGTCAAGACCCGCTTCTCCCGCGAGGTGCCCGCGGGCAAACCCGAGAATCTCCTGGGCGCCGCCACCGCCATCGCCGAGAAGCTGATTCTCGAATTCTAGCGCCTCGCTAAAAAGCGGCTCGGCATATTGGGGTTGCCGTGAAATGGGCGAGGAGATTATGGTGGGGCCATGCCAGACGCCAATAAAAACAGAACCGAATGCATCCTGTGCGGAGACTGTTGCCGCCAGGCAAGCCCCACTCTGCACCGAGAGGACTTGGAGATCCTGAGCCGGGGAGTAATCTCCCAGGAGCGGCTGATCACGCTCAGGAAGGGCGAACCGATCTATTCGCCCTACGAGGAGAAGCCGGTCTATCTCGATGAAGAACGCATCAAGATCCGCGAGAAGCCCGGCACCCAGGAGTGCGTCTTCCTCGACCCGGACACCAGCCGGTGCGGCATCTACGCGGATCGCCCCGCCCAGTGCCGCGCGCAGACTTGCTGGGATCCGGGGCCGGCCCGGGAGGTCGCCGCTGAGGCCGGCCTGACCCGGAGGGATCTCTTCCGGGAGGCGGAAATGCTCATCGAGCTCATGGAAGAGCACGACAGCAGATGTTCTTTCGACAAGCTCGAGGGTGTATTCGATCGGTTGCACCAGGGTGGGGGTGAGAGTATCGACGAGGTCATCGATACGTTGGCCTTCGAGGATCACTTCCGTCACTTTGTCGCCGAGCGCCTCAATTTGCCCCCGGGCGCACTGGAGCTGTTTTTCGGCAGAAGCTTCTCCGCTATGGTGCGTTTGTTCGGGTTTTGGGTGGAGCGGCAGCCGGACGGAACCAAGGTGCTTCTGTCCCTGGAGAAGTGACTCAGCCTGCTCTTGGCTTGTCCGGCATCACAGGTCTTCTTTAGTCGGGGCGGGCGGGATCGTTGCCATGTTGGCTTGGGGATCGAACTTGGGCTGTGCTTCGTCTTTTTTGGGCACCCGCAGATCCATCATGGCCTCGGATACCTTGTCGTAGCCGAGTTCTTTGACGATGGCCGCGCAGATATGGATCTCGCTGCACCCGATGAGGTGAGTGTCCCCGACTTGTTCGTCATACCAGCCCTCGGGAACATCGACCTGGGAGCGCTGCTCAGCCTCGATCTCTTTCTTGACGTCGCAGTTCGGTGCATCACAGCTAAACCTGAAGATTTCCTTTACCGCCATGACTCCCTCCATACTCCGTATTGAGCCGGGGGAACAGTTGAGCACTTCCAACCGGTCAGGTCAAGGGCTCTATTTCTGTCCGGTGCCCGCCACTTATGCTTCAGATCCATCTGGCAGAACTTGCTGGAATTAATTCGTAAGTCAGATGTCGAGAAGTTGAAAAAAGCCGTGGGCATCAAGGCGACCCACACGCTCAAAGAACGTCCGTAAACGGGGAAGCATCAAACGTTCGTGAGTTGGTTGAACCGGTATTGACGTTCACATCTACGGCAGATGTCGATCCAGACGTCTATGGGTGACCTAAGCGGTTGTATCCGTTTTCTTGCAAGAACTTCGCCCCAGCATTCCGTGTATTGCCTGGAACGTCTCGCTCGCCTTTTGACGAATCCGGGTGTGAATTTCGAATCCCTTTATCAGCGTCTTGGTCACCCGGGGATCGGACATGATCTTGGTCACGGTCGGATGGGACATGATCTTCATGACGTGGTTCAACGCCGTTTTCTTGATGTCTTCCAGCATTTTCCTACACTCCTTGGTGGTGACCGCGCTGTCTGAGCAGGAGATCCAGGGGGACGTTTAGGGGCCGAACTTCCACGCGGCGGGTGGGACTGATCGACGGGTTCATTGTTTTACGTCCAGGTAGCCCTCCAGCGCGGCGCGCTCCGCGTCGCCAAGGTCCAGAAACTCGATGCCCATGCCCGGGCGGTCTTCGGGGTTGTCGTTGTCGACTTCCAACTTGGTCCAGGCCACCCGCCCCCGGGTGCGCATCTCCATGGCGCCCGGCAGGGTGAAGGAGAACCAGATGATCTCTTCCTTGCCGTACAGCAGATCGGACTCGATGAACACGCCTCCCTGACTGACGTTCGAGGTCTCGAACTGGATCTTCACGCCCAGCGATCCCTCGATCACGTCGATCTTGGTGTCCAGGGCGTGCCGCGGATATTGGCGTTGGGGTTCGCCGGACATGGTAACAATAAATCACGGCTGTTGGAGGTTGTCAAACTCGTCCGCCCGCGCACACCCGGATCTGACAAAATGTTGTTTGGCCCCACCAGACGTGCCTGGTTGCCACCGAGTGACTCACGTTTATGCAACTGGCGGGTCAACCGATTTCGGTCAGCGCTCTCTCGATGGTTTCTTTCTGCTTTTGGTATTTCAAGAGGCGGTCGTGTTGTTCCTGGACCACTTCGGCGGGGGCCCGGGCGGTGAATTGCCGGTTGCGAAGCTTCTTTTCGCAGATGCCGATTTCCTTCTCGACTCGCTTGATCTCGGCTCGCAGGCGCTCTTTCTCTTCGGCGTCGTCGATCACGCCGTGGAGAAAAATGAGGATCTCGCCAACCATCTTGGAGGCCGCGCCCGGGGGCCGCCTGACGTCGGCATCGATTTGAAGCTTACCCACGTTGGCCAGGCGCAGGATGACATGGGCCTGGGTCTTTAGGTCTGTCTCGCGCCCGGGCGCGGGCCGCAGGCTCACGTCCATCTTCTGGCTCGGCGAGACTCCGTGGGTGGCGCGCAGGTCGCGCACGCCGGTGGTGGCCGCCTGCAGATCTGAAAAGGTCTTTAAAAGATCGTGATCGTCCAGGTTTTCGGCCGGCTTGGGCCAGGAGGCCCTCAGCAGCATTTCCGGGCTTGTCTCGGCGTCTGCCAGGCCGGGGGGGCCGCGTTGGGGCACCAACCGGTTGAGCTGCTGGTAGAGGTGCTCGGTGACGAAGGGCACGAAGGGGTGCAGCAGCCGCAGGGTCTGTCCCAGGCAGTAGGCCAGGACCTGGCGGGCCACGCCGGCGGAGGGATCCTTTACGTCCGCGAGGCGCGGCTTGATCAGCTCCAGATACCAGTCGCACAGCTCGTTCCACAAGAAGTCGCGGACGGAGCCCAGGGCGATGGAGGGGTTGTAGTCGGAAAGCCCCCGGGTCACTGCGCGGATGGCCCGGTTGAGCGCGGCCAGGATCCAACGGTCCTCGATGGCCAGGTCGTCGATTTTCAGCTCCCGGTGCGGAACGTCTCCCAACTGCCCCAGGGCGAAGCGGGCGGCGTTCCACAGCTTGTTGCAGAACTTGCTTCCCTCCAGGAAGCGCTCCGAGATGAGCTTGGCCGCGGGCACGTCCGGCATGGTTCCCAGTACGTCGAACTCGGACTGGCACTTCTCGCACTTGAAGGTGAACACCGAGCGCCCGTGCTCGACCCGGGTCAGGTCATTGTGTTGCCCACAGCCGGGGCAGACCGCGGTGACCGGCAGGCGGATGTCCTGGTTGCCGGTCTGCATGTCGCAGAGCACGTAGCGCATGGCGTCGGTTCCGTACTCCCCGATGATGTCCACCGGGTCGATGCCGTTGCCCTTGGATTTGCTCATCCGCTCGCCCTTGCCGTCGAGGATGTTGGCGTGGATGAACACGTCGGTGAAGGGTATGTCGCCCAGATTGTACAGGCCGGTGATCACCATGCGGGCCACCCACAGGGTGATGATGTCCCGGGCGGTCACCAGGCAGGAGCCCGGGTAGTAGTACGGCAGGCAACCTTCCAGGCCAGCGGCGTCTTCGCCGTCCTCGGTGTCCGCGGTGGCCGAGTCGGGCCAGCCCAGCGTCGAGTGGGGCCACAGCGCCGAGGAAAACCAGGTATCCAGGACGTCGGGGTCCTGCGCGAAGCCCAGGTCCTCGAGCTTCCCGATGGCGCCCTGGTTGTCCTCCCGGGGGCACACGTCCACAAGCCAGGCGTCCTGCGTCGATCCTGAAAGCTTGGGCGGCACTTTTGGATCCGCAACCAGGGCGAAGGTCTGCCTGTTCCGGTTTACCACCCGCACCGCCGCCTGCTTTGGCCAGAGGGCTCCCAGGGCGTCGACCGCGCCGCGGATCAACTCGGGCAGCTCGTTCTGGGCGGCCGTACAAGTCCAGACCGGAATGCGGTGCCCCCACCAGAGCTGGCGGCTGATTACCCAGTCGCGTTTCTCCCGGAGCCAGTCCAGGTAGGTTTTCTTGAAGCGCTCGGGGTGAAAGCTCACCCGCCCGTCTTCGGCTGCGTCGATGGCCGCCTGGACCAGTCCGGGGCTTTTCAACTCTCCGGACGTCCCCCGGCCCATGACGACTCCGCCTTCCACGTCGCCCATGCGCACGAACCACTGGTCCGAGAGGTATGGCTCGATGGCGGCCTTGGAGCGGTCGCTGTGGCCGATCTCGATCTGGCGGTCCTCGATCTCCCCCAGCAGTTCCCGCTGTTTCAGATCCATAACCACCTGGTCGCGGGCCACGAATCGGTCCAGGTTCGCGTAGGGACCGGCGTTTTGGTTGAGGGTGCCGTCGTCGCTGAGTATGTTGATGATGTCGATTTTGTCCTTGTGCCGGGCCCACACTGCATAGTCGTTGTAGTCGTGCGCCGGGGTGATCTTCACGCAGCCGGTGCCCAAAGAAGGCTTGGCCCATTCGTCGCAGATCAGCGGAATGGGTCGGTCCAGAAGCGGAAGCATGACCCGGCGCCCCGCCCGGGCCATGTCGCGAAGGCGCAGCAGGTCCGAGAGCATCTCTTCCTTGCGCTTCTGCAGATCGGAAAGCCGGGCCTTGAGTTCCTTGTGCTCCCGGGGAGATGCCCCGGAGAGCGCCTGTCCGGCCTTTTCGATCTCGTGGTCGAGCGCCTTTTCCGGCTCGGGGTGAACCGCCACGGCGGTGTCCCCCAGCATGGTTTCCGGGCGGGTGGTTGCCACCACCACCTCTAGGGGATCGCCGGGACGAGGGTCGATGACCGGGTACTTCAGGTTCCAGAAATGACCGGAGACGGTCTCGTGGTAGACCTCGTCGTCGGAGATGCTGGTGCGCAGCGTGGGGTCCCAGTTAACCAGGCGCTTGCCGCGGAAAATCAGGCCGTCATTGAACAGCCTGAAGAATGTGTTGCGCACCGCGCGGGAGCAGACCTTGTCCATGGTAAAGCGAGCCCGGTCCCAGTCGGCGCTGCAGCCGATGCGCTGCAACTGGGTGTAGATGCGGGCCTGGAACTGGTCCTTCCACTTCCAGATGCGCTCGACCAGTCCCTCCCGGCCGACGTCGTGGCGGGTGAGTCCCTCCAGCTCCTTGATGCGCTTTTCCACCACCGCCTGGGTGGCGATGCCGGCGTGATCGGTGCCGGGCATCCACAGGGTATTGTCGCCCATCATCCGGTGCCAGCGGATCAGTATGTCCTGCATGACGTTGTCCATGGCATGACCCATGTGCAGCGCACCGGTCACGTTGGGCAACGGCATCATTATCACGTAGGTCCGCTCGCGCTCGTCTGGCACGGCGTGAAAGCCGCCGGACCCGAGCCACTGCTTGGAGATCTCCTCCTCGAACGCCGCCGGGTCGTAGGTCTTGGAAAGCATGAATTCTTCGTTCACCATGGTCGCTCCTTGCGCTGTTGCCAGAGATTAAAACACCTGGGTGACGGGTGCAAGTCTTGCGTTCGGGTCCGGAGTTCGGGTGCCTGCGGATTGGCTCGGGTTTTTACGATCGGATATTCAGAAGGTTCTTGACCGTTTCGATGACCTGCTGGGCCTGGACCGGTTTGGTGAGGTACTCGTTCACTCCCAACTCCATGGCCCGCTTCCGGTCTTCTTCATTGGACTGGGTAGTGATGATCAAGATGGGCACGTTTTTATGGAGATCGTTATTGCGCACCACGCTGACCAGCTTCAACCCGTCCATGACCGGCATGTTGATATCGATGATTACCAGGTCGAACCACCCGGCGGAGAGCTTGGACAAGCCGTCCAGACCGTCCTGGGCCTCGACCACTCGCATCGCCGGAATCCGCATGAGTGCCAAGACGATCAGCTGTCGCATGGCCGGCGAATCTTCCACCACCAGAACATTGTAGTGCGAGTTTTTCATCTGTTTGCGCTAGTCTTCGTTGACCACCAGGTCGATGGCCGAGCCGGGCTCGGCGCTGGCGCCCTCCGCCGGCTCTTGTCTCAGGACCATGTAGGGGGCCCAGTCTTCGTTGTAGGTCCAGCGGATCTGCCCCACCTTGAAACCGGCGTTTGTGATGGTCTGCTTGGCGCGGTTGATGGGCATGCCCACGAACTTGGGGATCTTTACGGCCGCGGGGCCGTCGGAGGGCATGACCGTGACCGAGCGGTTCATCTCGTAGGCGGTTCCCGCCGCGGGGACCTGCGAGGCGATCTTGCCCTTGGAAACCGAGTTGTGCGGCGTGGGCTGCCCGATTGCGATCTTGAAGCCGGCCTGCTCGATGAGCAGGGTGGCCTCGGCGGTGGAGCGCCCGGTTACGTCGGGCACCGTGGGCGCCTCCCCGGCCAGCATGACCGTCACCATGTTGCCCTTGCTCGTCTTGGTGCCGGGCAGCGGGTTTTGCGAGACCACCGTCTCCGGCGTGGCGTAGCGCGAGGGCTTGTGTCCGCCGACCAGCAGCGTCAGGTCCTTGGACTCCAGGGTGGCCTGGGCGGAGACCTTGGTGGACCCGGTCAGGTCCGGAACGGTCACGCTTCCCCCCGCGGGAACCAGGTCCAGCCGCAGCACGATCACCACGGCGATCACCGCGGTCACCAGCGAGGTGAAGAACGCAATCAGAAACGTGGAAGCATTGGAATGCGAATTGTCCATGAGACCGATGTTTACTGAGATTGCGCCGGGTTGTCAAATGCCGCTACTTTCAGTCAAGTGCCCCGGGGTCACCCCGGGGCAGAATAACCCTTTGACAAACAGTGAGCGAAAATAATAAGGAAAGCAGGGAAAACTAAACTCCGGATTGCGAGGAAGCCGTGGCGATAAAAATCGCGGTAATCGATGACAGCGTGATTCTGAACCGCTGGCTGGAAGCCAACCTCATCGGCACCGAGTTCGAGGTGAAAACGCTGTCCGACTCATCCAAGGCCGAGGAGTTCGTTTTGGAAACCCGGCCGGACGTCCTGCTCTTAGACGTCCTGATGCCCGACCTGGGTGGCGACGATATCTGCCGGCGACTCAAGAGTAACCCCGAGACGAAGGACATCACCGTCGTCTTTCACTCCAACATCCCCGAAGAGATCCTCAAGGATCTGGCGTCCCAGTGCCGGGCCGATGGTTACATCGTCAAGACCGACGATCCAGACAACACGGCCGAGAAGATCCGGCAGATCGTCAAGAGTAAAACAGTGGTTGAGTAATGGACCGGGCCACCTACTATCGGTTGTTCCAGCGGGCGCTGGACGACATGAAGTACCTCTCTCATCAGCTGAACGAGGATGCCCTCTTTGCCGGGATCGACGAGGAATGCTCCGGGGAGCCGGTGGTGGGCATCGACCTGGGGACCACCAACTCCTGCTGCGCGGTGGTCAAGGATGGAAAGCCGGTGGTGATTCCCTCGCGAATGGGGTACACCACCATTCCCTCGGTGATCGCCGTCGACTCGGACGGTTCGGTCGACGTGGGGCACGCGGCCTTCGCCAAGATGGAGATCAATCCGCAGCGGACCGTCTACGGCTCCAAGCGGCTGGTGGGTCGGCCGTTTGACTCTCCGGTCGTCCAGGAGGTGCGCAACCGGTTCCTGTACAAGATTGTCCCGGGCGTGAGGGGCCTGGCCGCGGTCGAGATCGACGGCCGGAAATTCGGCCTGGAGGAAGTGTCCGGGTTGATTCTCGAGGAGCTGCGGCGGATGGCCGAGGAGTTCCTGGAGCAGTCGGTGTCCCGCGCGGTGATCTCCGTCCCGGCCTACTACAACGAGAACCAGCGGCTGTCGGTTCGCCAGGCCGGGGCCATGGCCGGCCTGAAGGTCGAGCGCATACTCAACGAGCCCACCTCGGCGGCTCTGGCTTACGGGCACTTGCGCGGCAAGAGCCAGCGCATTCTGGTCTACGATCTGGGCGGCGGCACCTTCGACGTCTCGGTCATGAACCTGACCGGCGCCAAGTACGAAGTGCTGGCCACCGGGGGGGACACCTTCCTGGGGGGCGTGGACTTCGACGGACTCCTGATGGATCACCTGATCGAGGAGTACCGGCGCAAGCAGGGCAAGACCGCGAACATGGATCGCTTCAACGCCTTTAGGGTTCTCAACGTGGCCGAGGCCGCCAAGAAAAATCTCAGCGACGTCAAGTCGGCGCTGGCCCGTTTTGCCTTCTGGAGCTCCGAAGATAACAAGTCGATAGATTTCGAGGCCAAGGTGACCCGGAAAAAGCTCGAGGAGCTGGTGTTGCCCCTGGTGGGTAAAACCCTCGAAACCTGCGACCAGGTGCTGAAAACCTCGCGAACCAACCCGGATGAGCTGGACGTCGTCCTGCTGGTGGGCGGCCAGACTCGCATGCCCTTGATCTGGAGGATGATCGCCAACCACATGAAAAAGAAGCCCCACAAGGGGGTCCACCCCGACGAGGCGGTGGCGGTGGGCGCGGCGTTGCTGGCGGACGCCATGAACCGGAGGGGATCCGTCCAACTGGTGGACGTCCTACCCATGTCCATCGGAATCGGTGTCACCGGCGGAAAGTTCAAGAAGCTTCTCCCGGCCGGCAACTCGATCGATCTTTCCCGGACCTACTCGATCTCGACCTTTCTTCCCGACCAGGATAAGATGTTCTTCCCCATTTTCCAGGGCGAAAGCGAGAACGTCCTGGATAACGAGTTGCTGGGCGTATTCTACATCTCCGGTATTCCCCCCGGCCCGGAAGGCAGCCGGCGGATTGAGCTGACTTTCTCCCTGACCCCCGAGTGCCTGCTGAAGGTAAGCGCCAAGGACCGCGAGGCAGGCCCTCTGGGCAAGGTTACCCTCCTGGCCCACGAAATCCTGGACGTCATCCACTCCTCGACCGACGAGAACTTCCAGAGACTCGACATCCTGGACGTATCCCCGCCGGTTTCTGACGAAAAGAAACCGGGCCTTTTGAAAAAGTTGTTCACCCGGGACGAATAGCTTCCGCAAGTCTCTGGAAGCCGGGATTTTGGGCAAGAGGTCGTAGATTCTAATGCGTCAAAGCGAAGATCGACGTGACAGTAAAGCCCCCCGTGGCAAGCCGCGGGGCATCCTTCCGAAGGCGAGTGATACAAAAGTGGTCTCTCCCGGCATGCACCGATTCAACATTGGAGTGCATCTGGACCAATGGTTCTCCAGGCTTCTTGGAGGCCAGAGCGTCTTCCTCATTCTCCTCGCTGCCCTGGTAGGAGTTGCGGGTGGTTACGGTGCCATTCTCTTTCGCTTCTCGATCGACCTGGTGAATCGGGCCGCTTTTCCGGGCGGCATCGGGCTGGAACAGATTGCATCCACCTCCTGGTACTGGGTGGTTTTGGTGCCTGCATTGGGCGGGCTCATCGTGGGTCCCCTGGTCTACTTCCTGGCCCGGGAGGCCAAGGGGCACGGTGTCCCCGAGGTGATGGACGCCTGCAAGAACCTGGGCGGTCGCATAAGACCAAGGGTTGCCGTCGTAAAAATCCTTTCCAGTGCCATATGCATCGGCAGCGGCGGTTCGGTCGGACGGGAAGGACCGATCGTGCAGATAGGCAGCGCCGTGGGTTCGTCCATGGGCCAGCTTTTCGGGATTTATGGAGAACGCCTCAAGACCCTGGTCGCTTGCGGTGCCGCCGCGGGTATTGCCGCCACCTTCAACGCACCCATTGCCGGAGTGCTTTTTTCCATCGAGATCATCTTGGGCCGGGGTTCGGCCAGGACATTCAGCCCCTTGGTGGTCGCGGCGGTGATCGCCACGGTTGTTACCAGGTATCATTTGGGCAACTCTCCGGCATTCATAGTGCCCGCCTATGATATGGTCAGTGTGTGGGAAATTCCGTTGTACGTGCTCCTGGGTGCACTGGCCGCGGCAGTAGGCGTAGCTTTCACCCGCGGGCTTTATGCCCTTGAAGATCTCTGGGATCTGCTCCCGGGTCCTGCCTATGCAAAGCCCGTATTCGGCGGTGCGATCATCGGGATAATCGCGCTATGGCTGCCTCAGGTCATGGGCGTCGGGTACGAACATATCGAGAATGTCCTCGACTGGGAATCGGGGAATATGCCGCCAGGTACGCTGGGCGCCTTGGGCATTTTGTTGCTGCTGATGGCCGCGAAGATCTTCGCCACCGGCAACACCATAGGCTCAGGCGGCTCAGGCGGGATTTTCGCACCTTCCTTGTTCATTGGCGCATGCCTCGGGGGAGCTTTTGGGGCTCTGGCCAATGCGGTTCTGCCGGCTGGTATTGTCGCCAGTCCCAGTGCTTACGCGTTAGTGTGCATGGGTGCGCTGGTCGGCGCCACAACTCATGCACCCCTTACGGCGATACTGATTGTTTTCGAGTTGACCGACCAGCACTCGATCATCCTGCCGTTGATGTTGTCATGCGTTATCGCCACGTTTGTATCCACACGTCTTTGCAAGGAATCAATCTACACATTGAAACTGTCCCGCAGAGGAGCCGGTACTTTCGTAGGCACAGAGGCAGATATCATGTCCGGGATCCAGGTAGGCTGCCTTATCCATCCAATCGAGCATTCGCTTTTCCTGGATACACCACTCGAGCATAGCTTGGACCAGGTTCTTTCGAGCGGCAACCACCGGCAGTATGTGATCGACAAAGAGGGTCGTCCCCAGGGAGTGGTCACGATGGAGGAGGTATCCACAATCATCCGCGAAGAATCCTCAATGCGGAATTTACTGGTCGCGGCCGACTTGATGCGTCCGCTGGTAGGCATTGTATCCCCCGGCGACACCCTGGACCGTTGCATCGCGCTTTTCAGCCAGCACCATATCGAAGAACTGCCGGTGGTCGACAGGGCCGGCGGGCACCTGGTCGGATGGATTCGGCAGGATGACGTGATTTCGTTATACAACCGGGAGGTATTACACCGGGAATCCGTGCTGAAGTTTACCGAAGACCGGGGAAGTGCGGGTCCTTCGAGTGAAGAGCTGGTTCACCTCTCCACGGGCGACATCAAAGACGAAATAGCGGTTGATGGACTCCTGGTCGGCAAGAGTCTCAGAGCCCTTGATCTGAGGACGCGGTACGGCGTAATTGTCTGCGCGGTTCGTCACCGGCGCGGCGACTCCACCTTCCCCGATCCATCCGTGGAGCTCGCCAAGGGAGATACCCTGGTGGTAGTTGGTCCGGAAGACAAAGTGGGAAGCTTACAAAAAGCCGCAAAGAGAAAGTTATCGGATCGTACCTCCCGCAATAAGCGGGAAGATTGATAGAATCTCGACAGAATCCGGTGAAGCTCCCCGTGGTTTGCCAGGGGGCATCTTGGCGAAGGCGAGTGAGAAAAGTCAGTCGTCGGTGCACAACCGGAGCGCTTCCTCCATGACCAAGCCCAGGGGTATCCCCTGCCTGCCTGCTATGGCCCGGCAGACATCGTGCTCGGGGCTGCGGTTGACCGCACGTCCTTCGAAGCGGGCCACCTTGACCGGCACCGGGCCCCACCGGGTAGGGACCTCGACCACCTCTCGCTCCAGGGCATACTTGGTGACGGGCGTGACTCTGAACCCTATCGAAGTGGTTTCCTCGAACAGGATACGGGCCACCCCCGCAAGGTTCTCCTCGGCGGTGAGAACGGAGAGCTTCGTCGCGGGACGGTTTTTCTTCATCTGGATGGGTGTAAGGAAGACGTCGAGCGCGCCGGCCGCGAACATCCTGGACATCACGTGCTCGTAGAGCTGGGGGTTCATGTCATCGATGTTGGCCTCGGCGAGGATATTGGTCTCCCGGGCCAGACCGTTGGGGAGCCAGTCCGGGCGATTGAGGGTCCCGGTGAAGATACGCAAAAAACCCGGGAGCCCCAGGTCATGATGGCCCGCTCCGTCTCCCACGCCCGTCAGGGTCATCGCGGGCAGAGGACCAAAGGATCCTGCCAGCGTGGTTACCAGGGCCGCGCCCGTGGGAGTAACGGTTTCCCCCCTCACGTCGACGCCGAAGATCGGTGTTCCCCTGAGCAGTCGGGCCGTGGCCGGTGCGGGCAGGGGCAGTGTCCCGTGGGAACAGTCGACCTGGCCGCGACCGATGGGCAGGGGAGAGCACTCGATCCGTTTCACTCCAAGCTCCGCCAGTCCGGCCACGGTGCCGACGATGTCCACTATGGAATCCACGGCCCCCACTTCGTGGAAGTGAACTGTCTCCACGCTCTCCCCGTGGACGTCCGCTTCGGTACGGGCCAGCTTTTCGAAGACCTCAATGGAACGTCGTTTGATCTCCTTTTCCAGGGCACCGGCCTCGATGACGGCCGCGACCTCATCGAGGCCGCGGCTCTCCTGGTTTCCATCCCACTCTACCTCGATCAGCATTGCCCTGAGGCCGCGCCTCTTGATCTCTCGGTTCAGCACCCGCACTCCGTCCAGGGCCAATCTCCGAACCAGGTCCCGGAAGAAAGCGACTCCGAGTCCCAGATCGGCCAGGGCGCCGAGGAGCATGTTTCCGCAGACGCCGGCGCCGCAGTCGAGGTAGGCGACTTTCCCGCGCTCCCGCGCCGGTGATTCTTCTGCGTGAGTGTCTGTGGGTCTCAGATCCATCGGTAATCCCTTGACGGTTAGATCAAATGAGCGAAGCAGGCTGCTCCGAAACCGTTGTCGATGTTGACCACGGCCACGCCCGGGCTGCAGGAGTTCAGCATGCCCAGGAGCGCGCTCAGACCGTGAAAGTTCGCTCCGTAGCCCACGCTGGTAGGGACGGCGATGACCGGCCGGCCTATCAAGCCTCCCACCACGCTAGCCAGGGCACCCTCCATGCCGGCTACGACGATGACCGACCGCGACTGCTGTAGGCGTTCGAGACAGGGGGCCAGACGGTGCAGCCCGGCGACTCCGACGTCCCAGATACGCTCCACCCGGCTGCCTAAAAATTCCAGGGTCACGGCGGCCTCTTGGGCCACCGGCAGGTCGGCTGTGCCGGCCGAGACCAGGGCGACGAAGCCCGGCTTCGGATCCGGCTTCTTCTCACGGTAAGACAGCGTGCGTGCGTCGGCCGCATGGACGAGGTCGGGGAATTTCCGGCCGAGCGCGCATGCCGTCTCGGCTTCTATCCGCGAGACCATGACGGAGCCGGAATGTGAAAGAGACCTCTCAATCAGACCGGTTAGCTGCTCCACTGTCTTGCCGGGGGCGAAGATTACCTCCGGGGCTCCGGTCCTCAGCTCTCGGTGGGTGTCGAGCCGGGCGAATCCCAGATCCTCGAACGGCAGGTTGCGCAGAATCTCCACCGTCTCGTCGATCCCGCGCCCGCCGGCCTTGATCTCCTCGAGCAGCTCCCGCAACCGTTTCTCGTTCATCAGGGGACCTTCCCGGCCCGGTCACCAGGCCCCAGCGCCTCGTTCATGCTGCCCGTTCGGTAGCCCGAAAGATCGAGGCTGACGTAGGTGAAACCGAACTCCCGGAGGGTCTTGGCCACCTCGGCCCGGTTCTCGATCAGAACCCGCATCCGGTCAGGCTCGACCTCCACCCGCGCCAGATCCCCGTGGGATCTCACCCGGAGGTGACCTTCCACCATGACGCCGAGGTATGCTTCGGCCGCTTCCACTCTCGAAAGCTTACCAACCGTGATGGGTTCCCCGTAGGGAAAGCGCGAGGCCAGGCAGGCCGCGGCCGGCTTGTCGGCCACCTCGAGCCCCAGCTTGCGGGCGAGCGCGCGGACCTCCGCCTTGCTCAGCCCGGCCTCGAGCAAGGGGCTCTTGACATCCAACTCCAGGAGGGCCTGGCGCCCCGGCCGGTAGTCGCCGAGGTCGTCTGAGTTGCTGCCCTCGGCCACAGCGGCCAGGCCGCGCTCGCGGGCAATGTCCAGTAGACGGGAAAAGAGCTCACGCTTGCAGTGGTAGCATCGCTGTGGGGAGTTCTCCACGAACCCGGGCGTATCCATCTCACATGTTTGAACCACTAGGTGATCGGCGCCGAGACGCAGAGCGAGATTGCGTGCCGGTTCCAACTCGGATCTGGGGTAGGTCTCCGAATCCCCAGTCACCGCGAGCACCTTGCCCGCGAGAGTCTCGCAAGCCACGGCCAATAGGACGCTGGAGTCCACTCCCCCGGAGAAGGCCACCAGGACCGATCCAACCTCCCCGAGGATGTCCCGCAGCTTTTTTTCCTTTTCAGAAAGCATCTCAGATCACCGTTTCTCATTACCCTCGGTCCGGCCGGTATGCTTCCCACCGCGCCGCCGGACAAGTTTCATCACCCCTAGCATATTTCCCGGCGACTGACAAAGGGAGGGTGAAATACGTGCGTCACCTCTGGGGGACACAGCAAGCGCTTGACCTTGTCGTTTGCTTGTGGCGAAACTCAGCCCGTTGAATTCTTAAAAGGAGAGCACAATGCAGTGGAAAATCCTGGCGAGCTTGATTATTGTCGCGCTCGTCCACCTTCCGATTGGTTGCGGCTATGGTGACAGCACTACCTACCCCGATGCCTCGGACGCCGACGCTCACGACGCCGGTCCAGACGGCCAAGTCGGTCCAGATGACCACGGCGATGCGGGCCAGGACGGAGGAGTCGACGGCGGGGATAATTCACTGACCCGTAAATCGAGGACCTTCACCTCCCAAGAAGACTGGGAGTCGGGCAACTCAAACGGACTCAACACGGACACGCCGGGAATGCTCCAGATGAACGCGGGCCTGGCCCTGTTCGAGACTCCCTTCATGTGGGTGCCCAACTCGTCTGACAACACGGCCTCAAAGATTGATACCAAGACCTTTGAAGTGTTGGGCACGTACCCCCTGGTGAACCAGGCCGGCGAGAGCTGCTACAACCCCTCGCGAACCACGGTGGACATCCAGGGAAACACGTGGGTCGGCTGCCGGGGAACCAGTTCCTACATCAACCGAGGCGACCTGGGCAGCCGTAGAATTCCCCAGGAGGTGGACTACAAGGTCATGAAGGTGTCCGGAGAGGACGGGAGCATCCTGTTGAGTGTCCGGGTGGGCCACGCGCCGCGATCGCTGTCTTTGGATGCCGACAACCATCTCTGGGTGGGCTGTTCGGTGGACGACACGGTATGGGAGATCGACGGCGACACCGGAGCCTGCTATCGGGGAGAAGGAGCCGAGTGCCAGAATCCGGCCATCCCGGTGGCGGACTTTCCCTATGGAAGCGTGGTCGATCAGCGCGGGCACTTGTGGGTCGTGAACGTCTGGGGAGTTCCCCAGGTAACCGAAATAGACACACGCGACGGTACCGTCCTGGGAGTCCATGGCCCCTTCGATCGGGAGGGCTGCATCGGTCTCTATGGTATCACCGTGGATCAGCTAAACAACATCTGGCTGGGCGGTACCGCCTGCGACGACATCGTAAAAGTAAAAGGCACCGACGGAATCAATCCAGCCGATGGCCTGCAGTATTCCGCCGGGGAGATGATCGGCGCATATCCCGTGGGTGGATCGGTGGCTCGGGGCGTGGCGGTCGATCTGGACGGTAACGTGTGGGTGGCCAATTCAACAACCGCGACCGCGTCCAAGCACAAGGGGTCGGACGGCGAGCTGCTGGCCTCGGTCGGCGTGGGAGCGAATCCCATCGGCGTGGGCGTCGACGCCTGGGGCAACGCCTGGGTGGTCAGCCGAAGTGCGGATATGGTGACCCGGATCAACGGTTTGGACACTAGTAAGACATTCGAGATCAAGGTAGGTCACGGACCATATAGTTACAGTGACATGCTGGGCCTGTCGCTCCGTACCATCACCCACCACAACGAGGGATTCGCCTGGTGGATTGGAGACATCGACAGCGAGACGGACAACCCCGCCTGGAAGAGCATCAACTGGACCGCCCAGACACCTACCGACACCCGAGTGCAGGCCCGCTTCCGCTGCCAGACGACTCTGGACGCGCTGGCCACGGCACCCTGGGGCCCGTTTCTAGATCAACCCGGCGATATCTCCTGTCCGGTCGCCGGTCGTTTCGGCCAGGTAGAAGTCCGCATGTATGCCTTGAGCGCCGTGAGCAGTCCGGTCGTGGAGAGCGTGACGGTATATTGGGAATAGTGGATCGATAAGGATCCTTGCCTGGACCGGCTTTCCCGGCTGCACCGACACCGGTATTCTGCTTTTGGACAGGACGCCTCATGATCGCGTGTACTCAGCGGCAGCTCATCTTGCCGGCTCTAGAAGATGCGTGTCCCACTACTGAGCACGAGGGAGCCAAAAAGTGTACCGTTGTGGTGACACGTCATGATCCCAAAGAGGGCGCTTGTCAGTTAACTGTCCGATATTTTAAGGAATTTCACAAGAATGGTGGCGGTGTGAAACTTGCAAGAATTTACGGAATGAGGGAAAGTAGCTCGGCGCGTGATCTCCTGTCCGGAGAAGCGGCTTCGAAAGGAGGAGGACGATGAGGTACGAATCTAGCGGAAGTGGCTGGTTGCGGATTATGGGCTTGGTGCTCCTGGTCGGATTGGTCTCCTGCTCCAACCCGTCATCGCAGAACACCGAGGATGGAGGAGTCGACGGCGGGGACGATTCCTCGATACGCAAATCGAGGACCTTCACCTCCCAAGA
>JAUXGL010000011.1 GCA_030622135.1 Deltaproteobacteria bacterium
CTGGCGCTGCTGGGCGCGTAAGCCCGCCGGTTTCCACAAGCCACGTTGTCATCGCCCACGTTTCGGGCCACAGTGTGCTCGGATTTCGGTAAAGTACGTGTACTCGCCCCATTCTCGGCATCGTGATGCATCTCCGGCGATGCCCGGCCCTTCGGCCTCAACCGGCGTCTGAGCCCAACAGCAGGACTTTGTCACTGGCCCTGGGTGCCATAGCCAGTAGGATGCAAGCAGCCGGTTTTTTGCCCTATGACGGAAATGACTACATCGGTTTGTATGAAGACGATCCAAAATCCCCCGGAGTGTTCGTAGACCGCCACCAGCCAGGCCGGCGCATTTTCTTCCTTCGAAAGCCTTCAATGCCCTCGGTAATTATCGAAACTCATCACGCCCTGGATCCACGTGAGGAGCGCCGCTGGCGGGAAGAGAAAACCCTACAGGCGTTCGGAGCGTCCTTGGCCGCTGCGCTTTCCGATTTTCTAGGCAAACCCGTCAAAGGAACAGACAAGTAAAAAATTCCCTACAGAGGATTGAAGAGCAGGTACAAGAGCCGTAGCCCCGCTTCGATGAGAATCAGGCCGAAGAAGCCCAGGCCGATGGTCATGAGGATGCGCCAGGTGACCCGGCCGGTGGTCCAGTCCTTCCGGTCGCGCCGGCGTGCCCGGAAGCGTTTCGCCAACGTCTGACCCCACTCGGTCACCTTCGCGGGGCCCTTTTTGAACCAGCCCCGGTGGATGGCTATGGCGATTCCGCCGAGCACGATGCCTAAAAACACTCCCAGAAATCCGCCCAGCCTCCACAGCGGCCAGAGCGCCGCCAACGTCGCTCCCAGTCCCACCGCGGGCAGGGTCTTGGGGCGGAACTCCAAGGTGGTCGAGGTGAAGCGCATGGAGATGAGCAGGATGCCCAGGGCCAGGATGCAGGCCAGCCCTATCCAGGCGGGGATGCGCAGCCAGCCGCGCACGTAGAAGCAGGAGACCTCCACGGGGTGGTCCTTCTCGATCCAGTAGCGGGAGTATTCCAGGCGCTTGCCGTGCTCGGGCAGCTTGATCCTGACCGGCATGGCGCCGGTGTGGGCCGAGGCCGCCGGCCGGGCGGTCGCGGGCCTCGGCGCCGCCGGCTGGGAGGAGTAGGCATACGAAGGCTGATGCCAGCTTCCGCGGCCGGTGTAGACCTGCGGCTCGATGTCTCCGGAAAGCTCTGTGTAGATGTTTCTGGCCGGCAGGTATACCGACCAGGCGCAGGACGATACCGGCAGGTCTACGGTGGGCAGGCGCAGGTCGGGATATCCGAACCAGCCCAGCGCGGGTACCTTGCTTTGCAGAACCACCGACAGGGTGAACGCCTGCAGCCGCTCGGTGCCCGCGGAGCGTTTCAAGGGCAGCAGGATGTGGCCCTTCTCGCTCTCTGATGGTTTGACCTTCTGTCCGTCCAGGTGGGTGGAAAGGATCTGGGTACCCTCGGGTAGGGATAGCGTCAGGCTGTGCCGGAGCCGGTTGCGCAGGGTGATGCGCATGTCGGTCATCACGTTGCCTTCCCCGGTGACGGTGGTGAAGGCCCGGACGCGGTCGATGGAGGCCGACTCGGGCTCCTTCTCCGGCAGCCGCTCGGCGGTGAACCGGACCTGGGCCCGGCCGGTGTGGTAGCGGTAGGCCCGCAGAATGGGGCTGACCGACGAGCGCACCATTTCCTCGGGAAGCTGGCGGATGTCCACCGAAAGCACCTCGGCCCGCTTGATCTCCTTCAGCATCAGCTTGCCCGGCACCTCGACGCCCAGCCAGCCGTGCTCCCTTTCTACGCCCTGGCAGTGGGGCAGGGGGACATCGAAGGGCTCGCCCCCTTTGGGGATTTCCCGGTGGAGCCTCAGCGAGATCTCGTAGTTGTTGCGGATGGGGAAGGCGGTTTCCCCCCTAATCAGCGTGCCCTGCTCGTTGGTTTCCAGCAGGTAGCGGAAGGCTCCCTCGCCGTCCGCGGACACCACGGTAAGGCCCTTGGGGACCTGGATGACAAACTCCTTGGTGCCGGCGTAGAGGATGGTGTAGCGGATGACGGTGAAGAGATCCAGCGCGCCTTCGTCCACCGAGAGCAGGTTCAGGCTCTCGGTGTAGATCTTGGCTTTTTGTTGGTCGGCTTCGCCCAGGTCCCTAAAGCCCACCAGGTGGATCCGGGTGGTGGGCCGCAGGGTGGCGGTAAGCAGCGTCCCGCCATTGGCCGGGCGGGCGGCGGAGCGCACGGCCGCATCCAGCCGCGGCTCCAGCCCGGGGACCGGAAACTGGCAGGAGAAGCTGGTCACCGGCGTGCGGGCCACCAGGAAATCATACTCGATGGAGCCGCGCGGTCCGCGCGCGGGAACCAGCAGATCGATGTCGACGCCGGCCTCGCCGGTCTGCCGGGTCACCCAGACGTGGAAACCGGATCGGCGGGAGACCGGGATGGGCTGGTTCAAAACGGCGGCCTTGACCAGGACGACGTCGTCGCCCACCAGGGGAACCGTCTTCCACTTACCGGGCCGGCCCAGGGTGACCTGGAGCTTCAGTTTCAGGCGCAGGGCGCCGGGGATGGCCGAGCCTTCGTATTCCGCCGAGCCCAGCACCACCGCCGGGCCCTGGTAGCGGGCGTTCTTCTTGTCGATCGCGTTTATCCGCTCGCGGACGTCCGAGTACTCCTTTAAAGGAACTTCCACAATGGGCTCGGTTTGCTGGGGGACGGTCACGATAGGTTGGGCGACGCCGCCACTGCCGGGCATTTGCCTCTGGTGCCTCTGGTGACCGGCCCGCGGAGGTGGCATCGGCTGGACCGCCGGCGGCTTGTTCGTTTGTACGATGTTTTGGGGGATCATGATGGCGTCGAAGTTGGCCTCGGCCTGGGCTTCGCGCGCGGCGCTTTGCTGATCGTGCTCCTGGTAGGCTTTCTCGTAGAAGTCCCCGTTGCCCTGGAAGTCCTGCTCGTTCACCGGGTAGCGGTTTTGTTGCGCATGCGCCGGGAGAAAAACGAAAAGCGCGATCGGGAGAATGGCGATATGGCTACGCATGGGCCACCTCCTTCCGGTTCAACCGGAGTTTCCTGCGCCACCAGAAGAACAGGACCACCGCGCCCACCGTAGATAGCAGCAGCGGGAGGGTGAGGACCACCCAGGCGACTACACACAATCCCACCACGAAGGCCAGGTTGCGGAAGGTGAGGTGTCGCCCGATTGTCCAGGGTGACTGCACCAGGTCCTTGAGATCCGAAAAGCTCGGCCCCGCGCGCAGGCGAAACAGGGCGACTAAAAGTGCCAGATCCACGCCCCAAACAATTCGCCGGTGGGTTCCCAAGAAGTAATGGGCCAGAAGCAGCGCCACCACCAGGACTCCGCCGGTAATTATCCAGGTGATTGGCTTCCGTTTGTCGCAGAGCATCCACAGGCCCAAAAAAAATGCCAGCAGGAACACGCCCCAGCGGATCGGGGCGGCCATGCCGCGGTCGATGTAGGTTACACTGATTTTCGGAGTTTCCTGACCCAGCAGGACCCGTTTGAAACGGTAGCGGTCCCCGGTGAGCGGAAAGGCTGCCAGCACCACTTCCCCGCGTCCCCTTCTCTCCGCCTCGTAGATCACCTTGCGTTGCTTCAGGATGCTCTTGTAGCGGCCGCCGGCCCAGGCCCAGGGTTCAAACAGCGCCCGGTGTAGGAAGTCGCGGATCCTCCGGAAGGGATCGTAGCGGATGGACGAGTACTGGGTGAGGTTGGTGTCGAAGGACAGCGGCATCAGCGCGCGGGGGAAGTACACGTGCCAGATGGCCTTCATGCTGTCCACGTCGATTTTTGGAAGCGTGACCGTGACGCGGCCCAGAGAGCCCAACGGATCGCTTTTGCGCTTGTAGGCCAATTCGATTACGAAGCTGCTTTCCTCCACGGTGACGCCGGTCTTTTGGGGGATGCGCAGCCCCTGGCCGGCCACCATGTCCAACTCGTTGGCCATCTGATCGCGGTTGAAATCCAGGATCCCGCGCCACTGGCTCGGATCGGAGTAGTAGAAGTTGGCGACGTCGCTGAGGGTCTCGCCTGCGCGCACGGTGTGGTAGCGCTCCCGCCCGGCGCCGATGCGCTCGCTCTGACGCAGGGGGAACAGCAATGCCTCGCCTTCGCCCGCCTGCGTGTATGCCGGGCGCACCGGCCGGCCGTCGATCAGGGAGTGGGTGAGCACGGCTCCCTCGGGAAGGTGCATGGTCAGGTACTGGCGGGTGTTGTTGCGGATCCGCAGCTTGATCTTGGTCACCTCGGTGCCGTCCTCGATCAGCAGGCTGGATGCCTGGATCTCGTCGATCAGCGTGCTTACCAACTCCACCTCCCGGTGCCGGGCGACGGCCAGGGTGATTCGGGGGGGCTGGGTGAAGCGGAAGCCGAAGAGCAACGGGCTGGAGGCCAGGTTGGTCAGCTCGGGGGGCAGATCGCGCAGGGTGAGCTTCTGGGCTTCCTGGATGTCGGCCACCTTGACGTTGAGGCCCGCCGGCCCGTGCACTCCCAGCGCGCCGGTCATCTCGGCGTCTTTTGGAGGTAGGGGCATGCGCAGGCGCACGGGCTTATCCTCCTCGGCGGGGAACTGGAAGTGCACCGCTACGCGGACCCGGTCTTCCACCAGGTGCCGCAGCAGCACGGTCAAGTCTCCGCCATCTTCACCGGCTTCCGTTTTCCACTGGAGCACCGCGTCGCCCTCCACGCGGATCACCTCGATGTTCTCGGGCAGGCGCAGATCGATTCGGTCGGTCTCGCCATCCAGGAGGGTCAGGTCGAAGACCGCCACGCCGCCGACGATGGCCTCCTGGATAGTGAACAGCGTGTACAGCCGGGCCTCCATCCGCAGGGCTTGTGTGGCCTTGTGGGTGAGCTTTCTGGTCCAGGCGAGGTCGAACAGCCCGGAAGCGTCCAGGTGCCCGACCAGCTGGGTTCCCCGCGGGGTGATCTTTTGCGATATCAGCGCTCCCTGGGCCAGCTTGGCCTCGATGCTCTTTTCCGGTATGAGTACGGATATCTCGGTAGCACCCGAGGATGGGAGGCGGAAGCGCAGCTTACGGGCGAAGCGATCTTGCTCCCGGCCCCAGTAGAACCTTACCCGCACCGTGTAGGTGCCCGGCTGGTCCACGCCCAGGCTGTACATGCCGCCCTCGCGGAGCAGGGAGGTGCGTTGGTTGTTGAGCAGCACTTCTTGAACCGAAGCCGCTCCGTCCAATACCGGCACCCGGATGTGGCCCCGGGTGTCCAGCACCTCGAAGCTGGCCGTCAGGGTGGCCTGGAACAACCCCTTGCGGAAGGTCCCGTCGATCTTGCGCCTTATCGGGCCCACCGGCACCGGAGAACGATCGGGTTCTTTTTCTTGCTCCATGGTTCTCTGCATTTGTTCCCACATGGAGACCGGCAGGGTGACCTTGCCCTCCTCCTCGGCCGAGCCGCAGAGTGCCGGCAAGAGCAGCAGAATATAGATCCACCACACAGGTGCGGACGATCTCATAGGCACACCTCCAAAAAAAATAGACGGAAGGATTTGGACGTTATCAGAGGAGAGAATTAATTCCAATAGATCAGTGCCCACCCCAATCTCCCACTGGTGCCCCTACGTTTCGATATAACATATTGACTACCCAAAGGAACTCAATATACGCGGTGCCACTATACTGGTGAGGCAATTTACTCGTGGTCCTCTTCGTAAGTGTCCATTTTTACGCGGGAGATTGGGATTGACCGGAAATGGGGTGGGAGATTGTGGGCCCAGTGCCCGGTCAGCGAAGCAGCACCCTTGTGGTGTCCCGGTTCCCAGTTACACTAGACCCATGCATGCGCAATTGTGCACCAAGGGTGCCATTTAAACTGGGAACTGGGCACTGGGACACCACAAGGGTGCTGCTTTGCTGACCGGGCACTGATTTAAGCGACGTCCTTCCAAGCCTTGCATTTACGCAGGACGTTGGCCACTTTGCGGTTCTTGCGCAGGATGGAGAACTCAAGGGGGGAGAGGTAGGCTACTCGGAAGCAGTGGACCTCGTCGTTCTTGATGCAGATGACCACCTGTTCGGACTTGGAGTCCCGCTTCAGGGAGATGTCTCGCTTGCCGTTGCCGTTCTGGCTGTGCTCCAGGATGTCGTTCTCCAGCGCTCGCAGGTGGCGGTGGATGCGCAGCGCTCTCAGCGCGGTGGGGTCGGTGAAGTTGTATTTTCGCTTGTTTCTGGAGTTTTCCTTGGGGTACTTTCTCAACTTCTCGACAATCAGATACAGTTTTTTCTTTTTACCCATGGATTTTCTGGCCATACCTACTCCCATCGTTTTCATCAATGGAGATCATTTGCAACAGGGATGCCAACTTAACTCAGCCCCAATAAGCCGTTGACAGCGCGACTCTTTGAACATTCCCGGGGAGTTTTGACGCAACGAGTCATTTTCGGTAAATCTGACATTATTGTCATGGATGGCAATATTTTTACCCCGCTTGATGTTCCGGCCATCCTGGAGGAGGATAGCTCCGATGAATGCGCGTATACTGGCCCTGTTTATGTTGGTTGCGGGTTTGCCTGTCCACGCGGGGGAGATGATCGAAATCATGCCCGCAAGCCGGACCGGCGATTGGGACTGGGCGCGCCGGGGGCTGGGCATCGCCTCGGTCACCCTGTTGGGGGCGGGGGCGACGTTCATCGCGCTGGCGTTTTCGGAGCTATACAGCGTGGACGAGAACATGTCCGGTGCGGATCGGGTTTTTGTAAACGATCGGATCGACGATTACAACGCCGCGGCGGTCACCTGCTACTCCGTGGCCGCCGCCGCGCTGGCCGTCTACCTGGTCTGGAAGCTGTGGCCCGCACAAGACGTCAAGGTGCAATCCGGGCCCGGTGGCCTGCAACTCTTGGTGAGGTTCTGATGCTTCGAACGACCGGCCGGCTGATCGCCTTGGTCCCGATCTTGTTGCTTCGAGGCTGCGTTCCCCACGCCGATATCGAGGGCGCGCCGTGTGATTGTCCCAACGGCTACGATTGTTGCCAGACTCTGTCCGCCTGCGTGGAGGTCGGCGGCGAGTGTCCTTCCGCCTATCCAGAGTCTAGTGGTTACTCCTGCACCGCCGACAGCCAGTGTCCCAGGATCGAAGCTTGCCGGATTTGGAAGGCGGACGGGAGTTTGTACGGCCCCTCCGACTGCCGGCGCCTGTGCCCCGGGGAGTATCCCTGTCATCTCGGCGAGGTCTGCGATCTGGTTTTGGCCAACGCTGGTTCCCTGGTCGATTTGGAGTTGGTCTGGGTTTGCGTGCCCGAGGAGCCCGAAGCGGGATGCGAGGACGCGGGTTGCCGGGACTGCACCCGGGAGCAGGCCGGGGAGTTGTTCTGCGCGGGGGGCGACGTGCACGCGTGTCGGATCTCGGTCGAGCCCGTGTGCGGCGTCACCTGCACCCGGGAGCTTTTACAGGACTGCGCCGGCACCTGCAGTGATGACGGTGGCGCCCACTGCGTGCCGTGATCAGGTGGTGGTGAACTCGCACTTGCCGCAGCCGTCGTTGAGAGCGAAGCACTCCGGGTGGTGAGCGGCTTTGCACCAGGGACAGGCAGCGGACTTTCCCTCGATGATGTCATTGCAGACCGGGCAGGTGGGCTTCACCGCGGCGGCGATCAGGAGGGCTTCGCTACTCTCGAAGGGTTTAGGGACGGTGGCGTGTACGTCATAGCGCTGGGCCCGCTGCACGTCCGGCTGGGTGGGATCGTACATCCTCTCGGCGGTCTCCCGGCTGGCCCGGTCGATCTTATTCATCCAGCGGATGAACAGGAAGATCCCCAGCCCGATGAAGAAGACGGTTGGGAATGAGCAGGAGCAATGCATCTATTTGGCCGGGCCCGTCCAGGGTGAGGGGAGCACCGGGCTCTTCTCCGATTTCTTCATGGAGCGCTGCAGCTCGATCTCGGTCATGAGCACGTCCGGGGCCACGGCGGAGACGGGGACGTAGCCGCTCTCCGCGCCGCAGTAGCCGTTGAAGATGGAGATCCGGTCCGAGGCGGCGATGATCTTGTTGATGCTGGCGATGGGCGTGCCGACGATCTCCACGCCCCGGACCAGTTCTTCTCTCCCGTCGGGAAAGACGCGGTAGACCATTTCGGGGATGCCCTTGTAGGCCTGGTAGCCCCAGGAGGAAGTATGCGTGGAGCCCCCGATGATGTTCTTGATGATCAGCCCGTAGGGCTTCTTCTGCCGCTTGACCTCCGCGATGAGCATTTCCTTGAGCCTGGCGAACGGGGCCGTTTTAGAGGACTTCACGATGGTGTTGGCCATCCGCGCGCGGGGCTTCTCGCCCGTGGCGGAGCGCCCGTGCCCGTTGGACTTGGGGAAGTCCTTGACCGGAGTGCGGCTGAGCAGGAAGTTCTTCAGGATGCCCCGATCCACCAGCAGCACCCGCTGGGCCCGGACGCCCTCGTCGTCGTATAGGTAGAAACCGTTCAGCTCGGTCTGGTTGATTTGCCGCTTGGTGGGATCGTCGACAATAGACAGGAAATCCGGGACGATCTGCTTGCCCACCTGCTCCTTGAAGGTCTTGCCCTCCTCCTCGTCCAGCTGGCGCTCGCCCTCCAAGCGGTGGCCGACGACCTCGTGGAACAATACCCCGGTGGCCTCGCCGTCGAGGATGGCCGGACCGGTGTAGGGCTCGAGGATGGGAGCCTGGCGCAGCGCCTCCAGGTTCATAATCAGTTGCCGGACCTCCCCGATAATTTCCTGGTCCGAGGGCAGCTTGGATTCATCCAGTGTGTAGATGGTCTTGTTGGCCTTCAGCAGCATTCCGTCGGGGGCGCGGGTGGCGCCGAAGGCGGAGATGTTGTAGATGGTCATCGCGGTGATGATGCGGGTTCCTTCGCTGTTTATCAGGTAGCGGGTGTGCTTTTGGCCGTTGATTGTGACGTGGGAGTCGAAGATGTGCGGGTGGTTTTCGAACTGCGCCGAAGCGGTCCGAACCAGTTGTTCCAGCCGCTCGCGCTCGAAGGAAAAGGGCCGGGCCGGTTGGGTATATTTTTCAGGCTTGGCCTTAGAGAAGCTGTCCGGCTCTTTCTCCTCCTTTTCCACATCGGTGATCTTCTTGCTCTTGCGTTTCAGGTAGGTCTTCAAGGCGGATTTGTAGCTCTCGTCGGTCCGCAGCCACAGCGAGTTGCGGAGCGCCTGGGGATCGTCGTCCAGGGGGGCGTTGGCGGACGCCCGGTACCCGGGAAGGTGCGAGAAGTCGAACCGCGAGTTCTTGGTGCCGACATTGTCGAACTCGTAGGAACCCACTCGCAGCTCCACCCGCAGCCGGCGCGAACGGTTGGAAGAGGATTTGTAGACCGCCCCGTACCGGGCGGAGACGTGCCGGGACTGGGTGTCCTTCATCTCGTAGGCGATGAAGTAGGGCAGCTCGAAGCCCGTCATCTTCAGCATCCTCAACGAGCGGTTCATCTCCTGGACCATGGCTCGCAGCATGATGGGCCGCCGGTCGAACCCGGGATTTTGCTTGCCGGCCCAAGCCGGGACCGGAGTGATTGCAACCAGCAACCAGATTGAAAATAACGTTCTTGTCTTCATGAAATACCGCCTCACGGTTTTTTGCCCCCGGTTGCCCCCGACGTTGACTCCGTAGCCTGGTCGTCCTGCTTATCGGGAGCGACCCGGTCAGGGTTCCACTCCCACAGGTATAGATACCAGAGAATGGCGATAGTCACCAATATCAGCACACCATACACCACCAGCTTGTGCACCCGCCAGGATGGTTTCTCTGTTTTCTTGACCCGTCCTTTAAGCCTCGAGCTCATGCTCTTCCTCTTGCTTATGGGCCACGAACTTGTTGTACAGCAGCAGCCCTATGATGGTGGCCACGCCGATCCCGGCGAAGATGAGCCAGAGCGTACGGGGCTGGTTCATCTCGTCGACGAACTTGACGTACAGATTGGCCCCGATGGGTGCGCCGATGCTGCTGCCGATCACCCCGTAGAGAAACAGGTAGCCCATGTACATGGCCACCCGCGACTTCGGCGCCGTCTGTCCCACGTAGCTGATGAACTTGGGGTGCGCGGTCATCTCCCCGATGGAGAAGATGATGATGCCCAGGATGAACACCCAGATATTGGTGGAGATGGCCAGGATGGCCATTCCCAGGGTCCCCATGGTGATGCCCGCGATCATGGTGGGCAGCGCCTTGATGTTCTTGACGATGTTGGAGATGAAAAGCTGCAGCAGGATGATAGTGCCCGCATTGATGACGGTTACGTGCTCCACGTCGAAATGCCAGTTGAGCTCCAAGCCCAGCGCGGCGAAGGCACCGTTGACGGCATTGTTCAAGCTGGCCGGATCCACGTAGGCCTGCACGTACCACAGAACCGAGTCGAACATCTGGAAGTACAGCACCCAGAAGCCCGAATAGATCACCACCATGAGCAGAAACCGGAAGTGGTCCCGGAAGCGATTCATCTCGGAGGTGTCGATGGCAAAAAGAGACAGCAAGGTGATGCTCAACACGCTGCACAGGATGCGCGCGAACAGCGAGAGCCCGGGCAGCAACCAGATCGGCAGATAGATCGCACAAAGCGTTATCGCCAGATAGGCCAGCCTGGCTCGTGCGGAAGATGTCTTGTAGGTTGCCGCCAATCTGAGCACGACCAGGGCGCCGGCGAACAACAGGCCCACGAACACCAGCAGGAAGGGATGCTTGCTGGCCTTCTCGGTCAGATCGTCTAACTTTTCCTCCGACAGCGTTGCCAGCCGGGGATTCTTCTGGAGGCGTTCGAGCAGTTCCGACTTTCTTTCCCGGTAGGTTTCCACATCTCGGATCAACAGCCCGATTCGGCCTCCCGGCCGCTTTTCGATCCTGAAGTTGTTTATCTCGGGTGCGATCTCCACTTCCAGGATGGTCTTCACCACCGCCTCGTCCCGGAAGCGAACCAGATCGCCGGGTGAAACCTTGCCGATGAAGCTCACTTGTTCGAGCTCTGCGAGAAGTGCATCCGCGTATTCGTCCAGCTTGTTCGGGTTGTAGAGCTTCAACACCGCCTCGAGCCGGTTCTCTTTTTGTTTCAATTCATAGGGGTTCGCCAGGCAGAGGTTGGGTTCTCCCCGGACAATCAGGCGGCCGCCTTCGAATGGGTAGACCTTGGCCGCAAAAGTGTGGTTGGTGCCCGTGGGTGAGCCAAAGCTAAAACCGCCATAGCCGAGGAGACCTCCCAGTACGGCCACCATAACGACGATTCCGACCTTGGATCGGCGCATCCACGCGGAGATCAGGATCAGGGGGCTGTAGATGATTTCAAAGGCGTTGGCCAGCGTCTGCAGCAGGCTGGTCTGGTCCTTCTCCTGGTTCTCTTCTCCTTTGGGTCGGGGCGGTTCCCTGAAGGCGAATATGGTGGGCAGCAGCATGGCGCTGGTGCCGATGGCCGCGGCCATGATCACCCAGTCCCAGCCGATGTTGTTCTTCAAAAAAGGCACCAGGAAGAGCGGGAAGAGGAAGGCGCCCAGGTTGATGGACCAGTAAAAGATGCCGAAGCCTACCGTGCTGTTGGTCTCGTCGGTGCAGCGGGCGATGGTGCCCGAAATGAGCGGCTTGAAGAATCCCGCCCCGATGCCCATGACCACCAGGGCCATGAATACCGTGGCGTATTCGGTGGCCTGGGCGGTAAGGAAGTAGCCGGCTCCCAGCAGGGAGAAGGCGATCGTCAGCACCCGCCGGTATCCGAATCGGTCCGCCAGGGCGCCGGAGACGATGGGCAGGAAGTACAACAGCGGCTGGATGGTTCCCTTGATCAGGCCCACGTCTGTTTTGGCGAAACCCAGGATGTCGGTCATGTAGACCGAAAGGACCGACATCATTCCGTAGTAGGAGCCACGTTCGAAGAACTCGAACATGACCACCAGCCAGAAGAGCTTGGGGAACTTGCTGCGGCCTTTTTTTTCTTCGCTCACGAGATGCCTCGCGGTGGTTGTATGTAACGGGGGTTAGTCACTTTGCAAGTGTCTGAGCACCTATCTTACCTGGCGCAGCGCCAGCCGATGGAGTTGAAGCGTTGGTTCGGGGCGGTGGAAGCGCGGGTGGTGACTTCCAGGTAGTAGTCGATCGCGTCGAAGCCGCCGCCGCGGACTACCTTGGCGGTTCCGGTCGCGGGGCCGGGGGGATCGTTGGGGGGAGCGGTGGTGTAGTAGGTGGCGTCGTACCAGTCCCGGGTGTACTCGGAGACGTTTCCGGCCAGGTTGTAGATGCCGAAGGGGCTCTGCCCGTCGTCGTAGTTATTGACCGAGACGGTATCCCCCTCGCAAACCTCCAGGGTACACATGTGCTTGTGGTTGGCCATATCGCAGGGAATGGGCACGCGCACGTCCGCGCCCTCGGGGCCGGGCTGGTATTCCACGTCGCCCCACGGGTAGATCCGCGTGTCGGTGCCCGCCCCGCGGGCGGCTTTCTCCCACTGGGCCTCGGTGGGGAGATCCTTGCCCGCGAACCGGCAGTACACCTGGGCTTCGGCCCAGGTGAGGTTGATGGCCGGGCTGAGCCCGCGTTGCTGGTTCTCCCAGTAGTTCGAGTCCGAGGCCGAGCCCAGCCATTCCTCGTTGTTGTTGTAAAGCGGTTGGATGGTGCAGGCTCCCGCCGTCACGCACCGGCGGTACTGGGCCACGGTGACCTCGTAGCGATCGATGTAGTAGGTGCCCAGGTTCACCGTGCGCCGGGGTACCTGGTCGGGGTTCAAGACGGACTCCTCGGCTAGCCGGCCCATGCTGAACTCGCCCGCGGCGATCTTCACTTCCTCGTCGGTAGATGGCCCGCAGTCCTGGTTGATGATGCCGTCGCAGTCGTTGTCCGCCGGATCCATGCAGTCTTCCTGGTTGCCGGGGTATGCCCGGGGATTGTTGTCGTCGCAGTCGTCTCCCCCGGCGGGGATCCCCAGGCTGCCGTCCGAGTCGACGTCCACCAGGTCGGTCCCGTCGCAGTCCTGATCGATCCCGTCGTAGGGGATCTCGACCGCCCCGGGATAGATGCTGTCGGGCGGAGCCAGGTCACAGCCCAGGCTTTCCTCGGTGCCCAGATCGCAGCAGTCGGCCGGGTCGGGCTGTGGGTCGGCCGGCGCGGCGTAGACCCCGTCCCCGTCCGCGTCCACCTCGTCGGTTACGCCGTCGCAGTCATCGTCTATGCCGTTGGCGTCGAAATCGACCGCGCCGGGATTGATGCATTTCGCGCAGCCGTGGCATTCCACGAGGTCGCACGTGCAGGTGGTACAGGCGGCCGGATCGTCCGAGGGGTCGTCGTCGCAGTCGGTGCAGTCCAGCCAGGTGTCGCCGTCCGCGTCCACCGCGCCGGCGGAGTCCTCGTCGGTCTGGCCGTCGCAGTCGTCGTCTACGTTGTTGCAGGGCTCGGGGTTGACACCCGGGTTGATGTTGGGATCGTTGTCGTCGCAGTCGGTGCCGAACTCGACTTGGTTGGAGGGGAAATTGTCGTTGTCCACGTCGGTTAGATCGGCTCCGTCGCAGTCCTGGTCGATGCCGTCGTAGGGGATTTCATCCCGGCCCGGGTAACGGCCGGCGTCGTAGTCGTCGCAGTCCAGGCAGGCGGGGACGCCGTCGCCGTCGGCGTCGGTCAGGCCCTCGTCGGTGAGCCCGTCACAATCGTCGTCCAGCCAGTTGCAGCGCTCCGGGGCGCCCGGATAGATGCACTTGGCGCAGCCGTTGCAGGCCGCCTGGTTGCAGGTGCAGGTGGGGCACCCGGCCGGATCGTCCGAGGTGTCGTCGTCGCAGTCGATCCCGTTCGGTTCCGAGTCGGCCACGAATCTGTCGCCGTCGTGGTCCCCCTGGATCGGGCCGTCGTGGTCGAGCCCGTCGCAGTTCTGATCGATCCCGTCGTAGGGAATCTCGGTGGCGCCCGGGTGGATGCGCCAGTCCAAGTCGTCGCAGTCGGTTCCGCCCGGCACGTCGGTGTGATCGTAGCCGTCCCGGTCGACGTCGGTCAGGTCCTTGCCGCTGCAGTCCTGGTCGATGCCGTCGTAAGGGATCTCCTCGGCCAGGGGATGAATCTTGGAGTTGTGGTCATCGCAGTCGGCCGCCGGGGCCCACCCGTCGTTGTCATTGTCGATGAAATCTCCGCCTTCGCCGCCGCAGGAAATCACCGGCACGGCAGACAGGCAAAACCCAAAGAGGATAGTAAACAGAACTTTTTTCGTCATAAGTATTCGCTCCCTTCGAAGGCATCATTTGACCTATTTTATTCCACTTCCGTAACCTGTCCTCTGAGAATATACACCCGCTTGTCCACCGAGCGGCCGTCCTGCTCGCGGCGCGAGTAAAACCAGCACTCGGTCGGGACGCCGTCCACGTCCCGGCGGTCGATCTCGTGCGGCCGGCCCCAGGAAAGCAGCATGGCTTCCACGCTCATCCCCGGCACGATTCGCCCGGCCATGATGGCCTCCTGGACGTATTGGGGAAACTTGCTCAAGCGGTCCTGGATGTGAAGACCCTCGATGAACTTCGCCCGGGCTTCCGATTTTAAAAGCAGCAGGAATCGTTCTTGCTGCCGGTCGGTCATGAACTGCTTGCTGCGATCGAACAGTTCCTTGTCTTGCTCCGGCAAGCGCTGGTAGAGCTTGTACCGGTTGACGCCGCAGCTCAGCACAACCAGGGCGGATAGCAGGCAGATGGCTTTACGGATCTTCATGCTTGGCCTCAGCGTGGCTCCTGCCTCAACCTAATAACCCGCGCAGGACTCGCCGCATCAGTTATCCTTTACAACGATCTTCGCAAAATGTGAAGACATTGCGAACCAAGAGTCTATGATAACCGACCGTCAGCCGGTTGCAAGTTTGGACTTGGCCCTAATCCACCACCGGTGTCCCCGGTGCAATAATTCCCTGGGAGATCACCGAGTTCCACAAAGTTGACAGGGTAGGGGGGAGTTGTTATATTCGGGCCGGTTGCGGGATTCTTCCCGTTTTTTTGTGGGTTTACGCGTTGGCGAGGAGGCGCCATGGCCGGGAGACCGAGACAAATCTCCATCAACGAACCTATATGGGAGGTCTACTCGTCGATGGCTGACGAGTCCGGCACCCATGTGGATACTTTGGTCAACCAGGCCATGTTCGAACTGGCCGTGAAGCTGGGATACATCACTCCGATTTCCCGTGAATCCGCGCCGCCTATGGAGGAGGAGGAGTTGGGCGCTCGCCCGACGCGCCGCCCGCCTCCGGGGCAGAAGTTCGCGTCGGGCCGTACCAAGGAAGCGTCCGGTCGCAAGCCCGCCTCTCCGGTGAAGCGCCCGCCGCGCCCCGCGCCGCGCCAGGCGCCGGCCAAGGCGGAGGCCAAGGCGGAGGCCAAGGGGCTGTATATCGTCAACGAGGACGGCGACACCGGGAAGATCGACAAGGACATCTACATCATCGGCCGTTCGAGCAAGTGTGACCTGGTGATCAACTCGGTCAAGGTCTCCCGCGAGCACGCCATCATCACCCGCGAGCGCGGCGAGTACTACATTGAAGACCTGGGCAGCGCCAACGGTACCTGGTTCAAGGGCGAGAAGATCGAGAAAATGAAGGCTCGCGACGGCGATGAGATCTTCATCTGCGACGAGAAGTTCAAGTTCGTTCTGCGGTAAGCAATCGGCATCCAAGACATTCTAGGGGAGTTATTGTTTCAGCGGCCTGAACTGCGGTTTCCCCGCGAATATCCGCCCGAACACGCTGTAGCGGTACCAGCCGTCCTTCCCCTCGGCCCGGTTGAACTTGGAGTCGAGCATTCCCCGTAACTCCTCGGGAATCTGGGAGCGGATTCCCTTCATCTTTTCGTCGGAAGGCTTGAAGCGCAGCCGGCAGTGGGCCGAAAGGTTCTTTATCCTCTGCTGCAGCAGGAAATATCCGTCCAGGGAGGCTTCGATGTCGTCCGAGCTCACCTTGAAGGTCTTGATCTCCGCCTTGCCCTTCTTGATGCTCAGGTTGATCTGGGTCTTGCCCAGGCCGAACCAGGGAACGTTCACCCCGTAGGCTTTCCCGTTGCCGAACCGGCCTTGCACCAGCTCCAGCGCCAGCTCTCCCCGGGTGGATTTGATCTGCTTGGGCTCCACGTGCAGGTCTACATTGCCGGTCAGCTTGCCGGCCAACTCGTAGCCAATCAGCTCGGTCCAGAGGGGTAGCTTGCCCAGGTTCAAGGCCTCCAGCTTGGTCTTGAGGTCCCAATGCTCGGCGGCCAGGTTGAACCGGCCCTCGACTTGCCCCTCGAGGAGCTCGGCGGAGAACGAGACGTCCCGGCGTCCCGCCAGCAGGCCGAACAGGGAGACCCGGGCCGACAGCCGGTCCAGCATGATGGATATCTTGGGCGATCCCTCCTGGGTTTCCTTGACCAGCCGAACCCCGGTCGCTTCGGCCCCGTTGGGAAACAGCGTGGCGATGTTTTGCATGGATATCTTCATTCCCAGCTTTTGCCTTGCCATCCGGGACAGGTCGTCCACGATGATCTGGACCGGGAACCCCCGGACCAGGAAGAAGATCAGGCCCATCAGGAAGAACAGCGAGTAACCGACGTATTTTATGATCTTGGTTCGCATGGCTAGCCCGGCTTGGTGGTAAGTGAATTTGAAATATGTTCAACGAATTGTATTGCCATGATGCTGCCCTCGATTAAGCTTGTGCCGCCTTGCGGCGCTATTTCTTGGCCTTCTTGGAGGGGGCCCCTTTCGCCGGGCCCGCCTGCTCTTTCATCAACTGGAAGTTCGACACGGTCATGTTCACGTCGAGTTGGGTGGGATCCCTGAAGTTGTTGCGCACGTGAAGAACCCGCACGGCGATGGTCTTGGACTTGCGCTCGACCTCCTCTAGAAGCTCCACCAGCCGGTCGATGGTGATGTGGGGGATGTTGACCTCGACTTTTACCTCCTCGATCCCCTTGTCCGGATTCACCCCCGGGGTTCTGGTTTGCAGGTCCTCGATGTTGACGCCCAGCTGTTTTTCCAGGTTGGTCAGGGTGGTGACCAGATCGATGTTCCGGCCCCTCTGGATCAGCCGCTTGACTTCTTCTTCTCTTTGCTTGGCGTCCTCGTACTGCTTGCGCATATCGATGAGGGCTTGCAGCCGGGTGGTTTTGACGGTGATGCGCCGCTCTATGGCTCCCAGGTTGGAGGATATCCAGAAGGAAACCAGGGCAACCACGAAAACGATGAAACAGAGTGCCATCCCGCCAACCATGAACTTCTCCCGGCGGGATAGCCGGCCCAGTGCGGCCAACAGGTCTTCGATCTTTTTGCTCAGCGCTTTCATGGTCTCCTCAACAGCCGAAAACGATGGTGAGCTCGAACTCCACCTTGTCTTCTTCCTTGGTCTTGCGGGTCTTGCCCGTGTGGACCTCGTTGAAACACTCGTATTCGCTTAGAGACGATCTGATCTTCTCGGCCGACCCGAAGCTGTCGGTGAGGCCGCCTATCTGGACTTTCTTCGGGCTGATCTTGATGTATTTCATTTTCAGCTCCAGCTCATCCGGAACGCGTTCGTGGATCTCGCGGAGCACGTCCAGCGCGGTGTGCCGCGGCAACAGATCTCCCTCGGGTGACAGCTTTTCCTCGATGATGGAGATGGCCACCTCGGGATCGTCGATCTCCCTTCCGATGATGGCCTTGGTGGTTGCCTTCATCCGCCGGTTCAGCGTGTTTTCCGCCGAAGACAGGCTCAGGTAACTGGTGACGGCGTAGCCGATGGCCAGAAACGCCAAAATCAACAAGGCCACGGCCAGGTGCAACAGCTTGCCCCGGACGATCTTCATGTCGCCCTGGTGGGAGAACGGACCTTTGCGCAGGCTCAAGAAGCCGCGCCGGCCGCCCTGGTGGGCGTGCAGGGCCAGACCCAGGGCCTTGACCCAGGTGTTGCCGCCCTTGGTTTCGTCGCCGTTTTCCAGGTGGTCCATTCCGGGCAGGTCGAAGTGCTCCGTGCGGATGCGCTCCACCAAAACGCCCAACTCGCCGGCCAGGTACCAGTCCAGGTTTTCTACCGACGAGCCGCCGCCGCAGAGCCAGATCTTTTCAATCGGGCGCTTGATCATGGAGTGTTGGGCAGAGAAGGACTGCCGCAACTCGCGCACCAGGGAGGCGGTGGCCCGCTTGACCGCGTCGGAGATGATGGCCTGCTCCGGGGTGCCGGCGGTTCGCCCGTTGGACTCGACGAACCCGCTGCGGCGCTTGCCCGCTTCGGCCTTGGTCGAACTCACCTTGAAGGCCTCGGCCAGTCGGGCGGTGATGTCCAGCCCGCCCCCGGAGATGGTGCGGGCGAACTCGGCCCCGTCGGGGCCGATGATGCATAGGGAGGTGAGCCGGTGGCCGATGTCCACCACCGCCACACTTCCGCCGGTCTCCACCGGTGGTAGGGCTTCTATCAGGCTGGTGTAGGCCAGGCAGTCCGGACCGATCAGGCGAGGATCCAGGTTGGCCGAGTCGAAGACCTCCAGCCAGCGGGCCATGCGTTCGATCCGGCAGAAGGCCAGTAGGAGGCGCGATTCCTCATTTTTGGTCGGTCCGGTCTGCAGGTAGTCGAACACCACTTCGTCTAAAGAGAAGGGGATCTGGCTTTCCAACTCCAGGCCGATGGTCTGGGCGATTCGTTTGCGGTCGGAGAAAGGCAGTGAGAGCAGGTGGATGGCCACCTCGTCTCCTGGCAGGGCGGTGGCCACCAGATCGGCGACCCGGTCGTTGCCTTCTAGCTGCTGCAGGGCCTCGCCGACCTTTTCGGGGCGTTGCCGGTCGTCGTCGGGCACCGGTATGTGGGTGAAGTCGACCACTTCGACGGTGCGGAAACTGCTGCGCAGTCGTACCCGCTTGATCCATTTACAACCCAGATCCAGTCCTACGGTTAACTGTGCCACGAAAGGCTCTCCTTTTAATTACATTACGCGCCAGTACAGGATTTCCTGTCCCGACGCGGTGTTCTTGACCACGGCGTGGACCGTCACCACCGTCTCGCCGACTTCGCCCACCGCCTTGACTGAAAACGTGTCGGAGAACGGCGCCAGGTTCTTCATGAAATAGGGGCTGAAAGTCGGTCCCATGCTGTCGAAGAAAGCCTGGATGGCTTGGTTGTTAGGCACCATGAAGGTGGTCATCTGCATCATGTTGCGGAACTCGAAAAACAGGGCCAGCACCTCCAGCAGCTGGGGCAGCCCCTGCTCGGTACACAAGGGAATGTTTTCCGGCTGCATGCACAAGAGCGAAAGCATCATCTTGGGGTCGTTCACCGAGGTGAGGTTCAACAGCAGGCTGGGATCGGTGTAGACGGTGAACTTGTTGGAGAACTCCCGCATGAAGTCGTCGCCGATTCCCCGTATCATGTGGAGCTCGTCCACCGTGAAGAACGGATCGTTCTTGTTCTGGTACGGGTCATCGATCATGTCGTAGCGGGAATCTTCGCCGGAGGTTCCCGGCTGGAACACGGTGGCCTGGGAAAACGGATTCTCGACGACCAAATTGGGATTGAAGTTGTCGAAGGCGTTGTCTATGTCGACCCAGTCGTGTATGGCCGTTACGATGTCGGCGGGGGTGTTGTACTGGCCGTCGGAGTCCGGTTCCTCGAACATCATCTGGTAGCGCGGCGAGCCGATCAGGGCCAGTACCTGGGCCGTCACCGGCGAAGAAATGGAGGCGATGGAATCCAGGGCATTGATGTTGATCTTGCTGTATTCGTCCTCGATCTCCGCGTAGAAATGGCCCTTAAACTCGCCGAAGCCCCGCAGCTCGCCCAGGTTGGCATCCTTCATGCCGAAGGCCTCGGCCAGCTCTCCCTTGGTCAGGGCCTTGGCCAGGTCGCTCTCGATGGGAACCAGCTGGTACAGCTTGAGCATTCCGCCGGTGAGTTTGTCCACCTGTCCCTGGAAATGCAGAATGAGCCGGGAGAAGTTCATGGCCGAGCGGGCCAGGTAGTAGGCTTTCATACGGTCGCGCACATTGGCGGCAATTTGCGCGTTCACCCGGGTCTGGAAGACGAAATCCACCACGATGACGGAAAGCACCGCGACGGTGACCAGCACCATCAACAGTGCCATGCCGCTCTCGTTTCGCGCCAGCCGCCGAAACGTTTTGGGGGGAACGGCTCCGCCTTTTTTCGTCGTTGCTCTCATTGCGATGGTTTCATCCAGTTGAAGAGGGGCTTGTTTGTGAAGATACGCGTCGTGGTTGTGAAGGAAGCCTCCTCTTTGTATTCGTCGATGACGGTCAAGGTGATGCGAACCAGGTTGGGCAGCCGGTTGAGCCTCTCGATTTGGCTGCAGTCCCACTCTTCCACCCAATCTTCCTTTTCTTCGTCCCAGAGCTTGAAGTGCAGCGACTCGATGTCCGGACACAGCACCAGGGTCTCGCCGCCCTCCTCGGGCTCTCCGTCTATTCTAGTTTTTTCCCGGCGGACCAGGTTGGTAATCGAAGAGTCCTCCGGGTCCCCTTCGCTGTAGTAGGAGAGCACGTTCTGATCCGACTCGTTGGCGTCCTTGAACAGGCGCAGGTGCGAGAAGGAAGAGAAGACCATCCGGTCCACCTTGCCTTCGCGCTCGACCTTGAAGATCGTCTTGTGCCGGCGTTCTCCCGTGGGGGTGTCCAGCTCGCGGCAGTCGTACACGAAGGTCATGGATATCTCCCTCGACATTCGCTCCAGGGCCACCCGGACGGTGTGGAAACGCTCCTGGCCTTGCAGGACGAACTCGCGCGTGTCGAAGGTGCGGGCGAAGCTGCCGTACACCAGGACGGTGATCATCCCGGAGATTCCGATGGCGATCAGCAGCTCCATCAGTGTGAATCCCCCGCCCGACGGAGTCTTGGCGAAGTCGGGTTTTTGTCGCGCGTTTCGCATGCCTTCCTCTTTACTTGAACGGCGGCGGTTTCCTGTTTTTGTGCTTCTGGGTCATGTCAATCGTTCCGCCGGGCACGGTTTGGCCCGTCCCGGCCGCGCCGGAAGCCCGGGGCACCCTCACCAGGTGGGTGGTGACGGCCAGTTGCTCGTCTTCGCCGCCCTGGCCCCACGAGACTACGAGCGTCACCTCGCGGATGGCCTCCTGCAGCATCGTGGTCAGCGACTCCACGCTGCCGCGGAGCATGTCCGGGTTCAGCAGGCCGGCCATTCCGCCCCCGCCCAGTTTGCCTTTCATCTGGCCGGAGAGTAGGCTCTCCGCCCCGCCCAGTTGGCCGAGCATGTTCTGCGTCCCGCCTTCTTTGCCCTCGCCGCCGCCCATGGAAGAGAGCATGGTTTCGAACGCCGCCCCGACGGGAAGCTCCACCTTCTTGATCTCTATTTGCCACTGGAAATTGGGGTAGCCCAACTCGTCGAAGTCGTCTTCTTCCTTTTCGTCCATGTCGGGGAACCCGTCCTTTTCGAGCTTTTGCTCCCATTCTTCCATCTTGGCCTGGGCCAAAAACGAAGCGACGGTGATCTGCTTGCCGTAGGTGCTCAGGCGGACGGAGGCACTCTGGGTTCCGATCAGGGCTACGTAGGCCGTGGCGATGATACCCAGGGCCACCATGACCTCCAGAAGCGTCGCGCCGCACTGTTCTTTCCGTCCCGGCAACGGTCTATACTTTTTCCAAGACTTTGCTGCCATCACCAACCTGCCTTGCAACATGTTGTCGCGTTTCCATCAACAAGTGCCTATTCCTCCACTTCGATGTATTCCGGGTGAATCTTGACCAAGCCGGTCAAGGCTTTCACTACCAGCGTGTAGGTGTCCTCGGTGTCGTCGCCGATGTGGATGACCGCCCGCTCGGTCATCCCCGTGGGAAAGCAGTACAAGTACGCCCGGCCGGCGGTCACCCGGTCATTCTGGTGGGCCACCCAGACGTCCAAAAAGACGATGTCCTCGGGGAGGGACTTCTTTTTCGTATAGCGTCCGACGAAGTCGGAAAAGGAAGGCTTGCCCTTGGGTTGCCACATCTCGCCGCCTTCGATGTAGCCGCGGTTGATAAAACGCCGGGAGCGGCCCCGCTCCTTCTCTTGCTCGGCCTCTTCGCTAAGCCGGCCCTCGGACACGCCGGTTTTCTCCCGGTCGAAGAGGTACTTCTCCGAGGAGCTCTCCACCCAGTAGGCTTGTTCGTCCAGATCGAACACCAGTCGGAAGGGAACGTTCTTTCGCGCCGCCAGGTCGTAGGTGAAGCGGATGGCCCCGGCGACCTCCGCAACCGTGGCCCTCAGGTTCGCTCCGATGATGTTGACTATCGAGGGGACCACGATGGTCACGACCAGGGCGAGCAGGGCAACCACGATGACCAGCTCGATCAACGTGAACCCGGCCTTTTTGCAACTCTGGCTTTTCGTCTTCCGAATCATTGACTAGTTATCAAACACCAGGTCCTTGTCGAAGCTTTCCCCGCCCGGCGATCCGTCCGCGCCGAAGGATTTCAGCGTGTACGAGCGCGAGTTGTGGCGGACGTACTGGAGCTCGTTGCCCCACATGTCCTTGGGCATTTCCCTCATGACTTCCTTGGTCACCAGTACCTGGATGCCTTCCTCGGTGGAGGGGTACGAGTTGAAACGGATCTTGTACGCGTCCAGGGCCTGCTCGATGTTGTGCATCTGGATGTTGGTGCTGTCCACCCTGGCCTGGTCCTGCGTGCGGACGTAATAGACCGTGATCAGGGTTGCCATCATTCCCAGGATGGCGATCACCACCATGATCTCGATCAGAGTCATGCCGCGCCGGCTGCGGGCGGCTGTTTTAAGGATTGGTTTACCGGCTTTCATGTTCCCTCCTTAGGTTCCTGTGTTTGTCTCGTCGAGCTTCATGCGCTTAAACCAGGTGTGGAGCAAAGTCCCCACCAGGATGAATGAGCCGACGGTAATGGCGATGTCCGCCAGGTTGAACGTGGGCCAGTGGGCCCGGTTGCCAATGTGGATATCGAGGAAGTCCGGCACTTCTCCCCGCGCCACTCGATCCACCAGGTTGGAGACGGCCCCGCCCAGGATCAGGCCCAGGGATACGGACGTGGTCATGTTCCAGCCCAGTGTCTTGACGCTGTAGGTGACGATGGCGAACATGGCCAGGACGCTCAACGCCAGGAGGATGGGCAGGCGCAGCCCCTCGGGCAGGTCGGCGAAGAGGCCGAAGGCCCCGTGGGGATTGGCCCGTAGCTTCAGATTCAGCAGGCCGGGAATGATCTCCAGCGATTCGTCCGGCAAGAGTACCTGGGCGGCGATCCACTTGGTTACCTGGTCCAGGACGCCGGCGGTGGCGGCGACCGTCAGTATGACCACCGTGCGCAGCGAAGGCGACGTTCGTGGGTTTTGGTTCATGCCGGGTTCGGTCTGGTTCATGGGCTCACCGGACAAACTCGTTTAGTTGCATGATGGGCAGCAGGATCGAGACCACCATGAAGCCGACCGCGCCGCCCATCATGACGATCATCAACGGTTCGAGCAAGGTCATCAGCGCGTTGATCCGCGTTTCGGTCTGCTCCTGGTAACTCTCGGCCACGTTGTTGAGCATATCCTCCAGCTGTCCCGAGCGCTCGCCCACGGCGATCATATGGATCACCAGTGGGGGAAACTCCCCGCTGCGCTTGAGCGGGGCGGCGATGCTCTCGCCCTCCTTGATGCTCTTCCGGGCGTCGTCGAGGGCGTCGGCCAGGATGCGGTTGTTTACGATGTTGCGGACGATGCTCATGGCGCCCAGCAGCGGGACGCCGCTCTTGAGCAGGGTGGAGAGCGTCTTGGTAAAGCGGGAGATGGCCAGCATGCGCAGGAGCTTTCCCATCACGGGCATGTCCAGCTTGAAGCGATCCCACTTTTTCCGGCCCCGGTCCGTCTTGACGTATCGGATCAGGGCGAAGATCGAGACCGCCAGCACGGACAGGATCAGCCACCAGTATCCGGTGATGAAGTTGGCCGTGCCCATGAGAATTTTGGTGGGGAGGGGCAGGGCGGCCTGGCGGTCTTCGAAGATCTTGGTGATCTGGGGGAGGACCGCGACCAGCAGGACGCCCATTATGCCCAGGCCCACCAGCACCATGATGGCGGGATAGGTCAGCGCTCCGATGATCTTGGAGCGCAGTCGGGCCTGGGACTCGGTGAAGTCGGCCAGCCGGGTCAGCACCACGTCCAGGGCGCCGGAGGTTTCGCCCGCGCGGATCATGTTGCAGTAGAGATCGGGAAACACCCGGGGATGCTGGCCCATGGCGTCGGCCAGGGAGCTGCCCTCGTTCACCCGCTGCTTGACCTGGGAGAGAACCAGTTTCAGGTTGTTGTTTTCCGTCTGGTCCACCACCGCGGTGAGGCTTTCCACCAGGGTGACGCCGGCGTGCAGCAGCGTGGCCAACTGTCGGGTGACCACGGCCAGCTCCCGGGTGGACACCCGCTTGGTGAAGCGCTTGATGTCGATCTCGCCGGCGGTCTTGGCGTGGTCGTCCGCCTGCTGGGAGATCTCGGTGGGGAAGATCCCCTCCTTGCGCAGCAGGCCCTGGAGGGTGCGCACGCTGTCGGCGTTGCGGATGCCGCTGACGTTTTTCCCCGCGGCGGTGACGCCTTTGAACTGGTAGACGGCCATGGCTTATCTCGTGTCTTCCTGGGTGACCCGCAGAACTTCTTCCAGGGTGGTCAGGCCCTGGCTGATCTTGTCGGCGCCGTCTTCGCGCAGGGTCAGCATGCCTTTCTGCATGACCGCCCGCTTGATGGTGCCGGAGTCCACGTTCTTGAGTACTAGCTGGCGGATGTCGTCATCCAGCTCCAGCAGCTCGTAGATGCCCATGCGGCCCATGTATCCGGTCTTGAAGCACTTGGGACACCCCACCGCCTTGTGGATGAACTCGGGTTTCTTGTGCCCGTTGTCGCGCAGGCCCAGCTCGCCCCATTCGACGTCGGTGGGCTTGATCTTCTGGCGGCAGTGGGGGCAGGCCAGGCGCACCAGGCGCTGGGCCAGGATGCCCACCAGGGATGAGGCCACCAGAAACGGCTCCACGCCCATGTCCACCAGCCGGGTGACCGCGCCCGCGGCGTCGTTGGTGTGGACGGTGGAAAATACCAGGTGACCGGTGAGCGACGCCTGGATGGCGATCTCGGCGGTCTGCAGGTCGCGGATCTCGCCGACCATGATGATGTCGGGGTCCTGGCGCAAAAACGACCGGAGCACGTTGGAGAAGGAGAGGTCGATCTTGTCGTTGACGTGAATCTGGCCGACCCCCGCGAGTTGGTACTCCACGGGATCTTCCACGGTCAGGATGTTGACCTCCGGCGTGTTGATCTTGGTCAAGGCGGCGTACAGGGTGGTGGTCTTGCCGCTGCCGGTGGGGCCGGTCACCAGGATGATTCCGTGGCTGCGGTGGATCAGCCCGTTCATGGTTCTCAGGTTGGTCTCGTTGAATCCGATCTGGTCGAGATCCAGCAGTACGGCGCTGCGGTCCAGCAGGCGCATGACCACTCGCTCCCCGTGAACGGTGGGTACCGTGCTCAGGCGGATGTCGATGTCCTTGCCGGCGATCTTGATGCGGATGCGGCCGTCCTGGGGCAGCCGCTTTTCGGCGATGTTCAGGCCGCCCATGATCTTCACCCGGGAGGTGATGCTGGACTGGAACCGCTTGGGCGTACGCAGGATCTCGTAGAGGATCCCGTCGCGGCGGAAGCGGACCGAGATGTCCCTTTCCATGGGCTCGATGTGGACGTCGCTGCAGCGCTCCTTGACCGCCTGGAACAGCAGCGAGTTTACCAGGCGGATGATGGGCGCCTCGTCCGAGGCGTCCAGGAGATCCTCGGGTTCCTCCAGCTCCTGCGCCAGGGTGTCCAGATCGGTTTCCTCGAGATCGTCGACCAGCGCCTCGGCCTCGTTGGCCGAGCGGTCGTAGAGTCGGTTGATTCCGTCCAGGATGACCTGCCCGGTGGCCAGCACGGTGCGGATGGGTTGACCCAGGAGCATGCGCACGTCGTCTTGGGCGAAGGTGTTCAGCGGATCGCTCACCGCCACCACCACCTCGTCGGTCGTCTGGCTCAGGGGCAGGACCATCTGCTGCTTGGCGAAGTTGATGGGGATGCGGCGCACCAGCTCGGCGTCCACCGCGGAGACGTCGATCTCGTCCACTACCGGCAGGTCCAGCTGGGCGGATAGCGCGTTGATGACGTCCTCGGCGGTGACCACTTTCATTCCCATAAGGATTTCGCCGATGCGTCCGCCGCGCTCGTTCTGGTGCTGAAGGGCTTCTTCGATCTTCTCCAGGTCGAAGCCGACCTGCTCGCTAAGTATCTCGCCGAGTCTGCGGGTGTCGCCCATGCGCCTACTCCACTTCCAATCGGTTTTCACCCGCCTTCGCCGAGGCTTCGGCGGGCGGGCCCGCTTCCGGGGCTTCGGCCTCCGCCGAGGCTTCGGCCGACGGGTCGGCGGAGGCGGGAGTGACGACGACTTCCTCGCCGGTGCCCGGGCCGCCGTTTTCGATCTTCATCATTTCTCGGCGCAGGTTGATGTGAATGTCGGCCAGCGGCCCGTGCCTCTTTCTAAAGTCGATGAAGGCCTCGTACTCGGGGCCTTCCCCGTAGAAGCGTTCCATGAACTCCTTGCGCTCTTTCATCTTGCGCTCGAAGATCCTGCGGAAGTCCTCGGGGCCGTCGATGATGTACGGGGTCAGGAACAAGAGCAGGTTGGTCTTGGTCTTCTGTTGCTTCTTGGTGCGGAAGAAGATGCCCAGGACGGGGATGTCGCCCAGGATGGGGATTTTGGACTCGCCGATGTCGATCTTGTCCCGCATGAGTCCGCCGATCACCACGGTTTGCTGGTTTTCGACCGCCACCACCGTCTTGGCCGAGCGCTTGGTGGTGGTGGGTCCCAGGGGATTGGAGGTGTTCTTCACCTCGCTAAGCTCCTCCTCCAGCTCCAGGCGGATGACGTTGCCCGCGTTGATCTGGGGCTTGATCTTCAAGGTCAGGCCCACCTCCTGCCGGTTGATGGCGCCCATGCCCATGCCCATGCCCATCATACCGCCGAGCCCTCCGTAACCGCCGATGCCGGTTCTGCCCGCGGTGTTGCCCTGGTTGCCCAGGTATTGGGAGGCCATGCCCATCAGGTTGCCCATGCCCCCGCCGTAGCCGGCCGGGATGGGGATGTTCTCGCCCACCTTCATTTCGGCTTCCTCGTTGTCCAAGGCGAGAATGTGCGGGGTCGAAAGCACGTTCACGTTCGAGTCGGTCTGCAAGGCGTGGATGACCATTCCCATCGAGGGCAGGGCGATGCTGCCCAGGATGCTCTTGTCGGCCGACAGCTCGGGGCCCGACAGCCCGCTCATGAAGCCCAGCAGGCTGATGTTGGGCACCAGCGAGTTGATGTTGGAGCCCTGGGCCTTGAACTGGGTTCCGAAGAACAGCGGGATGGTCTCCCCGCCGACCTTGGTGGCGGTGCCGCCGTGAAAGGCGATGCCGGTCTCCTTGGAGGTGTCCACGTTGACCTCCATGATCACCGCCTCCACGAACACCTGGCGCCGGCGGATGTCGAGCTTCTTGATTACCTTGAGCAGGCTCTTGTAGTCCGGCTGGCTGGCCACGATCACCAGGGAGTTGGTGGTCTTGTCGGCGGTGACCTTGACTTCGCCCTGGAAAAGCTCGGCCGCCTTGGGGGCGCCGGCCGTCTTTCCGCCTTTGCGCGAGGTCTTGGGGCGGCCGCCGGTGCCCTGGGTCAGGGAGGTCAGGGTGGAGGCCAGATCCTCGGCGTTGGCGTGCTGCAGGTACACCACCTGGATTTGCCCCTCGCCGGGGATGGGCACGTCGAGCTTGGCGATCAGCTCCTGCACCCGGGAGAAGGATCGCGAGGTGGCCACCATGATGATCTTGTTGGTGCGCTCGTCGGGGATGATCTTGGACACGCTGACGCCTTCTTCTCCTCCCCCGCCGGTCATCGAAGGGGCGGTGGTGCCCTTGCCCGGACGCACCGGTTTGATCCGGTGGCTCTGCGTGCGTCCGCGGGTCTGCTTGCTGCCCTTGTCCGAGAAGATCTCCTCGAGCGTCTGGGCCAGCTCGGTGGCGACGGCGTACTCGACCTGGATCACCCGGATCTCCTCCTGGCCCAGGGGGGTGTCCAGCTGGTTGATGATCCGCATCAGGCGGTGGAGGTTGCTGCCGGTGTCGGAGATAATCAGGGTGTTGGTCGGGGCGTAGGGGTAGCTGTCTCCGTCCTTGGTGGTCAGTTGCTTGACGGTGGCGTTGATGTTGTTGGCGTCGACGAACTTGAGCTGCACCACCCGGGTGACCATCTGATCCAGGGCGGGGATGTCCACTTCCTCGCCGATGTAAGTGGGAATTGTGTCCTTGGCGGCGTCCCGCTTCATCTGGATCTTGAGAAAATTGCCCACCTTGACCACGGTCATGTTGTTCACGTTAAGAGCGGAGAGGAATGCCCGGTAGGCCTCGTTGGCGGTCACCGCCGTATTGGAGAGGATGGTGATCTTGCCGCCGCGGATGTTGTCGCCGATGATGAAGTTCTTGCAGGTCTGTTTGGAGATCCACTGGACGATCTCGATCACCTCGGCTTCGTTGAAGTTCATCTTTATTCGCACGCGGGAGGGGAGCGGGCGGCACTTTTTGTCCTTTTCGATGGCCTTGGCGTCGCCTTTTCCTTCCGGTTCCTTTTGCCCCGTCGCCTGGGCGTTGTTCTCCATGGGGGGCGTGCGGATGTGCTTGGTTCGTCCCGGCGGAATCTTGTCCGGGGGGCGCGCGATCCGCTTATCTTGCTGTCGCTTGCTCATCTCGGCCGGCTTCAAGCCGCGGGGCCGGATGGTGGGTTTGAGGGGCTGATAGCGCGACCCCTTTCTATTGATAGGCGTCACGCCTTCCGGTCTCTTGAGTCCCTGGAATTTGTTCGTGTCCGGCGCCGCGGGTCGGGGGCGGATGGCCTTCTTTGTAGGCGCCGTGGTTTGGGCGATGGCGCGTTTTGGCCCGGTGGCCGGGTTGTCCGCAATCGACGAGACCAAGAGGCCCAGGGAAAGCAGGCTGGAGGAAAGGAGAGTGTGCATGGTTGGTGTTCTCCCGTTTACTCGATACGGTAGTTGAGCTTCTTGGATTTACCCCGGCGGGTCAGCTCGATGTCGATGGAGCGGGCGTTCTTGAGCTTTTGGTAGATCTCCAAGGCTTTGTCGGGGCTGTTCATTGCGAATCCGTTGATCTTGTGGATGATATCGCCGTTCTGGATGCCCAGCTTGCTGTAGAGAGAGTTCGGACGAATGGCGAAGAGCTTGAAGCCGTTGGCCTTGCTGTCCTTGAACGAGGGGACGATCCGGGCCTGCATGGCGATGGAGTTCAGGTTGGACAGCGTTTTGTCGATCTCCTCGCGGGAGATGGCCCACTTGTCCTGGCCGAGCTTCTTGATGCCCTTGCCGACGGCCGTACGGGGCTGCTTGCCGGGTCGCTGGTGCTTGGGCTTGGGCTTGGCCTTTTCCTGCAACTCGAGGTACTCGATCACGCCGTTGTGATTGAGAATCACCTTACGGGAGAGAATGGCCACGACCTTGGCTTCCTCCATCACGGTTTGTTCGACCCGGTAGATGTCGGTTTCGGAAGCGGCCAGGTCGGTGATCATGGCCATGGACCACTGGGTATCGTTGGCCACGATGGTTCCGACCAGGGTGGCCCGCAGCGTGCTTTCCACGCCTTCGCCCTCCATGAGCGCGTCAGCGCTGCTTTCGTCCAGGGCGGCGCCGTCTCCGGTCGTTTCCACCGGCGTGGCCATGGCCGATTTGAAGAAATTCCGATTCGCGATCGCTGAGTTGTCTTTGATTTGCTGCTTGGGTTTGGTTTTCTTCTGCTTGGAGGCCGTCTTGGGCAGGGAGGGAAGCGGCCGCAGCTTGTGAGCGATGACCACGTTGGTCATGTCGGCCAAAAGCCAGGCGCCGATGGCCAGAAACACCAGATTGACCGTCCAGAAGTACTTCTTGAAAATGGCTTCCATACCTTATTCCTCCGGGCAGACATTTCCCTTCGAGCTTCTTTACTGAGCAATCCCTGTGCCAACCGCACGCCCGGGAAAACGCCCCGGGAGTGTTACGGTAATCATCTGATTTTACTAGTGTTTTGGTAAAGGAGCGGAGGGGGTGAATTTCCCCCGTGCTTCGGGTGGTCGACAAAATGACAAGTTGCCCATCGGAAAGCCGTGCGGAATGACAAATTGTCACCGGTTGGGGCGCAGCCAGGATCTCCCACCCCATTTCCGGTCGATCCCAATCTCCCGAGTAAAAAGGGACACTTGCGAGAGGACCACAAGTAAATTATCTCACTAGTATAGTGGCACCGCGTATATTGAGTTCCTTTGGGAAGTCAACAGGTTAGATCGAAACGTAGGGGCACCAATGGGAGATTGGGGCGCAGTTTGCTTGATTGAATCGAGAGGTAATGCTAGGAAGCAGGTCCAATGAATTTACCGGCGATACAGCCTATTCAGATAGCGGTGGTCGGCGCGGGATACTTCGGTTCCTTTCATTGCGGAAAAATTGCCAGCATTGACGGAGTCCAGTTGGCTGCGGTGGTGGACGTTGACCGGGACCGAGCCCGGCGGATGGCCGATGAATTTGGAGCCGAAGCGTTGAATTCTCACCGGGAGCTCTCCGGTCGCGTGAAGGCCGCCGTGGTGGCCGTGCCCACATCGGCACACCATGAGGTGGCGGCCGAGTTGCTCTCTTTTGGAATCGAGTTGCTGGTGGAGAAGCCCTTGGCCATCACGCTGGCTGACGCGGAGGACCTCTGCCGATTGGCCGACGGGAACATGCTGCGCCTTCAGGTGGGTCATCTGGAAAGATTCAATCCGGTTTTTCTCGAAGCCAGCCGGCGGATTCACAAGCCCAGTTACATCCGGATGGAGCGCTGCGGCCCCTTCCCCGGCCGGGGCGGGGACGTGGGCATCGTGTTGGAGTCGATGACCCACGACCTGGACATTCTCTTGCAACTGACCGACGCGCCGGCCGTTGACGTTACGGCCTCGGGCTGGTCGGTGATCACGAGTCACCTGGACGTGGTCACCGCGCAGATCCGCTTCGCGGACGGCCTGGTCGCGGACTTGATGGCCTCGCGCGTTAGCCTGGAGAGGGCTCGAAGGTTCCTGGTCTTGGACGAGAAGGGGGTCCTCGATGTGGACCTGGCCGGAGGCTGGATCCGGCGTAATTCTCTCGATGGGAGTCGAGAGGGTTCGGACAAGCTTCGTCTGGACGGCGGCGATCCTTTGCTGGATCAGGATCGCTCCTTCGTGGAGATACTCTCCAACGGTAAGCAGCCGCGGGTGGGGGGAGCGGCGGGGAAAGCGGCCGTGGCACTGGCCACACGAATCCTGGAATGCATCGGTTAGAAGGGGGTTTGACCCCTCGATTTGGGTCGGTTATATCATGAAAACAACACAATATTTTGAATATACAAGGCAAAGACCCGATCGTGCTCAAATTAAAGACGAATGGATCGATTTTGTGATACAACCTCCGGAAAAGATTGAAATTCAGACCGATGGCCGGGTCGGAAAATGGGCAAAGATACAAGCGGTTGATAAATACCTTCGGGTGATCTTGCTGGAAGATGGTGAGACAATTCATAATGCCTTTTTCGATCGGTCTTTTAAGGAGGATTAAGGTGTGAAAATAAAATATTTTTCTGATACGGACACGGCTCATATGGAATTTACGGATAAAGATGTCTATGAAACAAAAGAGATAAGTGAAAATATCTATATAGACATTGATGAAAAAGGCAATATCGTTAACATGACAATTGAACATGCAAAAGCTAATGCAGGACTGTGGGAATTTTCATATCAAGAGATGTCTTGCCAAACTGCATAAAATGCCGAACATCAGCCTGGAGAAGGGCCACGCGCATGCGCGGGGGGTTCCGCAAACAACTTGGGTCAGACACTTGCATTTCGCATTTCCCAGTGATGTAAACTAGCCGGGTGGAAAATGCGAAATGCAAGGATCTGAACCCCTCACTCTTGGTGGTGGCGGGGGAGGCATCGGCGGATGCGCACGGTGCCCGGGTGGTCGAGCGGCTCCGGCGGAAGTTGCCCGGGGTGGAGTGTTTCGGCCTGGGCCGGGAGCGGCTCGAGGCGGCCGGCCTTTCGGCCGTGGCCGACTCGGACGCCCTGCGGGTGGTGGGGATCAGCGAGGCGCTGCGGGGTCTTCCCAAAATCCGCAGGGTGTTTGGGCGAGTCCTGGACGAGGTTAGAAACCGCCAGCCGTCGGCGGCCCTGCTCATCGACCTGCCCGACTTCAATCTGCGCCTGGCCCGGCGACTCAATAAATTGGATGTGCCGGTGGTTTACTACGTTGCCCCGCAGGCCTGGGCCTGGCGCCGGGGGAGGGTCCGGCAGTTGCGCCGGCGCGTACACAAGCTCTGCGTGGTATTTCCCTTCGAGGCCGAGTTTTTTGAAAAAAACGGGGTCGCGGCGGAGTTCGTGGGTCATCCTCTGACGGAGGACGGACTTCCCCCGGGCGAGGACCGGCCGAACCGGGTGGCCATCGTCCCGGGAAGCCGGCCCCGGGAGATCGAAAGGTTGCTGCCCGCTTTCGCCGGGGCGGCGCGGATTCTGAAAGAGCAGGTTCCCGATCTCGAATTCGTGCTTCCCCAGGCGCCCGGAATAGAAGCGGGACGTGTGCGGGAGCTGTTGAGCCGGGCGGGAGTCGAAGCCGCGCTGGTGCCCGGCGGAGCGCTTCGCGCCTTGCCCGGTTCCCGGTTGGCGCTGGTGGCCTCGGGCACCGCCACTCTGGAGTCCGCCTTGGCCGGCGTGCCCATGGTGGTGGCGTACCGGGTTTCCCGCATGACCTACCTGATGGTGCGCCCCATTTTTCGGCTGCCGTACGTTTGCATTGTCAACATCCTGGCTAAACGCCGGCTGGTTCCCGAATTGTTGCAAGGCCGCGCGAAAGCCGAGGCCGTTGCCCGGGCCGCTTTGCCGCTGCTCGAAGATGGAAAAGAGCGGACCGGCATGCTTTTGGGGCTGCGGGAAGTGGCCGCGAGCCTCCAATCCGATCGCCGGCCTTCCGAGCGGGTGGCCGGGATCCTGGCCGGGTTGCTGGAAGGGGGAGGGTGTTAGCCATGTCCGCGGCAAAGCGACCCGACACCCTGGTGGTCATTCCCACCTTCAACGAGGCGGAGAACATCGCCGACATCCTGCCCGCGGTCCTGCGCGCCCTGCCTTGCGAGGTGCTGGTGGTGGACGACGACAGTCCCGATGGTACCGGCGGTCTGGCCGTGCGCCTTTTCGAGAACGAGCCGCGGGTTCACGTTATTGTACGCAAGGGCCGGCCGAAGGGATTGGGCCCGTCGTATGTCGACGGCTTTTTGTATGCGCTGGATGCCGGCTTTGCATTTGTGGTGCAGATGGACGCGGATTTCTCCCACGAACCGGCCGCATTACCCGGGCTGCGCAAGGCGGCCGAGGGTGCGGACCTGGTGATTGGATCCCGATGGGTTAAAGGCGGCCAGGCCGGCGGATGGAAACTGCCCCGCCGGACGATCAGCCGGGGAGGCTCCTGGTATGCCCGCACGGTTTTGGGCCTGCGGGTCCGGGACGTGACCAGCGGTTTTAAATGCTGGCGGGCCGGTGTCCTTGAAAACATGAACCTTTCAAGCATCCGGTCGGTTGGCTTTGCTTTTCAGATCGAGATGAACTACCGTGCGCACCGGGGCGGGCTGCGCATCGTGGAGGTACCCATCCGGTTTTCCGACCGCACCCGGGGTGTGTCCAAGATGTCGATGCGGATATTCCTGGAGGGGCTGGCGAGCGTATGGAGGATCCGCGGGTCGCGATGACAATGAAAGCGGAAGAAGAGTTCCCCTACGCAGGGTTGCTGCTGGCCGTTCTGGCCGGGCTGACCGTGTTGCGCGGTTTGTTCGCGGCGTTTGCGGATCTCAGCCCGGACGAGGCCTACTACTGGTCTTGGTCCACCCGGCTTGCGTTCGGATACTACGATCACCCTCCGGCGGTGGCCTGGCTCATCGCCGCGGGCACGGCCCTGTTGCCCGGCAGCGAGCTGGGCGTTCGGCTCCCCGCGCTGCTTTGCAGCTCGCTGTGCGCCTGGACGGTGTTCGCCATCACCCGGGACCTGACCGGGAGCGGGCGTCAGGCGTTTTGGGTGGCCATGCTCCTTTCGTTCTCCCCCATCTTCAGCGTGGGAGCGGTGATACACACGCCGGATGCTCTGCTGGCGGCTGCCTGGGCGGGCGCCGTCTGGTTTGCCCTGCGCGCGGCCCGTTTTGAGCGGCTGGTCGATTGGATCGGGCTGGGCGCGTGCATCGGGGTGGCGATCCTGGCCAAGCTGACCGGCTGGTTTTTACTGCCCTGCCTGGGATTGTTCGCTTTCTGCTGCAATGTGGGCAGAAGCTCGCTGAAACGCCCCGGCCCGGCACTGACGCTTTTGGTGGCCGCGGTGGTGGTCCTGCCCAACTTGCTGTGGAGCGGCGGTGCCGGCGGCGGTGCCTACGCGTTTCAGTTGGCCCACACCACCCGGGATCTTGGGTTCTCGGCGGTTTCCTTTCTTGCTTTCCTGGGCGGGCAGGCCGGGGTGGTGAGCCCCTTGCTGTGGATCGGGTTGGTCCTCTTCATGGCGGTTAGCTGGCGACGCGAAGTGCGCTTCGGCCGCAACCCGGCCTTCTTGATGTGGTGCTTCTCGGCGCCTTTGTTCCTCTTTTGTCTGCTGCTTTCCATCGTTTTAAAGGTTGAGGCCAACTGGCCGGTCATGGCCTACATCGCCGCCCTGCCGGGCGCTGCCTGGGCCTGGACCGGCGGCCGCTTCTATCTCAGAAGAATCCGCCTCTGGGTCGGACTGACCCTGAGCGTTTCATTCGTGTTGACCTTGCTCATTCACCTCCAGGCGCTTTCTCCCTTTTTGCCGGTCGAAGACAAGCTGGATGCCACCGCCCGGCTGCGTGGTTGGCGGGAGCTCTCCCGGGAGGCTGTCCGGGAGGCCGATCGTCTCGGAGCCGAGCTGGCCGCGGAGGGATATGGGCCGGTCTCCGAGCTTTTGTTTTACACCGGCAGGCCGGTGTTCTACGAACGATCCTCCACCCGTCTCTCGCAATACGATCTCTGGAAATCCGCGCCTCCCCAGGGAACCATCTTGTTCCTTCAGCCCGTCAGCACCAAGTCCCCTCCCAAGATCTGCGAGCAGGCGCGGGCGAGCTGGATCTTAGAGAAGAAGGCCGGCGGCCAGTCCCGGCGCGCGGAGCGTTTTCGCTGGTGGGTGTGTGAGAGGTAATGCCCTGGTGGGTGTGTGAGAGGTAATGCCTATGTCGGACGAATCCCGAAACGGCGAGCAGGAAACCGAGGAACAGATGGAAGGACTCTCCTGGGCCGCCAGCTTCGGCGCCCTGGCCGGCCTGGTCGCGGGCGTGGTCGTGGTCATGCTGATCGCCGCGGGACTCCACCGTTGGGATCCGGAGTCCGAGACGGCGGAAGTGTTCTGGGAGATCGCTGCTCCCTTGCTGGGCATCGCCGGCGTGGTGGTGGGTGCCCTGGTCTTCAATCGGTATCTGAAGGGAAGGTTCATAGTCGCCTTGCTCCTGGCGACGACCCTGGTGTTTCTGGGGTTGTTCTTGGCCTTCGGGCCGGTGGGTTTTCCCTGGCGCGATTGACATGCCTGGATACGTGTGATATTTCCGCACGTAAACATAGGCACCGCGAAAAGCGCGGCGCAAGACGTGCTATGAGTGGCGTTGATGGCTTTGGTGAGGATTGACCCTAGTGTGGGGGTTGTGCCGTATCGAACGGTCTAGACTGGAGAGGTTATATGGCTGATACCAAAGAACGCATAGAGAAGATCATCGAAGAAAAGATCCGGCCCTACATGGAGGCGGACGGGGGCGGGTTGGAGTTCGTGGGTTTCGACGAGGCTACCGGTGAGGTGCGAGTCCGTTTAAAGGGGGCCTGCGCTGGTTGCGCGGGGGCTCAGATGACCTTGTCCATGGGTGTAGAGGCGACGCTCAAAGAAGAGATCCCCGAAGTCAAGCGGGTAGTGGCCGTCTGAGCCCGGGAGTGAACCATGGTTCAGCGGTCGGCCTTTCTCCAGTTCGCATCCTCCGAAGTCGACGCGGATATCCTCTACGGTTCTGGATTTTTTGCGTATGATCCTTTCCTTTACCTGGAGTACCGTGGGCGTTGTTGGTTGGTGGTGGCCGACTTCGAGTGCGATCGCGCCCGGGCGGAATCGAATGTAGACGAAGTGTGGCCGGCCGGCGTCCTGGCGGCCGAGGATCAAGAGCACCGGCGGGCGAAGCAACCCGATCTGACACCGGTGGGTTGGGCCGCCGCCATGCTCCGCAGGTTGAAAATCCGCCGGGTAAGCGTGCCCGGGCAATTTCCCGTGGGGATGGTCCGGGGTCTCGAGCAGGCCGGGTTTAGCATTCAGGTTTCCAAGGAGCCCGCCTACCCGCGGCGGCTGATCAAGACAAAAGACGAGATCGGCTGCATCACCAAGGTGCAGCGCCAGGTGGAGCGGGCCATGCGGGCCGCGGAGGCCATGCTGCACAGCAGCCGCATTGTCAAGAACCGGCTGGTCTTGGCGGGGCGGACGCTGACCGCCGAGGATCTGCGGCGGGTGATCAACCTGACCTTGATGGAAAAAGGCATCGTCGCCGCCCAGACCGTGGTGGCCCCGGGTGACCAGGCCGTGGATCCGCATAACCTGGGCCGTGGTCCCATACGCCCCCACCAGCCCGTGGTCATCGACATATTCCCCCGCTCTTCCGGCACCCACTATTTCGCTGACATGACTCGCACGGTTTTGAAGGGCCGGCCCTCCGCTGCGCTGTCGAAGCAGTACCGGGCGGTCTTGCGGGCGCAGAAGATCGGCTTGTCCATGATCAGGCCCGGCGTGGCGGTGCGAACCGTCCACCAGGCCGTGGCGGAGTGTTTTAGGCGTTTAGGTTACGAAACCGGGGAGCGGGACGGGCGCCTCCAGGGTTTCACTCACTCCACCGGTCACGGCGTGGGCCTGGAAATACACGAGCCGCCCAAGATCGGCCTGGTGCCGTCCTCGGTGCGTTTTCGCAAGGGCATGCTGGTGACGGTGGAGCCGGGGTTGTACTATTTGGGCACCGGCGGCGTCCGCATCGAAGACCTGGTGGTAGTGGAAGAGCAGGGGATACGCAACTTGACCCGCTACCCCAAAAAACTGACTATTTGAATCTTTCCTTCTTGATCTTGTCGTCCATCAGGGATTCGCGGCTGGAGGAGTTGATCTGTTCCTGCAGGGCCGCGTTCTTTGCGTCGACGCTCTCTCGCCACTTCAAGAAGCCGAACACGCCGGCGCCGACTGTGGCGAGCACCAACAAGACGATCAGCGCGATCTTGATCTGGCGCGCGTAGGAGCGCCGGGGGATGTATTCGTCGTAGTCCTTTCGTCGAGAAGGACGCTCCCGTTCGGTGGGCTTGGCCTTGGACGGCTCTGCCTTGGACGGCTTTGCCTCGGGTGGCTTTGCCTTGGACGGCTCTGCCTTGGACGGCTTTGCCTCGGGTGGCTTTGCCTTGGGTGGCTCTGCCTTGGGTAGTTCTGCCTTGGGCTGTTCTGGATGTGGTTTTTCAACAGGTTTTTCTATGGGTTTTTCTATGGGTTTTTCTTCCTCTGTGTTCAGTTCCAGCTTGGGCGCATCGGCCGATCCGCCGCCAATGTCCAATTCGCCGAAGGAGAGCTTGGGAGGGGGGCGGCCGGCAGGTTTCTTTATAGCGGCTTCGGGTTTTTTGGGTTTGAGCTTTTTCTGCTTGTCGAAGTTCACAATGCGCGGTCCGGAATCTTGCTTGGGCTGTTTTGCAGGATTCGTCGCTTGCTTTCGGGATTCGTTGAAGAGCATGTCGTCGAGATCGATTGGCTTGCGGATCTTCTTTTCTTTTTCTTTTTTCGCCTCTTTATCTCGTAGCTTCCCGTTTTTTAATACGGATTCCTCGGCCCGGCGGATGGCCTCGGACAGTTTGTCGGTTCCCTTTTGACCTCTATCGACCATGGTTACAACCTCTCGTGGATGCTGAAGTACCGTTCATAATCCATCGTTGGCCCCCGATTTTCAAGTGGTGGATTGAAGCCCCAATCTCCCATTGGTGCCCCTACGTTTCAATATAACATATTGACTTCCCAGGGCAACTCAATATACGCGGTGCTACTATACTGGTGAGTTAATTTACTTATGGTCCTTTTGCAAGTGTGCGTTTTTGTGCCGTCCGATGAAACGGACGGTGTAAGTGTCCCTTTTTACACGGGAGATTGGGATCGACCGGAAATTTGCTGGGAGATTCTGGTGAAGTTTCTTGACTCGTGTAGGTTGGTGTAGTATGTGATGCTACAGGATAAGGGAGGATTCTATGCAGACTCCGATCGTCGATCGAAGAGCCCGGTTCCGCCGGAGCCCTGTGAACTGCCAGGGCGGCACACACCGCCGTGGCCGCAGGAGGCGCTATCCGCGCGTTTGCCTGGCATTCGAGGGGTTTTACTCGAGCGCCGAGCGGTTGTTGTACGCCGCGTCCGGCAACCTGTCGCTGCGGGGAGTTTACATCAAGACGCTGGTGCCCGACGCGTCCGGGACCCGGGCCACTCTCCGCATCCGCTTGCCCGGGAGCGTGGCCATGATGAAGATCCCCGCGCGGGTGGTCTGGTCCAACCAGGACGGAATCAACGGTCCGGTGGGGATGGGCGTGAAGTTCGAAGGCGCCCTGCCCTGGCAACTCAAGCGCATGGCGGCCACCCTGATACGCAGAGCCGGCCTGCGCACGTTAGGCTGACCCTTGAAGAAACCCTTCCGGTGGCATTCGCCGTCAAACCGGCCTGAACGGATACCGAAATAGTGATTAGCCCTGATTAAACGGCTGGCCCAACTCGCGGGAGCGGCGGGTGGCTGTCTCTACCGCGTCCATGAGCACCGCCCGCAGCCCGGTCTTCTCCATGGAGTAGAGCGCGTTAATGGCCGTTCCTCCGGGCGAGGTCACCAGGTCTTTTAAGAAGATGGGATGCTGGCCGGTTTTATCCACCATTTGCGCCGCTCCCAGCACTGTCTGCACCGCCAGCCGGGTGGCGATGTGCCGATCCAGGCCCACCTTCACCCCCGCGTCGGAGAGCGCCTCGATGATGATGAACACGTACATGGGTCCGGTTCCCGAAAGCCCGGTCACCGCGTCCATGAGCGTCTCGTCCACCTCCACCACCGATCCGCAGCTTTCAAATATCTTCTTGGCCAGGCCCAGCTCTTTCTTTCGCGCGTGTTTTCCCCGGCACAGCGCCGTGGCCGCCATGCCCACCGCCGCGGCGATGTTGGGCATCGCCCGTACCACCCGCGGCTTTTGGCCCAGGAGCCGCTCGATTTGCGCAGTGGGGTATCCCGCGGCCACGGACAGGATCAGGGCGTCCTTCTTCAGGCTCTTCTTTATCTCGCCCAGCACCCGGTCCAGAATCTGCGGCTTGACCGACAGTATCACCACGTCCGCCCGCCGGGCCGCCTCGGTGTTGCCGGTCAAAGTCTTGACCTTGAAATTTCGCTTAACCTCGGATAGCCGCGCCTTGTTGGTGTCGGCCGCCGTAATGCTTCCCGGTGCCACCGCTCGCGATTGCACCAGTCCCTTGATCAAGGCCGCTCCCATGTTCCCGGCCCCGATGACGGCGATCTTCGTGTTTTTCATGACCATTTCCTCCAAAGGCGAAGATACCAGCGGCTCACGCCACCCGCAAGGAACATCGGCTTGATTCGTCGATTCCAACGATTTACACTCTTTAAAGTGCCTAGGGAGGTAAAGGTAAGATGACCCCACGTATTCCTTGCGCAGTCAACGGGGTAACCAGGATCTCGAGGGCACCGGTGGCGGATTGGGAATTTTTTTTATCCCTTGCAAGATGCTCGATCTTGTGGAATACTGACCGAAATTGATTTCTGGTCAGTATTTGCTTTGACCAGCAGTCAATATAATTACAAGGAAAAACAATGAGGTACGCAGAGACTGGATTTGATCTAGAGGTTGATCTCTCCAGAGGAAACATCGAGAGGGTAGAGACCGACCCAAGGCTAACCGAGCTCTATCTGGGGGGTCTGGGTACCAACGCCAAGATATTGTGGGATCGGGTTCCCGCTGAAGCTGAGCCCTTTTCGCCTGATAATCTGCTCATATTCGGCACCGGTCTTTTATGTGGCACACCTGCTCCCGGGGCCAATCGTACCATTGTTTCTACCTTCTCTCCTCAGACTTTGTTACTGGCATATTCAATGATGGGGGGGTTTTGGGCGCCGGAATTGAAGTATGCCGGTTATGACAAGGTGATCCTTCGCGGTAAGTCCCCCAATCTGGTTTATTTGTGGATAAACAACGACAAAGTAGAAATACGGGATGCCTCTCATTTGCGGGGTAAAGGCGCTATTGAAACTGCAGAACTCATTCAACAGGAGTTGAAGGAGCCGAGAGCCCAGGTGGCCGCTATTGGCCTGGCCGGTGAAAACCGGGTCTACTTTGCTTCCATCGAGCAGGGCAAGTCCAGTGCCAGCCGAGGCGGAATAGGCGCCGTTATGGGGGACAAGGGCTTAAAGGCGATAGTTGTTCGTGGAACCAAGGACGTCAATATTGCCCGACCGGCTGAATTCATCGAACTCTGCAACGGGGTTCTGAAATATATAAAGAAACGTGAAGGAAATCCAATTCCGGGGGTAATGCCCATCTTGGCCGGGCTGGGGTCACCGCAAGAGATGGCGGTGCATGATGAGAAATGGCATACCGAGAATTTCGCCTGGGGAAATTCCCGCCTCCGCAGAAAAGGCTTTTGGACCGAGGAAGTCGCAGAGAGTTGGACGGAGACCATGAAAAGCATGCGGACGCGGTTGATAAGTTGCTGTAACTGTCCGATGAAATGCGCGGCGACAATTTCCATCCCGGGTCTTCCAACATACATGATGAAATGCTTCTCGAAACTCACTTATACAATGGCGGCCATGTCGGACCTGGATTTTGGTTTGAGAATCGCTCAAAGTGCTACGGAGTATGGGGTGGATGGATTCTCGGCCCCGCAAGTCATGGCCTTCGCCCTTGAGCTTTACGAAAAGGACATTTTGACCGATAAAGACTTTCCAGGAATGCCGTCCGATGGCGAGGGGAGATTTTACTGGTTGCTTGACAGAATTGTACGGCGAGAAGGGATAGGAGATATTTTAGCCAACGGTACTCACTGGGCGGCCCAACAGATTGGCAAGGGCGCGGAAGAATATGCTCATAATAACATCAAGAAACACGAGCAACTGCCTCTCAAGCTGGGAATGCTGAATCCCATTTATTTCCTCATGTATGCCACCGGCGCGAAGATAAACATTACCCAGATTGAAGGGAATTTTCCCCAGGCGCCTTTTGCCACGAGAGAGGAGCGGGAAGAGTTTGTAAAGGATTGGATCCATGTTCCCGATGAAAAGTTCAAGCAGTATTTCCTGGACTGGGAGCTACGTGGAGAACGCTCAATTCCATATTACCCAAATGCCGAAGCAACTTGTGAAATTGTCGACTGGCAAGAGAAGATGCACTACATCGATGACGCCCTGGGGATGTGCGCCGGTTTGTCGTCATTTCCCCTGAAGCCTCCGTATCATATACACAATTTCCCGACTTTGATCTCATCGGGGGCCGGGATCGACATGGATGAAGCCGGGTTAACCCAAGTAGCCAAGCGGATCCGAAATTTAGTTAGAGCAATTAATATAAGAAGAGGCATGCGGAGAAAAGACGAGAAGCCTCCAGCGGATCATTGGAGGAAACGATTTCCCGATCTTGAAACTGAGCTCTTGGATACGTATTACAAATTCAAGGGGTGGAATAATCAGGGTATTCCTACTAAAGAGTCTCTAGATGAATTGGGTTTGGATTACGTGAGCGAAGATTTTGTAATGAGGGGGATCTTGACGGATGTGGAGGAAGTGAACAGTGAAGGTTGTAAAGAAAAAGAAAATAATTAAAACAATAAAAATTGATGTTGATAAATGCAATGGTTGCCGGGCATGTGAGGTAATCTGCTCCGCCTTTCACGCTACACCCAAATACAGCAGCAATAATCCGGC
>JAUXGL010000058.1 GCA_030622135.1 Deltaproteobacteria bacterium
ACTGCCCGGACGTCGCCAACACCAACCAGGACGACGCCGACACCGACTCGGTGGGCGACGCCTGCGACAACTGCCCGGACGTCGCCAACACCAATCAGACGGACACCGACTCGGACGGAGCTGGAGACGTCTGCGATCCCGACGACGACGACGACGGCATCCTGGATGACGGCGACGCATCCGGCACGGAGGGAGACAACACCTGTACCGGCGGAGCAACCACCGGATGCGACGACAACTGCCCGCTTGACCAGAACCCCACCCAGGACGATACCGACGGCGATGGTATCGGCGATGTCTGCGACTCATGAGCGAAGATAAAAAAACAACCGAACCGAAGATCACCTACCAGGAGGTGGTGAAAGAGGAAATCTCTTTCGCCCGGGCCACCGGCTACGACAAGGAGATGACGTCGGTGGTCCCACTGGCCGAGCTGGCTCGCCGGGAAGAGGAGCGTTTGCAAAGAATGGCCGCCGGAGAGGAGGAAAAGCGCGAGGTCGAAGACCAGGCCCAGCGCGTCATCCCGGTCGGCGAGATTATCGACGTGCTCAGGGCGGCCCGGAGCGTAGAGGAAGTAGCCGGCGTGCTGGTTGAGATCGTGGCCAACCTGCTTCCACGGGTCTTGCTGTTGTGGGAACGCAACGCCATGCTCTACGGTTTCGCTTCGCGGGGAGTGGGACTGGAAGAGGTCAAGTTGCTGACCATCGAAATGCCCAAGAGCGTGCTGGAGGAGATGACTGCCTCGGATATGGAACTGCAAAGCCACATCGGCCCCCCCCGCAAGACGGAGCAGGTACGCCGGTTATTCGACATCATCGGCGGAAACCCTCCCGAGGTCTTGCTCATCCCCGTCTACGTAACCCCGGTAGATCGCTGGATTTTGTACGCCGACAACCTGAGTGCGCCTCTGCCCACTCTGGAGATCCGCTTGCTTGAGGTCATTGTATCGAGGGCCGGCGCCCGGGCCGATCTGCTCATGGACGGAAAAATCTGGTAGAAAGCCATGGCGGTTTGAAAGATCGCAGAGGCAGCCAATACGTCAAATCAGGTAGATCCGGGCCTCGTGGCGATGAAACTGCCAACAACACCCGCCGCCGAAAGGACGAAGTTTGACGCGGTTATGTCCTTCTAATACAATGGTTTTCGCGGATTAAGGGATTGTGAGCGGTAGATGCCGTTTCGGCCGATTACATTCGGGAAGTACGCGCTGCTGAAGCGAATTGCCATTGGCGGCATGGCCGAGGTGTTTCGATCCAAGGCTTTTGGTGCCGAGGGCTTCGAGAAGCTGGCGGCCGTCAAGAGGATGCTTCCCCATCTGTCCTCGGACAGTCAGTTCGTCGGAATGTTCATCAACGAAGCCAAGCTAGCCGCCAATCTGAACCACGCCAACATCGTTCAAATCTACGATTTCGGCTGCATCGAAGGCCAGTACTTCATCTCCATGGAGTACATCCACGGCAAGGACATCGCCGACATCATCCGGATTCTACGTGACCGAAATCTGGCGGCTCCCCAGGAACTGGCCTGCCACATCTTCATTGAGGTTCTCAACGGGCTGGACTACGCCCACCGGCTTGCCGATCCCTACGGCGTTACCCTCGATCTGATTCACCGAGACATGTCTCCCCACAACATCATCCTCTCCTACGAGGGCGAGGTGAAGATAGCCGATTTCGGCATCGCCAAGGCTACATCGACGACCGTCCATACCACCGGCGGAGTCTTAAAGGGTAAGTACAGCTATATGTCACCGGAGCAGGCCAATGGGAAAACCATGGATCACCGCAGCGACATCTTCAGCCTGGCTATCTGCTTCTACGAATTGCTCACCCTGACCAAGATGTTCCATGCGGAAAGCGATCTGGCCGTCTTGGAGATGGTCCGGGAAACGAAACTCGTCCACCCGCGTGAAATCGACGAATCTATTCCCGAGGAGTTGGAAGATATCTTGTTGAAAGCGCTGGAGAAGAATCCGACCGATCGCTACGCCACCGCGGGCGAGATGCGCGACGAATTGGAGCGCTTCCTCTTCGCCAGCAATCTGCACTTTTCCACGGCCTGGTTGGCCGGCTTCATGCACGAGATCTTCCGAGAAGATCTGGACCGCGAGAAGACGGAGCTGGCCGAGGAGCACGAAACAACCCAGAAGCTCCGCTCCGAAGCCCGCCGAGCCGCTCGCGTCGAGGAAGCCACCATCGTCGGTACGGACACCGTTGTCATCAAGCTGGACAACTGTCCCTCTCAGCCAAATATCCCCGCCCTATCCGCTTATAACGAGAAGGACAGAAAGCATTACGCCAAGGGCGCCATCAAGAGGAAGGACGCGCGGCCGGGCGGCCTAATTGTGGTGGACGACGATCAGCTGATGGAGGTAGACGACGCCGAGGAGCCGGAGACGCACCAACTGGAAATACCCTATCCGGCCGGCATCTTGAATACGGCCCGGCTAGCCAAGCCGCCCGGGCGATCGCCCATCCAAGAGGTTTCCGGGCCCCCGCCCCAGGATACGAGCGGAACCCTCGACTCGATACTGGAATCCCCAAGATCCGGGGAACTAGCCGCCGCGCCGCTGGTGGCTGCGGACTTCGACAAGGACCGCTCCGCCATCCCCGTGCCAGCAGAAAAACACGCCACCATCAACTCGAGCCCCACGCACATCGAGGGAAGACCCCTGCAGGGGTCTTCCCACCCCCAACCAGAAAAACACGAGGCCATCGACACGAGTCCCACGTACATCGATGCAAGACCCCTACAGGGGTCTTCCCAGCGGGGCTTTCCCTTCGGCATTCTGTTCGTGGTTCTGCTGGTGGCCGTCGTTGGCGGGGGCATCGCCGCGTTCCTCTATCACAGCGGCAACGCACAGGAATCGGGGCAAGAGGAGGAAGCCAATCCGGCCCGGCTGGATCCGAAGTCCAAGATGAAGTTGAAAACCGCCATCGAAAGGGAAGCCGCGAGCGCGGGACTGGGCGATCGATCCGATCCGGAGAAGGAGACTACCAGCGCGCCCGCGTTGGAGACTCCGGCGGACCCGGTAAAGCCGGTTGCGGTCGAAGCGGAGCCCTCCCCGCCTTCCCCCAAGCCCAGGTACAAACCCAAGACCGGCAAGCGGAAGAAACGCCGCAAGAAACCGGTTGCGGCCACGGCTCGGGAAGAAAAGGGGTTCGGAACCCTGAACGTGGGTGTCTTGGGTGGCTGGGCCTTCGTCTATATCGACGGAGCCAAGATAAGGGCAACCCCTCTGTTGAACTACCAGATCAAGGCCGGCAAACACAAAGTGGAATTGAGAGACGGGGAAGGTCACGTGATCCGCCGCTGGAATATCCGCCTGCGCCGCAACGAACGCGTCAAGCTCCTGCACCAATGAACCTTAGTTATTAGTTCCCAGTCCCCAACTTTAGTTCCCAGTTCCCAGTTCCCAGTTCCCGGTTCCCAGTTTAATTTCCATAGGAACCATAATGTACTTCTAACTGGGAACTAAAGTGCGGATTCTTGACTTGAAACCGAGCGCCTAGTTATCATGTAAACTCACCGGGGTTCAGGCATTGGAGGCAGTCTTGCGGGCGAAGATCCTGGGAATATCGCTGGTTTTGGTCCTGGTCCTTCTGCCGTCGTCGTGGGCTCTGGGTGGCGGAGAGAAGGCCTTCATTACCGTACTGCCCCTGCCCTCCAAGAACGTCCCTCTTTCCATCCAGGACCAGGTCCTGGCAGCCATCGCCAGGCAACTGCGCAAGCAGTACGGCGCCAGGGTGCTTTCCGGCCGGGCGGTTGGTCGGGCGGTGTGGGGAACCTTTGGAAGCGGGTTGAAGGAAGCCAGCATGCGGTTCATCTCCAGGGTTTCCGAAGGCAAGCAGGCCTACCAGCAACTGCGGGTGGGCCGGACGCTGAAAAAAATGGAAGCAGCCCTCCGCTACCAACAGCTCTGCGGGCCGGAGATCCGTAACCCCGCGCTCTTCACTGACTTGCACGTCTTCGCGGGTCTGGCACACCTGGCCGGGGGAAAGCAAGACAAGGCCATGGCAGCGTTCAGGCAGGCGGTTTCCCACGATCCCGGGCTGGTGTTGTCCAGGAGGAGATTTCCCCCCGATGTCGTGAATACGTTTACTCGGGCCAAGCGGCAGCTCCTTTCCAACCAGCCTACCCAAGTTTCGATAGTCTCCCGCCCCGCGGGGGCCGAGGTATATATGGATGGCAAGCTACAGGGGACCACTCCGGTCGCGGCTCCCCTCTACCCCGGCCGTCATTTTGTCCGGGTCGAGTTGGAGGGATACTCTCCCTGGACGCTTAGTCTGCCCGACGACTTTCCGCCCAAGGAGATCAAGGCATTGCTGGTTCCTTTGTGGTCGGGAGACCCCCCAAAGGAACTGCTGGCCAAGGCCATCGCCGTCGAGGAATTTGCCGAGCCCGAAATGGCCCAGTTGCGTTTGCTGGCCGGTTTTTTCCGGGCCAACGCCCTGGTCCTGGCTTCACTCTCCCAGAACGGCCGGAACACACACCTGGGCATCCGCCTGTTGGTCGTGGAGCCGGAAATCGCGACCCGGGCGCGGCTGTTCAACCTGGGATCCGACCCAGGGGAGTACAACCGGAAGGTCCGCGGTGTGGTCGGCACTCTGAAAGACCTCCGGCGGGTGCGCGGGTTGAAGCTGGCCGACAACTCCGAGCCTTTCGGCGGAGAGAACCCGGACCGTGACCTTTTCCGGCCCATGGACGAAAGCCGGGACCACGACCGGGAAAAAAAGCTAAAGAGGATCCGCAACTCCGGACCGGACTGGTACGAGAGTTGGTGGTTCTGGACGATCGTTGGAGGAGTGGTGGTCGCGGGGGGGGTCACCGGCCTGACCGTCTGGTTGATGCAACCCGAGGAAAGCTGGACACTGGTAATCCAACCCCCCCCGTAGGCGCTGCGGTGATGGAAACGCGACAACATATTGTTAGGAAAATCATGTGGACTATTCTGGCCGCAAGCCTGTTTACGGCCGGTTGCGGGAGAGAGGTTCACGAAGCGGTGCTCTCCATCCGACCGGGCGCGAACTTGCCTTGCCTGGGGGTACACCGGATAAAGGTCACCGTTTTCAAGGACGAGGTGAACGGCAAGTCCGTCGAGGTGTTCGGAAAGTTCTACCTTGTCGACGGCAACTGCAACCTGCCGGCCGGGTTGCAGATGGATGTCTCGGGATTGCCCTATACCGGTAAGATGTCGATCCTGGTCGAGGGCTTCGATTCCAGCGAGAAGCGCAGGATGTGCCGGGGGAAGATGCGGGTGAGCCGGGAAGAGGTGGAAACCGGCGGACTGGGGGAGATAACTCTGGATCGCGAACCGGTAATGGACAACAACGTGTCGACCTACCCCACCGGCACCCTGATCATCCCCCCGCTCCCGGGAATCGCCGACGTGGCCGATGTAGACAGCCTGGCGTTCATCATCAATGCGGGAACCGTGGGTTCCATCAACGACGGATTGGTCACCGATCCCCAGACGGCGTTGAGCGATACGACGCTGGTGATATCCAGCCTGCCGCCCCACGATCCTCCCAACAGCCTGATCGTCGTGGCCCGCTACAAGCAAGTGTCCGTAGGCCAGTGGGATAACACCACCGCTTTCACCATCGGGGATCTGTTCACCGAGGTTCCCATGTCCAAAAGATAATCGGCGTTTGAGGTGCGAATGAGCCGGAGCGGTGTTTTTTATGTCTTGATTCCAATCATCTTCTCTCTGCTGACCGGGTGCGGAGGCGATATCCCCGAGGTGCGGCTGACGATCCACGAGGACACCACCCATCCCTGCCTGGGCGCCAACCACATGAAGATCAAAGTGAACGTGCGCGACCTGGAGATCGAATACGACGAGTTCAGCCTGTTCTTCAAAACCACGGGAACATACGGTTGCAGCATAAACCAGTACATTTTCTCCGAGTTGCCGCTAGGCAAGGGCGTAAACGTGGACTTCCTGCTTTACGACTCCTCCACCGACCCGAATTCCGGACTCCTGACCGAAGCTAAGAGCATTGACTTCAACGTTTCCACCTCCTCGCTCACCAGGGTGATCAAAATAGACCTGACTCGCAAACCGGCGATTCAGAAGGGCACCGTTATCATCCAGGAGCCCGGCAACTGGGAAGCCTCGCGAGACCAAGGGGAAGTGGTGCGTCTCCAGTTCCGGGTCTTGCGGACATCCGACCAGTCTTTAGTGCGCGGCGATTACATTGCCACTTACGACGCGGTGGAACGGAACAACCCGTTTCCTCTCATCGTCTCCAATCTGCCCCTCGGGCGGATCTCGACGGAGTTTAACATTCAGCTGGACGGGTTGAACCGTGACCAGGAAACCAAAGCCACCTGGGGCGGTACCGCCTGGCTGGGGCTAGGCGGCGGCACCATCGCGTACGTGGCACTGCAATAGACCGAGTTTCATAAAGCGGCCCCAAGGCTTGCCATAGGGGTAACTTTAATGAATTTGCTCGATCACCTTGGTGGTTTTACCCGCCTGGATGGTTACGTTGACGGTGAGAGTCCGGCCGGCCTTGGTCTTTAAGGTAATCTTGTGGCTACCGGCGGGGAGCGACAGCTTGCGTTGGCCCACGAGGGGAGTCCACCGGCCGGTGTCTTTGCCGTCGATAATCACCCGGGCCCGGGGCTTGGTGTTGACGATCAGAAAACCCTCGCCTCCGGATTTGCTCGGCTTGGCATCGCCTTTCTTGGAGGCCGCGAACCTGCCGGGCTCCAGGGTGGCGTCGATCACCACGCACTTGTTTCCCTTGAACTTGACGCCGTGGAAGAAAGGCTTGTAACCGGCCTTCTTGAGAACCACGAAGTAGTTCTTTTGGGGGTTCAGCCCGCCGACGGTCGTGGGGGTCTTGCCGATCTTCTTGCCGTTGAGCAGGATCTCGGCACCCGGCGGCGTGCTCTTGACCCGGATGGACGAACCGCCTTTGGGCTCCCGGCTCGCCGTCTTCGGAGAGACCTTCTTTTTTGTTTTCCACTTGGGGGAAGTCTTTGGGGTTGCCTCGCTGGTTCGCCTGGTCGCGGGGGAAACCTTTTCAACGGGCTGGGGAAACGGTGACAGCTCCTTCTCGATCGGTTTGGCCGCGGCCACCTTGGGAAGGGGCTTTTCTTCTGGTGCCGTTTCTTGGAGCGGGGCGGATTCCGCGGGGGAACGAATTGGCTCCTTTTCACCGCGGGGGGCGAAGAGGAAATAAGCCGCCAGCACCGCCACGAACAGGCCCAGGCAAAATGCCGCCACCGTGCCGATGAGTCGTTTCTTGCGGGCGGCTTCGTAGGCCCGCTTTCCCCGCACCGCCTCGGTGTCGCCAACGACGCGCCTGCAGGCGTCGGTTCCGGCGCGCTTGCCAACGGGGTAACCAGCGGGCAGGTTGGCGACTCCATTGTCCGATAAAATCACGGAGGGCTGAGCACCGACGTGCTCTACGTTTGCGCCATCAGAGTACTCTTCCTCTTCGGATGCTTCTTCGGCCTCGGCCCGGTCTTTTTTCGACCGGGCTTCGTCCACCCACGGATACCCTCGGCGCCGGTACACGGCCAGGCGCTCGTTCTCCTTGGCAATGTCCTTGGAAAATAGGTCGCGCACGAAGGACGCCAGGCTTTTGCCGGTGATCGGGGAGCCTGTGTGCATCAGGAAGCGGACCAGGTCTGCCTGCAGGTCGGAGACCCATTCGTAACGCTTTTCGGGATCCTCGGCCAGCGCGCGGAGTATGGTTTTCTCGAGTTGTTTTGGTATTTTACTGTTGTAAGTAGTCGGAGGAGTCACGATGGCATTGCGAACTTTCTCCAGGGTGACAAAGTCGCTTTCCCCTCCGAAGAGACTCTCCCCGGTGAGCATCTCGTAGAGCAGGATACCCACGGTGAAGATGTCGCTGCGGCGATCCAGGGACAAACCGCGGACTTGCTCCGGGGCCATGTAGCCGAACTTGCTCTTCAGGGTCCCAGCGGTGGCGCGTCCCATGCGCTTGATAGACTTGGCGATGCCGAAGTCGATCAGCTTCACGTCGCCGGCGTAGCTCACCAGGATGTTTCCGGGGCTCAAGTCCCGGTGGACGATGTTCAGATTGCGGCCGGCGGAGTCGGTTCTTCGGTGGGCGTAATCCAGGCCTTCGCAGATCCGTGAGGCAATCAGCACAGCCAGGGGGATGGGGATGCCGCGTTTTGTCTGCACGGAGCGGTCGTAGATCCTGGAAAGATCCTTGCCGTGGACGAATTCCATGGCGATGAAGTAGGCTCCGCCCTCCTTATCCAGCTCGTTGATCTGGGCGACGTTGGAGTGGTTGAGGGTGGAAGCCATGCGCACCGCGTCGATAAACCCGGTGATGAACTCATTGTCCGCGGTCAGGTGGGGCAGGATTTTTTTTATGACCAGCAGGCGTTCGAAACCGGCGGCACCGAAGGACTTGGCCAGATAGATCTCCGCCATGCCGCCAACGGCGAGCCTCTCCAGCAGGTGGTATCTGCCAAACAGCGCCGGCAGTTCCAAGGCTCTACCTTTCTCCTGGTGGATTCGGATTGTTCACTTGCCTTCGCCGGGATGCCCCGCGGCTTGCCACGGGGAGCTTCACTACCGGCTAAAGCGGCAGGCAACCGAACTTGCCGGTGCCGAAAGGCCTGCAGACGTATCCATCCCGGCAATCGCCGTCGTTTTCGCAGTCCCGAGTGCAAACCGCCTGACTTAGCTTGGCGATGTCGGCCGGACAGCAGGAACTGGACCAAGTCTGGCCCTGCGGGCATTCTGCATCCGAGGCACAGCCGCTCATGCAATAACCGCCGGGGTAACCGTAATCCGTTGGTAGGCACCCCAGTTCGGGACCGCAATCATCGGTGGTTTCGCAGGCCATGCCCACAAAAGACTGTTTGCACAGCGCCGGCGTACAGTCCTTTGACTCGATGCATCCCGTGCCACGCCCGCGGGCGAGAGGGGAGGGACAGAAAGACCCCGAGGGACAATCGTCATCGCTCCGGCACAACTCTTCGCACCAGTGATCTTTTTCGGGAGGCGGTCCGATGGCGATTACAACCCAGTGCTTCTTGCCTGCCTTGATAGTCATGGGACCCGACACTCCGCACTCGTAAACGTCCCCGCCGAGGTCCAACCCCAGGATGCGGGCGAAGTAGTCGGAGCCGGCCTGGATGCCCCGCAGGCGCACTTCTTGCTCTCCCGGCACGGTCTCGGGGTTTACGTCGAAAGTCTCACCGGCAACCCGGGTGCCGTCGCCATTTAGGATCTCGCAGGTGGCTTTCACCACGTTCGCGCGATCCAGGCCGACGGCTCGCGGAGATAAAGCCCCCCCTTTGGGAACATCGAGTCTTACCAGCACAAACCCAACCTCGGTCTTGGGACTTTCGCCGCAACCAGGCGTGAAAATTCCCCCGACAATCGACAACGTCCACGTCCACGAAATGATGAGGAAACCTAAGCGCATAGGGGACACTCTTTGGGCCTTCCAAAACAGGCGTGGGTATACTAGCACACGGGTCGATACACCGGCAAGCCGCGGAAAACCTTGACAATGCCTGGGTGTAACACTTAGTTTTCCGACGTGAAACTATCTTTTCTCAAGGGCAAAAATCTTATCCTGGCCGCGACCGTCCCCCTGGTGGTAATTGCCGATCTGGTGACCAAGATGCTGGCGGTCTCGTATTTGCGGCCGCTGGTTGCGGAATCGCATCCCTCCGACTGGTTCGTCTCCGTCATCGACGGGTTCTTCCGCCTGAAGTACGCGGAGAACGCCGGGGCGGCCTGGGGCTTGCTGCGCAACGCCGCCCCGACTTTCCGGATACCGTTCTTCATCATCGTCTCGCTGCTGGCCATCGGCCTGATCGTCTGGTTTTTCCGGCGCATCGAGCCGCACAAGCGGCTCCTTCCCCTGGCGGTTTCCCTGGTGCTGGGCGGCGCCGTGGGCAACCTGATCGACCGGGTGCGCTTTGGTAAAGTGGTGGACTTCGTGGACTGGTTCATCACCATCGGGGGAGAGGAAAAGCACTGGCCGACATTCAACGTCGCCGATGCGGCTATTACCGTGGGTGTGGCCCTGCTCATAATCGAGATGTTCATCGGCGACAAGCAGAAGCCAAAAGAGGCCGGGCCGGCAAAATCCGGACAGCCGGGCGGGGGGAAGGGGTAGCTCCCCATGCGTCCGTGGCTGTTCTTCATCGGCGACGTGGGAGTTCCTGCCTACTGGGCTCTCTTGATGATCGGCTTCATGGCGGCCGCCTATCTCTCCTGGCGGATGGCCCGGCGCGCTGAAATCGACCCCAACCGCATCCTGGATCTGAATCTGATCATGCTTCTGTGCGGGGTCATCGGAGCGCGGATCATGCATGTACTGGTGGAGGAGGACCCGCTGAAGCCGGGTGAGCCGATTATCTTCCATTACCTCCAGCACCCCGCAGACATCTTGAATATCACCAACGGCCTGGCATTCTACGGCGGGTTGCTCGTAGCCGTTCCGGTGGCGGTCTGGTACGTCCACCGCCGCGGCCTGGGGATTGGCCGGGTGGCCGACATCGCCGGCGTGTGTATTCCGCTCGGGCTGGTGTTCGGTCGCCTGGGCTGCTTTCTGGCCGGATGTTGTCACGGCAAGGAGACCGGGCTCTCGTGGGGAGTGATCTTTACGGATCCCGCCGGTTTGGCCCGTCCGCTGAACGTTCCCCTGCACCCCACCCAGCTGTATTCGTCGGCCCTGGCCCTGTTGTTGTTCGTGCTGATGTGGGTGGGTCATCGCCGCTGGAAGCGGTATGATGGTCAAGTCTTTTTGTGGTTTGTGGTGCTTTACTCGGCGGGACGCTTCCTGATAGAGTTTCTGCGGAACGACAACCGAGGGATGTTTTTTTCCCGCTCCCTTTCGGCATCCCAGGTTATAGCTTTGCCGCTGATGGCTACCGCGCTGTTTTTGTTGTTCTACCTGGGCCGGAAGGCTCGGCCGGAGGTCGACGGCGGAGCGCCGTCGGAAAAACAAGTTTAGACTATGTTTCCGATTCTCCTCCAGTTTCACTTTCCAAAGTTTCTGGGTCATCTGACCTGGATCGAAATCGCCGCAACCGTCGTGGTTATCGGGCTTCTCTTTCTGTGGCGCCGGAGCAGCCCGCGGTTTTCCTATTACGGCTTCTTCCTCTGGGTGGGTATCTATGCGGCCTTGCGGGGCATGATCTGGTACGCCGAGCCGGGGTACCATTTCAAGCTCCACACCTACGGGGTGATGATCGCGGTGGGGTTCGTGGTACCGATCTATCTGGCCGTACGCCAGGCCAGAAGAGAGCTAATCGACCCGAACATCGTTCTGGATCTGGCCTTCTGGATCTTGATCGCCGCCATGGCGGGCAGCCGGATCCTTTTCATCATCGTCAACGCCGATGACTACATTGCCGACCTGGTCCTGCTGATCAAGGTTTGGCGGGGGGGCCTGGTGTTTTACGGGGGCTTCATCGGAGCCGTGGCGGCTTCCTGGTACTACTGTTACCGGAAGGGCATCTCCTTCTTGCGCATATCCGATTTACTCATTCCCTCCGTGGCCCTCGGGCACTTCTTCGGCCGGTTGGGCTGCTACTCGGCCGGCTGCTGTCACGGAAGCCCCACCGGCGTCGAGTGGTTCGGTGCCGTTTTTACGGCCCAGGGCTCGGTGGTTTCCCGCAGCGGTCTGCTGGGCACGCCCATCCATCCCACCCAGCTCTACGAGGCCTTTGGCGAGCTGTGCATATTCGTGCTCCTTCTCTTTCTGCGCCCCCGAAAACGCTACAACGGGCAACTGCTGGTAGTCTGGCTATTGCTCTACCCAACCTGGCGTTTTCTGGGTGAGATGTTCAGGGGAGACGTGGAGCGGGGGATGTTGTTTAGATGGGACCTGTTTGGCGATTTCCGGTCGGAGTTGTTGTCCACCAGCCAGGTTGTCTCCGTGGGCCTGGTGGGCCTGGGTGTGTTTCTATACTTCACCCTTTCCAAGAAAAAGACGACCGCGCCGGCTCTCCCGCTGAAAAAAGAACCCGAAGAAAAGCCCGAAGAAAAGGGAGACGGGAAGGGGCGCTAGGCCCCCCCCCAGCCTAATCATCCGGGCCCGCATCGACGCGATCACTCCCCTGGTGCACGCAACAGCGGGGCCGTGTCGGACCGAGAAGGGGATCGTCAGGCTGAAGTTCGTCGTCAACCCGGCCGGTTATCCCCACGGTTTCAGGATCATCGATTCTTCCGGCGTGCGCTGCCTAGACGACGAGATTGACAACGTCCTACACCTGGCGGAGCCCTACCCTTACGTGGCGGGGTGGATTCCGGTAACCGTAAAGTTTGCACCCCGGACCAGCATCTGAGATGACGTCCGCCTTGTATACGCCAGGCTACTCGATGACCGAGATGGAGTTGTTCAGGTAGTGGGTCAGGAACGCGGCCTTGCCGCTGGGGTGGAAGATCACCTCGCCGGGGAAGGGCTCCACGGCGACGTTGGTTAGCACTCTTTCGCAGCCCGGGGTTTGGCCGCAGTCGATGTCTATGATGCTCAGCTTTCCCACACCATGGTGAGAAACATACAGGCGTCGCTCGTCGGGGCTTATGAAGAGTCGGGAGGGAACGCCGGTGGTCTCGATGAAGTGGGTTTGTCCATCGAATTCCACCACGGCTACCTGGCCGAGGGGGGGCAGGGAAAGGTAGAATGTGGTGCCGGCGGCGCCGGTGCGCAGGGTCATGTCGGAGACTATCTGGGATAGCTGTTCGTTGACGGGGATGAGCGAAGTGGAGCCGGGATCGGCCAATGGTATTGCGATGAGCTTCGGCTGTCGATCTTTGGGCTGGTCGAAGAGGGCGATGATGTCCTCGTCCGCGTTCAACCTTACCAGTTGCACGGACGGATCCAACTCGATGTCGATGAAGCCGAATACCGGGCCGCTTTCCCTGTCGTCCTCGCCCAGGATGATGCTATCGACCAGGGGAGAGTCCTGGTTGAACTCGAGCGCCCACAGCCGGCCGGGGCCCTTTTTGCTTCCATAGCGCACCAGGTACAGGGCCCGAGTTTTTTGCGCGGGCAGCATCTCGTGAAAAACATCCTCCTGCAGGAGATTCTCGGTGTGCACTCCCGTGTCGCCGGTGTAGTCGTATCCGGATTCGATCCAGCGCTGGATGTCTTCCGCCTGTCCGGCCCTCCGAACCACGATCCGGTCGAACGGTGTCCGCGATTGCTCGGCATCGATCAGGTTGACCGGCAGGGGCACCAGCAGGATGTCCGCCCCGCCCGCATCCAGGCAGGCGACATCGACGGATCCGAAGGCCGGCTCGTCAAATATGGGGAACTGGTCCGTCTGGATGCCGCTGTTGCGATCGATGAGACGGATCACGTTGGCCATGGGATCGGCCAGATAGAGGGTGTCGGAGAACCGGGAGGTGGCTACCTGGGGCGCGGTCACGCCCAGGGGGATATCCCAGGCCTCGGTCCACTCGGCGCCCGCCGGAAAGATGCGCACGACATCCCGCACGGTGTCGGTAAACACGATCTCGTCCGGCCTGAACGGGCTGGCAGCGGTCTGCACATACCCGATGAGACCCAGGGACTGCGGTCCACCCCGGCAAGCAGGCAAGGGGATGGTTACCGCCACGGGAAGCGGTCCGGTCACGTCGTAGTCCTGATTCGTATCGGGATCGAACGCGATGATGCCGTTCCCGCAGGCGACGTACAGCCGGGCATGGTCTGCGGTGACCCGGGCAACCGCCATGGCGTAGGGTCCGTTCCAGAGCGGCGTGCTGCGTCCCTGGGTCAGGATATCGGCATCGGGATTGCCGACGTCGTCCGCAAACTCGAACTCTACCAGCGTGTTGGTCCCGATATCGGCGGCGTAGAGGAAGGCTCTGCCGCTGGTACTGTTTCGGTTGAGGACCAGCGAGTCAAACCGGCGGCTCCACTCGGCGGGATCGCTGCCGGGCTCTTCGGGGGGCCAGAGGCGCTGGGGACAGTCCGTCCCGGTTGCCGGCACGCTCCATATTTCCGGGCTGTTTTGCAGGGTCGCGAGAAAGCGGTCGTTCTGGCGATCGTACCTGAGATCGGAGAAGTGGACCGTCCGCTCAGGCGCCGGGCAGCCGTTTTTACCCAGTTCCCGGATTCCCGAGGGTTGATTCTGCCCGACGTCCAGGAAGAGCAGGGCCGGGCGGAACATGTCGCTGACCACGATGCCGGTCGATAAACACAGGCCGTCGGCATTGATGTCCCGGCAGTAGGACCAGACCCGGAAGGGCTGAAAGCGTTTGCCATCGAGCGACGGCAGCGCGTCGAAACTATCGGGTGTAAATACGGGAAAAGATTTATCCGGGGTGGCGGTGATGGAAATGACCTGCAGGTGCGTATCCACCAGGGTGTCTTCACCCGGCGTCACCTCCACGGTGGTCAGGTAGGCGAGGTAGGCCCCCTGGTGGACGGCCAGGGCAACGGAAATCGGGGTGTTCTGGACGCCGAAATCCACGTGGACCCCGCTCCGGGTACCCACCAGGCTGACCGTCCGGCCGGTGTAGTTGGCCACGACCACGCCGGGGTCGTGATCCAGTTTATCCAGGGACATGACCGGGGTTACCGCCAGGGGAGCCCACTCTATGTGAATCTCGTGGTCGAGCTTCTCCGCGACCGGATGGCCCGGCCCCTGGTACAAGAAGGGATCGGGCGAGGTGCCCTGGCCGAGGGTGGTGGATACCTTCACGTGAACCGACTCCCCGGCGTCCAGCGCGGGTACCTCGACGACCAGCTCGGATTCCGAACCGGACTGGATGCGGGCGCTCTCGGTGCCGAAGAACACCAGGTTGTCCTCCGCATCTTTAGCGAAGTTGGCGCCCGAGATGATCGCCAAATCACCCATGAATCCCTCGGCGGGAGTGAGCGATTCGATCTGGGGCGCGGGCGGCGGCGCGGAAAACTCCCGGCCGCAGGATGCGATCAAGAAGACCGCGATTGGAAACCATAGTCGCTGGTTGTTCATAAACCCATCCCCGTGGTAGCGGGCACCGCGTGCTCGATCTCGAAGCGACGGTACCGGGGCTGTTTGTGCCGAGCCTTTCAAACCGGCAGGCTGTCCACCATGGACTTTATGAATCTTTTTATCGCTGCATTCTTGTCGTCGTACAGTTCAATAAATCTCAGACCCACTCCCCGGTGAATGACGTTGGTCTTGATATCCAGGGACTCTCTCTTGTGAATCACTTCTCCGACGACTTCGACCTGCTCATCGGTTTGAGAATGGACCAGGATCACCTCAATGCGATCCTGAATCTGGAAGTTTTCATCCGTCTCCAGATACACCCCGCCCTTGCTGATGTTCTCAAGCATCGAAAGTCCCATCGGCGTTTGCGATTCTTACGACAATCGACGCGCCAACCCGAGCATGGGCCCTTCTCTCCACGTTCCGGAAGTCCAATTAGCACCCCTTTTCTTACCCCTTTAATGGTACACTCACAACTCTTTTTAGATCCAGCTTTTACTCCGACTCGACAGTGGGCCCCGGCGTGGCCATGACTGCGCGCGGCGACGCTTTTTTCGACGGTCTTGAGAATCCGGCCGTGAATAATGATGACGTGGGTTTCCGCCTTGGGGGTGAACCGGGCGTATTTTTTGTCTTCGCTTCAATCTGTGCTAGATTTTCCGCATGGCTGTCGAGTTGAGTGTAGTCATTCCCATCCACAACGAAGAGGCCATCGTATTCGACTCGGTGGTGGGCCTGCTGGAAAAACTGCCGTGGATCAGCGACAGCTTCGAGTTGATCCTGGCCGAGAACGGAAGCACCGACGACACCCTGGCGGTGGTGCGGGATCTGCAGCAGCGTTACGAAGTGGTCGATTACCTGCACGTTGAAGAGCCGAACTACGGACGAGCGCTCAAGGAGGGAATCCTGGAGGCCCAGGGAAAATTCGTCGTCTGCGACGAGATCGATCTCTGCGACACCGATTTTTACCGATCCTCGATGGGCTTGCTTCGCGAGGAAAAGGCGGAAATGGTGGTGGGATCGAAGCTGGCTCCTGGAGCCCAAGACCTCCGTCCCTGGGTCCGGAACCTCGCCTCCCGTGTGTTTTCCGGGCTGCTGAAGATCGGCGCGGGATTTAGGGGCACCGACACCCACGGCCTCAAAGCCTTTGCCCGCGAGCCGTTGCTGGATGTGGTGAGCTCGTGCAAGCTGGAAGGAAACCTGTTCGCCTCGGAGCTGGTCATACGAGCCGAGCGGGCCAACCGGCGAATCGTGGAACTTCCGCTGACGATAAGGGAAAAGCGGCGTCCGACCATCAACCTGGTCCGCAGGATTCCCCGGGCGATCTACAACCTGGGGCGCCTGGCCTGGATCCTCCGGGTGCAGGATCGCGACCAGAAATGATCCTCTCGGTTTCCATCGACCTGGATCCCCTCTGGTGCTACCGCGAAATCTATGGACTGGGGCCGCCGGCGGACCATGAAGCCGCCGATCCGGTTACCCCCGTGGCGACAGAGCGGTTTTGCGCACTGGCGCGGGAGCTTGGGTTCCAGGGCACTCTGTTCGTGGTCGGCCGGGCGCTGGATGACCCCGCCGCGATCGCGGCGGTCGCACAAGCGCATGCGCAAGGTCACGAAGTAGCCAACCACACGTTCTCGCACCGCTACGATCTTTCGCGAGAGACAGAAGAAGTCATCGAGGACGAGGTCGCCAGAGGCGCCACCGCCATCGAAAAGGCCTGCGGGGTCAGCCCCAGGGGATTCCGGGCTCCCGGGTATCTATTGGGGTCTTGTATGCTTGAAAAAGCCGTACAAGCCAAAGCGATCTACGACAGCTCTGTGCTTCCCAGCCCGGCTTACCAGGGGATCAAGGCAGCGGCCGTGTCCTTACTGGGACTTCTGCGCAGGCCCACCCGGGCGATCATCGGCGATCCCCGGGAGGCGTTTGGCCCGCGACAACCCTACCGTCCCGATCTGTCCCGCCCGTGGAAGCGGGGGCTGGGATCCCTTCTGGAGTTGCCCATCTCTTCGGTAATGGGTGTTCCCCTGATCGGGTCCGTGCTGGCCGCCGTCGGGTCCCAATTCGTGCCCTACCTGGCCGCCCTGGCGGCCCGATCGGGGTTCGTCAACCTGGAACTGCACGGAGTGGATCTCTTGGATCTGGGCACGGATCGGCTAGACCCGGCCCTGGGCGTCCAGCGAGATCTCAAAATCCCCTGGGTTAAAAAGGCCGAGGCCATTTCCACATTTATCCGAACCCTGCAACAAACCCACCGGCCCATGCCTCTCCAAAAAGCCGCGGCTCTCTTAATCTCCCGATAGTTACAGGCAAATACTAAAGCGGCATCAATTTGACACATTGTGCACAGCCGGAGTATGTTCGCGGCTGGGTTGCCTACCCGGGGAGGCGATATGCAGGCACCCGACGAACGCCGATCGTTTCAGCGCTACAATGTGGATCCACTGGCTTGCAACACCTTTCCGGGCACTCGAGGTGTTTGCGTCCTGAGAAACATCTCTTTAACCGGAGCCTATTTCGTTACCTCCATCCCGCCGCCCATCGGAAGCCGCGTCCGGGTGGAGTTCTCCGAAATGCCCCTGGAGGGCTATCGCCTCGTCGGCGAGGTGGTTCGGCATGGACCGGGAACCCTCAAGGGCTTCGCGGTGGACTTCATCTGCCCCCGCCCTCGGCTGCTGCGCGCGGTTTACCACGTCGAAGACCCACATTAACCCCGTTCCAGGTTTCCTCTATGTGTGGTATAAGCTACGCTCTCGGTACGGTTGGAGGGACATATATATGCTGGGCAAGGTCAAGGACCGCCTCCTCGGGGCCATTGAGAGCATGACCGACGAGGAGGTGTCTGAGAAAATCAGACGGCTGGACCCGCGGCTGAACGAGTTCGGAGTGGACCCTTTCGGGTTCGATCCCAAGTTTGTCAAGTACGGCATTCCCTTTGCCCTGTTTCTCTACCGCAAGTACTTCCGGGTGGAATCCGTGGGGCTTTCAAACGTCCCGGCCGGCCGGGTCCTGCTGATTGCCAACCATTCCGGGCAAATCCCCCTTGACGGGGCCATGATCTGCGTCGCCATGATCGTGGATGCCGAGCCGCCCCGGATGGTTCGCAGCATGGTAGAAACCTGGGTTCCCACCTTGCCCGTGTTGAGCTGGTTTTTCCCCCGGGTCGGACAGATTGTGGGCACTCGCGAAAACTGCCAGCGGTTGCTGGAACGGGACGCAGCCATCCTGGCATTCCCCGAGGGAGTGCGAGGAGTTTCCAAGAACTTCGCCAAGCGCTATCAATTGGAAGAGTTCGGGTTGGGCTTCATGCGCCTGGCCTTGAGAACCGGGGCGCCGGTGGTGCCGGTAGCGGTCGTCGGCGCGGAGGAGCAGGTGCCCTCGTTTTACAGCTTCAAGCCCTTGGCCAAGGCGCTGGGAATACCGGCCTTTCCCATCACCCCCACCTTTCCTTGGCTCGGCCCGTTGGGCCTCCTGCCACTCCCCGTCAAGTACCGGCTTCACTTCGGAAAGCCCCTGCACTTCCTTGGGGATCCCGACGACGAGGATTCGGTGGTAGCCGAGAAGGTCAAGCAAGTGCGCCGGACCCTGCAGCGCATGATCCGGGACGGCCTGGAGGCGAGGAAGCATGTCTTCTGGTAGATCGCGCAAAAGAGGCGGCGAGCCCATCGCGATTGCCGGCATCTCGGGAAACCTGGGAAGGCTGCTTACCCGCACCCTGCACGGCGAACATCCCATCATCGGCATCGACCAACGTCCCTTCGAGGAAAAGCCCAAGGATGTGACCCATTATCAAGTGGACGCGCGGCGCAGTCGGGCGGAGGATATCTTCCGTCGCCGGGACATCCGTGCGCTGGTCCACCTGGGACTGGTCCACCACCCCACCCCGGGACGACCGAACAACCGCGAGTGGAACGTGCTCGGCGCCGTCAAGCTGCTCGAGTATTGCCAGCGCTACTCGGTTCCCAAGGTGGTGCTCCTTTCCACCGCGTATATGTATGGCCCCGGACCGACCAATTCCAACTTTCTGTCCGAGGACACTCCCCTGCTCGGCGCCAAGGATTACCCGGAGATGCGAGCGCTGATCGAATGGGACATGTTCGCCCAGAGCTTCTTCTGGAAATACCCCGCGGTCGAGACGGTCATCCTGCGTCCGGTTCACGTAGTGGGTCCGAACGTGCGCAACGCCCCTTGTAATTACCTGAGGATGCGCAAGCCTCCCATGCTTTTGGGCTTCGATCCCATGCTTCAACTCGTGCACGAAAACGACCTCATCCAGGCCATCTTGCTCAGCTTAGAACCGGGTATGCGCGGCGTTTTTAATATCGTCGGGCCCGGTGAGGTTCCCCTCTCGATTTTGCTCAAGGAACTCGGCAAGACTCCCGTGCCCATTCCGCATCCATTGGCCAAGCCCCTGGCCACGCGGCTGTGGCGCTGGGGGTTGTCCAAGTTTCCGCCCGGTGAGCTTCCCCATCTGCGGTTCCAATGCATGGTGGACGGAACCCGGGCGAAGGAGGTCCTGGGATATCGTCCCCGATACAATCTGAAGCGTACCATCCATTCGGTTTTGGGATGAGGAGACCCCCGAGAAGTTATCTACTCCCTGGTACGGGCGCTGGTGGCTCTGGACCGCGGTGGGAGTGTTTCTGGTTGGTGGAACCGTAACCGCAGTGGTATTGGCACAGTAGGTTTACCATGGGCTCTTTCTTGATAGGCGTTGCCGGAGGCACCGGCTCCGGCAAGACCACCCTGATGAACAACATTCTTACCGCCTTGAAGCGTAAGCTGGTCAGCGTGATCCAGCACGACTGGTATTACCACGACCGCTCCGAGGTGCCGCCCCGGGAGCGGGTAGATATCAACTACGATCACCCGGACGCCCTGGAAACCGATCTGCTCATCCGCCACCTCCGACAACTGAAGCGGGGTCGGGCAATCAAGCCCCCGCGGTACAATTTTGTCACTCACTCCCGCCTGAAGGCGGGAGCGCCCATAACGCCTACCCCGGTGATCATCGTGGAAGGCATCCTGCTTTTCGCCAACGAGAAGCTTCGCGAGCTGTTCGACCTTAAGATCTTCGTGCAAACCGAGAGCGATCTCCGGGTGCTGCGCAGGCTCCAGCGGGACCTGTCCGAACGGGGGCGCTCGTTCGAGAATGCGGTCTATCAGTACCAGGAAACCGTAAGACCCATGCACGAGATGTTTGTCGAACCCAGCAAGCAGTATGCGGACATCATTGTACCGGCCAGCCGTTCGAACCAGAAGGCCATAACAATGATCGTCGACATGATTCAGCGGCGCACCGATCGTCGCAGGCGAAAGTAAATAATGCTCCGGGAGTTCTTGAATAAAGTCGACGAGCGCAAGACCGTAGTCGGCGTCGTGGGTCTCGGTTACGTCGGCCTGCCGCTGGCAATCGCCTTCGCCGACAAGGGCTTTGGGGTCATCGGCTTCGACGTCGATCCCCAAAAGCCCGAGTGGCTTTTGAGCGGCCGAAGCTATCTCAAGCACATCCCGGTGGATACGTTCGAGCCCCACGTGAAAGCGGGTCGGTTGACCGCCTGCACGGATTTTGCCAGAACCGGCGAGTGTGATGCGTTGTTTATATGCGTTCCCACTCCCCTAACCGCCAACCGGGAACCGAACGTGAGCTTCGTGCGAGACACCGCCCGCACGCTTTCTGAGAACTTGCGGCGCGGCCAGCTGGTGGTTCTGGAGAGCACTACCTATCCGGGCACCACCGACGAGCTGGTGCGGGAGGTTCTGCAGGAAGGTTCCGGACTGACGGCGGGCGAGGATTTCTTCTTAGTCTACAGCCCGGAGCGCGAAGACCCGGGAAACCCGGTTTACTCCACGCACAACATCCCCAAGATCGTCGGCGGCTACACCCCGGCTTGCCAGGAAGCCGGCTGCGCCCTGTACGGCGCCATCGTGGAGAAAGTGGTCCCGGTCAGCTCCACCCGGGTGGCCGAGTTGGCCAAGCTCTTCGAGAACGTGTACCGGGCCGTGAACATCGCCCTGGTAAACGAGCTAAAGCTGCTGTGTCAGCAACTGGGCCTGGACGTCTGGGAAGTCATCGCCGCCGCCGAGACCAAGCCGTTCGGCTTCCAGGCCTTCTGGCCGGGACCGGGGCTGGGTGGGCATTGCATCCCCATCGACCCGTTCTATCTCGCCTGGAAGGCCCGTCAGGTGAACATGTCCACCCGGTTCGTCGAGCTGGCCGGTGAAATCAACACATCCATGCCCGCGCACGTGGTTGCCCGAGCGCGGGAGGCGCTGAACGCCCGCGACAAGAGCCTCCGGAGAGCCAAGGTGCTGGTGTTGGGCGTGGCCTACAAGCGCGACGTGGACGATATGCGCGAAAGCCCGGCCCTGACAATCATCGACTTGCTGACCGCGGCGGGTGCGCAGGTTCTTTATCACGATCCCCTGGTCCCCGAGCTTCCCCCAACCCGGAAGTTCACCTTCGACTTGAAATCCTCGCCCCTGAGCCCCGAGTTGTTAAAGGAAGTGGATTGCGTCCTGGTGGTTACCGATCACAGCAACGTAGACTACGACCTGGTGGCGGCATGCGCGGATCTGGTGGTAGACACCCGCAACGTGATGCCGCGGGAGCGAGGCAACGTAGTCGGCGCGTGATGTGACGGTCTCGAGATCAGGGCCGCCCCGGATCGATATAGCCCGGTTTCTCTGCTTATCTGCGGCGACGCCTGCGCATGGAGAGCATGAACCCCGCCGCGACGAGCCCCATCAGGCCGGCGTTGGCCAGATCGCCGTCATAGACGACGTAGACGTTGGAGACATCCGCAATCTCATGGCTGGGGACCGGGGAGAGGACGAGATCCTCGGCCATCCCCTCGGCGAAAAGGCGCGCCTGGAGCCGAAGAACTCGGCTTCCGTCGAAATTGATCTCGTCGATTTCGCGGCACCATGACTCGGGCGCCTCGAGACCAATCTGGGAGAAGGAAACACAGGCACCGTAGTATCTGCAGATCTGACGGTTCATCATGCCGTTTTGGGCGAGCCGCTGGCTATGGAGCACCACCAGGCCGTCCGGCTGTCCGGTAAACAGTTCGTCCAGGGCCTCATCGAACTCCTGACGACTGCGCGGTCTTCGATATCCAAACTGCATGCAGGAATGGGAGTCGGGCCAGTACGCTTGGGCCTCCTGAAAGATCACCCAGACGGTCAGATCCAGGCTGTCTCCCGGGGGAACCCCCAGGCTGGTCAGACGAAGCGGGTAGGCGGGCGGATCCATGCCGGGCAGCAAGAACCTGACCGGCGCGAGGGGTTTCTCCGGGTCGGCCGCGGTCGAGAGGCGAGCAGCAAAGAAGAACACACCCTCGATCTCGAAATCGGAAAGCAGCCGTCCGGCACCGTCCGGCACTTCGAATCCCTCGGCGCTCAACCAGTCGACCAGCCGGTCCCCCGTCTCCGCGGACAGGACCACGTAGTCCAGTTCGCCCACCACGCCCCGATCCCACACCTTGACGTAGGCATCTCCTCCCGTGGCAACCGCGGAATCGCTCGCCATCCGGCCGCAACTGAAAAACCCGGAACTGGATTCGGATCGAAGCTTCACGAACATCGGGGACGTCAACAGCTCGATCTGCTCGAAAAGCTCGATCTCGCCGGGTTGGACGTCGGGTTGAACCGGGAACGGTACCACCCAGGCAGCCCGGCCGTGTTGCCGATCGAAAACGGGCTGGATGTGAATCTCCCATTCCGCGCCCCTGTGCCACATCACCGCTCTCTGCCTGGTGGCCTGCACATCCACCTGCGCCCCCACGGTCCTGAAAACCATGCCGTCGGCCCCGGCCGGACAAGGTGCCACCACGAAAACCAGTATGCTGCAAGCTAACATTGCCACCATTTTCATCAGTTGCCTCCCTGATAAAAAGATCATGAGCGGACTCTGCAAACACCCCCTGCGTTTCGCAAAAACGGTGCCAAGATCCATCCACGGGTCCCTGGACTTTCAATGCCTTGAAAACCTGTCGATTTTCCGTACTGTCACCAACGTATCGTGATCGCTCCGGACAGGCCGATCATGGGATCCCCTGACATTTATGTCAGGAACCTCAAAATCCCGCGTCCGCGGGGCAACGCAATCGGCGCGTGTGGTGACGGTCTCGAGATCGTTTCTCCGCTGCTTGCTGCTGTTGGGAGTCCTGGGCGGCTGCGCCGCTCCCGGGGAAAAGCCGGGCACCGCCGTCCAGCGCGTCGAGACGGAGGTGAGCAGTTCAAAGGACCGGGGAGAGCCGATCTATTCGACTTCCGTGGCCATTCGTGTGGCGGAGTTGCTCCTGAGGGAGCGGGGTCTTTCCTACGAAGACCGGAGCGTCATGGTGTCGTTTTGCGAAGGGGTTTATACGGTCACCTTACGAGAAGCCGCTCGACCAACCGATGAGCAAGGTGGAGATTGACGCTGACACCAGCAAGATCCTCAAAATCGTGACAACGCGTTAGGGCTGCCCCGGATCGATGTAACCCAGTTTTTCTAGATGTAGCTGGTTTTTACGCAAAAATTCAACTAAACCCTCGCAGTCCAGGTGCTCCTCTACAATAGCGGCGATGTAAAGGTTGTCGGGCAGGCACTCTGCGAAGGGAGAAAATCGAAACCGAGGCAGTATGTTTGATATTTCATCTACAATATCTCCAGGATCACCTCTTTCTCTCAATTGGTGAAGGAGTACTTCCAGGCTTCTAGCTAACTCATAAGTATCGTGGTCCCGTATGTCAACAGTAATGGATTGATAGTCTGATGTTGCACGGCTAATTTCTCTCGCCTGTACTAAGCGTGACAGAGTGCGGTTTATGCGGTCTCCAGCGAAAGTAACAATTAATATTTTGCCTGGCACGGTGATAAGAATTACTGTGCCAGGGGACCACCCCAGATTTGCAGTCCGTATTTGCTGCTCACGAAAGATTCGCAAGGCCTCGTCGTCAAGGAACTCTGGAACTTGGTCTCCTGTCAGCAGTGATCCTGCCTTTTGGGCTGTCTCGAAAGGCACATCCATTCCGCCGAAGCTCGACCACTTGGGAGCGGTTGCTATTTTTGCAGGGATTGCGCGTACGATTTTAGCCTTGGTATCCACGGACTTGGCGGTCCAGAGCTTGCCTGCGAGCACAAAGTTGAATGGTGTTTCAAGAACCTCCACGAATCCAACGTCTAGGGTTCCGACCTGTTCCTTGCCACTGTATACATCGTACAAAGGCGCCGAATCGAAAACGGCGAATAGTCTCCTCCAATTTGCCCGCAAGAACCTGTGCTCTCCTTTCTCGCCGATGAGTAGAAGATTGCCGTCGGTTCTAAGGTAATCTTCGTCGATCATGTGACGAACGAGTTCCGCTACCTCGGTTTCCTCTATTAGTGAAAAGCACCATGCTCCACGTAGGATCTCCCATGACTTGTCAGCCGTTATCCCATTTTGTTGGAGTGACAGGCACATGATCTGGTGGGCGAGAATGTGGAAGGCACGCTGTGGAAACCTCAGAGCCTCTGACCGGCCTGCGAGACCAAGCTCCACCGTCGCGGTTACAAGAGGGAGGTCATCGCGCCTCAGGCATAGCCCTTTAAATATCTGAGGGTGGCCTGGTCGACGGCCGGTTCTTCCGACACGCTGTAGAAATGCGGATGGGCTTACGAGGGCGTCTATCTGAACCACTTGGTCGAGTTCTCCGATGTCAATGCCCAACTCGAGTGTGGACGTGCTGATAATGGCATCGATGCCGGTCTCGGACCGTTGCTTTATTAGAGATTCTGCCTCTTCGCGGAAAAACCGGCTCACTGAGGAATGATGGGTCCTAACCTCTATGGGCCGGGCTTGGGGCATCTTAGGGTCCGCGTAAAAATAACTTCCCATTCTATGAGGGCCGGATCGTGTAGTTCCACTTCGGCAGCGTAGCGTGGCCTTTGATGCGGAGTTGGCTCATCTGCTCGTCCGATA
>JAUXGL010000093.1 GCA_030622135.1 Deltaproteobacteria bacterium
CCGCGGCGATGGCAAAGCCCATGATCGCGAGCATGACCCCGATACGGCTGTAGACGACGAGTGCCAGCAGGACCGCGGCCCCGGCGTCCACCCGCGGCAGGAAGAAGATCACAAGAATCGCAGGCATGAACACCCTCCTCTCTTGACCCCATCACTTTATGAAGGATTTGGACGAACATCCAAAATAAAGTAGTTCTAGTCGATGATGCAGCCGGCCTCGGTGATCAGGTCGGTGTTGTTGGCGTCGTCACACTCGGGCACGGTAACCACGCCACTGCCGTCAATGACCACGAAATAGTCGGTCTCGTTGACCGGCGCCGTGATAGTGAGACTGACGACGGTCGACTGGCCCGGGAGCAACGGCACCGGGGTGAAGTCGCTGCCCAGCAGTGTGCCCCCGGCGTCGCTGCCCGCGTAGAAGGTCACCGCGACCCCGGGCGGCACACCCAGGGCGCCGAGGTTGGAGACCCGAGCGAGCAGATCCATCTGGCCACCGGCGCATTTGTCGACGCCGACCGAAAGGCCGACGGTCAGGTCGGGAGCGTTGAAGACGCCGTCGCCCTGAACGTTCTGGCGGTAGTTGTTGAGGCCGGGCATAAGCCAGTTGTCGCTCTCGGAGACCGGCACGTTGCCAATCGAGGTCGAGTTGGTCACGTGATAGGTGTGCTGTGTCCAGACCCGGCGGGTCGGCACCCACTCGTCATTGGCGTCGCCGTAGACGTATAGGCCGTGGCGGTCGGAGTCGGGACAATCGCCCTTGGCGGTAGCCACGATGAGAATCTCGGAGTTGCCGTCGGCGTCGACGTCGACAACCAGGGGATACTCATGAATGGTGGCGCTCGAGTTGGGGAGTTGCAACTGGACGTAGCCGTCGGTCCCCGAGTAGACCCGCATATAGCACTCGTCGGCGTAGACCACCTCGGCGGCGCCGTCACCCTGAAAGTCGAAGACCGACGAGCCGGTCGCATTGGACGAGAAATCCTGGGTGGTCTCGGACCACCTGACGAAGATGGCACCGGCCACCGGCGGCGGGTCACCGTCCGGCTGGACGATGTCTTCGCCGGCACGATTGAAGTCGTATACCGAGTAGGCCCAGCCGCCGGCAACGCCGACCTCGGGGCGGGCATCGGCGTCGAAGTCGGCGATGGTCGGCGGGCCACCGCGGTTGGAGGCGGCACCGCCGGGAATCGCGATCGGCTGGGTACGCAGCGAGGGCGTCGCCAGACAGGCAACATCGGTGGGATCGACTCCACACCAGAGCTGGCCGGTCTGACCGTTTAGAGCGATCACCCGGGTACTGGCCACCAGGATCACCTCGGGGGTGCCATCGCCATCGAGGTCGGCGATGGCGGGATAGCCGTCGTTGCCGGCGTAGGTCCAGTAATTGTTCACGCTGACCGTCGGACCGGGTTGCCAGTCGACCTTCCAGGCGTCGCGGCCCGAGACGATCTCGGGGATGTCGTCGGCGTCGAGATCGGCAACCACAGAAATCCCGCCGGTGTAGCCGGCGTTGGTGCCGTAGGTACTACCACCGCCGCCGCCACCCTGGTCCCAGACCACCAAGCCGTCATGGTCAATCAGGGTAGCGCCGATCACCACCTCGGTCTGATCGTCGCTGTCGAAGTTGGCCAGGGTGATCGCGGCGTTTTCGACGGTAAAGAGGTAGTCGGAGTTGTCGGAGGCATGTGACTTCCAGAGCAGGGTGCCGCTCGAATCGACCGCGACTATCAGGCTCCGCGATCCGCTCACCACCCGCGTCGCGTAGACGATATCGGGAATCCCATCGCCGCTGACGTCGCCGACGGCGATCGTGGACCGCCCGTGCGAACCGTACTCATCGCCGGTTGGGTTGTGAGGGATGCGAAAGGCCTCGACCCCGGTCTGGCCGTCGAGCACCGCAATGTTGCCGCCTGGCCAGCTGCCGCCGCCCATCTGGGTGAGATTGACGACGACTTCCGGCACGCTGTCATCGTCGATGTCGGCAACCACCGGAATCGAGATAATCTGCTCGCCGTCGAACTTCCACTCGACGACGACACTGAGGTCTGTGAAGGTCGGCACGTGCTCGCAGGTGAGGGGATCGGGCTGGGGCAAGCACTGGCCGAGGGTGGGCTCGCAAAACTCGCCGGGCTCGCAGTCGTAGGAGTCGACGCAAGAATCGCCGGGGGTCTCGCACTCGAGGGCCAGGCAAACATCGCCGGCGGTGCAACAGACGTCGAGGCCCGCGCCGCAGCGAACTCCGGACGGACATTCGGGGAGACACCGGCCATCGATGCACTCGTTGCCGGCCGGGCAACACTCGGCGGGTCGGCCACAAAGCGTCCCGCCGACACAAGTGCCGGCGTCGGGACCGGCAAAGCCATCGATCCCGCCGTCGCCGTCACCACCGTTGGTACCGCCGCAGTCTCCACACGCGGCCATCGAAAACAACAGGAGAAACCCTATCGTAATTTTCCACATGATTGAAATATAAGCGCTATACGGCAGAAACGTCAAGGCCGATGGCGTATTGGAGTCGCCTAGGGCGGATTGATCGACAGGATTACGTTTCCGGAGGGCCCGTCACCACCGCCCGAGGCGCCCAACAACACGGCGGTGACCACCGCGCCGGCTACCACGGCGCCGGTGGCGGTCCAGAACCACCAGGTCTGGTAGAAGGGCGGCGAGTCGCCGTGGTCATCGGGCTCCCGCAGGGAAGCGACGCTATCCTCTATGGGCGGTGGCTGATCGCGCTTCTTCTTTTCGGCGACCGCCGAAAGAAGCGTGGGGCTCTTCAGCATCTTGACCATTTCGGCAAACGCGGCCGCCAGCCTGTCCGGATCCGGGGTGCCGTCGGTCGAGAGCGGAACCACGAACGGATCCGCGGTTGTCCCGTAACCGGGAACGTAGGACGCCAGGTAGAGCGCCTTCCCCTCGGTGGTCGTGAGGATCCCTCCCAGCAGGAGAACATCGACGTCCAGGATGGATGCCAGGCCATCGAGATCGGCGTTCTTGGTCTTCAGAATCGACAGGGTGACGTTGGCCTTCTGGATAGCTCCCATATGATCGCCGATCCGCGCGTCGTCGCCCGGCCGGCCGCTGAAAACCACGATCTTCCGGCGGGGCCCGTCATGGAAGGTGAAGCGACCGCGGAAGGTCCCCCCTTCGATCTGCGCCGCCAGCCAGAACTCCTCCCCGGCCCGGCCTTCCAACGTGGCGGGCGTGGTCTTGTTCGCGCAGTCGACCACCAGGCTCCCCCGCCCCGGACCGATTTCGACCGGCACCCGCACCGCGGCCTGCTTGCCTAGACCGTCGAGGGCGATGTCGTAGGTGGCCACCAGGTTGGGCGGCATGATGGCCGGATCCGGCCCGGCCTTCGGATCGAACCGGTTCACCTGTACCAGCAGCTTCTGGGCGGTCGTGTCGTCACCCGAATCCAGCGCGGCCCGGGCCCAGTAAAAGTACAGGTCGGCGATCACCTTGGGATCGCACCGGGCCGGCGGAGTCCGCTGCAGCATGCCCGCCGCCACTCGGAAGATCATCTGGGCGTCCGGAAGCTTGAGGTACCGGTAAGCCTGCTTCCCCTCCTCCACCATGCGCCCCACCTCGTTCATCACTTCGCTGTCCGTTCGGAATCTCCGCGGAGGCGAGAAGGCGATGAGCTGCCAGGGCAATACCGGACCGCTGTGGGAGTATGCCTGCGTGATCAAGGCATCCTGAGTCACCAGCAGATCCCCAGGCACCACCGTGGCGCTGGGCAGCGTCAGGACGGCAACCCGGGGCTGCTCCTCTGCAAACAACGCCGGAGACATCCACACCAACACCATGACCGATAAAATGACTCGTCGCATGGACCCAAGTCTAATATCCTCTCCGAAGCCTGTCAACGAACGCTTGGCGGCCGGACGGTTAGCGTAGGCACTTGTTGATGAAAACGCGACAACATGTTGTAAGATAGGTTGGTGATGGCAGCGAGTACCCATGTCGGTTAAGCCAACACTTTTTTCAAGCGAAGTCTTGGAAAAAGCGTAGGGCATCGAAGTGTGAAAGTGGGGGTTTTTATGCCGAAACTCGAAGAAAAAAGACTTCACCCTTACCATCGCAAGTTCGTCCGCCACAAGGTGAGGTTGAAGGTGGAAATCCAGGCCGAGGAGAGCTGCCAGTCCTGGACCAACAACCTCTCCGAAGACGGAGTCTGTTTCGAGATCCCCCAGGAGGTAAAGGTGGGAGACGAGGTGGGCTTGTGGATCTATGTCTCCCGCTCCCGCAAGGACGACCACGTCCGCACCCGCGCCCGGGTGGTCTGGACCGAGCAGGGCCGCAAAGGCCACCGCCACGGCGGTCATTTCGTCTGGTTCCGCGCAGGCGACCATGACCGCCTGCGGGCCTTCCTGACTGTGATGAAGAACCCCACCCTTCCCCCGCCACCATAGGCCTTAGGGAGACGTGGCTCCGTTTTCGATGACCAGCTTGCCCAGCATGCCGTGGTAGAGACAAACCAGGAGCCGGCGCCAGGCCTCTTCGTCTTCGACTTTACCCAAAAGGCGAAGGTTCGCGCCGACGAGCCATCAATCAATCACATGGGGATGTTGCCGTGCTTGCGGGCCGGGCGGATCTCGCGCTTGTTCTTGAGCATGTCGAAGGCCTCGATAAGGCGGGGGCGGGATTCCCGCGGGCGGATGACCGAGGAGATGTAAGCGCGGGCCGCGGCCAGGTAGGGAGTGTAGAAGAGGTCCTCGTACTCCTGGACCTTCTCCCGGAACTTTCCCTCGGGATCGTCGGCCGCCTTGACCTCCTTGCGGAAGATGATCCGCGCGGCGCCCTCGGAGCCCATTACGGCGATCTCGGCGGTGGGCCAGGCCAGCACCACATCGGCGCCCAGATCGGAGGAGCACATGGCCAAATAGGATCCGCCGTAGGACTTGCGGGTAATCAGGGTGACCTTGGGAACGGTGGCCTCGGAGTAGCACCACAGCAGCTTGGCCCCGTGGCGGATGATGCCGCTCCACTCCTGATCCTTGCCGGGCAGGTACCCGGGCACATCGACTACGGTCAACAAGGGAATATTGAAGGCATCGCAGAAACGGATGAAGCGAGTAGCCTTGTCGGAGGCGTTGACGTCCAGGCAGCCGGCCATGACCTGCGGCTGGTTGGCGACGACACCGATGGACTGCCCGTTGAGGCGGATGAAACCCACCAAGATGTTCCGGGCATACAGCTCGTGAGGCTCGAACATGGTCCCCTGATCGGAGATGGCCCGGATCACGTCGTGCATGTCGTAGCTCTGGCGCACATCGTCCGGGATGATTTCGTCAAGCGCCGATGACTCACGGGCGGGATCGTCGCCCGGCTGGATCCGGGGGGGATCCTCCAGGTTGTTCGAGGGCAAGTAGCCAAGCAACGCGCGGATCTTCTTTATACAATCCTCGTCATCGTCGGTGGCGAAATGGGCCACGCCGCTCTTGGTGTTGTGGGTCATGGCTCCGCCCAGCTCCTCGAAGCCAACCTCCTCGCCGGTGACCGTCTTTATCACCTGGGGACCGGTGATGAACATGTAGCTGGTATCCTTGACCATGAAAACGAAGTCGGTCATGGCCGGGGAGTAGACCGCCCCGCCCGCGGTGGGCCCCAGAATCCCGGAAATCTGGGGAATCACCCCCGAGGCCAACGAGTTGCGGTAGAAGATCTGCCCGTAACCGGACAACGAATCGACGCCCTCCTGTATACGGGCGCCGCCGGAGTCGTTGAGCCCCACCAGGGGACAGCCGGTCTTCAGCGCCAAGTCCATTATCTTGCAGATCTTCTTAGACTGCATCTCGCTCATGGTCCCGGCCCGAGAGGTGAAATCCTGGGCATAGACGAACACCCGCCGCCCATCGACCAACCCGTGGCCACAGACCACCCCGTCCGCGGCAATCTCCATCTGGTCCATGCCGAAGCCGGTGCAGCGGTGGCGGACGAACAAGTCCTGCTCGGTGAAGGTTCCCGAGTCGAAGAGTAGGTTGATGCGCTCCCGGGCGGTCAGCTTCCCGGATTCGTGCTGCTTCAAAATCCCCTTCTCCCCGCCCATCTGCAGCTCTTTTTCCTCTTTCTGACGCAGTTCCTCGATGCGTTCCTTGGCGGTCTTCATGGCCCTTCTCCTCGCTTTCACATTCGTTTGCAGAAAGTTGCACGGGCATCCCATCTTGTCAAATCCCCCTTGACACGGTGTTTTACCCGGAGGATGCTACAGAGCGCTTGAGATGCCGAAACTCATCGATCTTGAGTCGAGTTTCACCGGAGACACCCGGCACCCGTGAATCGGCCTTGCGGCGAAGCGCAGCGTAGCCGTGCACTTTGGTATGCCGCTGAGTGTGCGGCGCTGGTTTTATATTTTGAAATCGTGGGGGGAAAACGAGGAGAGGAAGGCAGCCATGGAATTCGGACTGAGCGAAGAGCTGCTGGCCATGAAGCAGGCGGCCAGGGATTTCACCGAAAAAGAAATCGTCCCACATGCCGACAAGTGGGACGAAGAACACCACTTCCCCGTCGAGGTGGTAAAGAAGATGGGCGATCTGGGCTACTACGGCTGCCCGATCCCCGAGGAATACGGAGGCATCGACGTGGGCTTTTTAGCTCAGGCCCTGATCACCGAGGAGGTGGGGCGCGGATCCTCGTCGATCCGGGTGGCCTTCAACACCCAGTGCCTGGGCACCGCCCTGTCGATTCTCCGGCACGGCACCGAAGAGCAAAAGAAAAAGTGGATCCCCGACCTGATCTCCGCCAAGAAGATCGGCTGCTTCGCCATCACCGACGCCAACGCCGGATCGGACGTGGTGGCCATGAAGGCCACCGCCAAGCCCGACGGAGACGGCTTCATCTTAAACGGCAGCAAGACCTGGATCTCCTACGCCTCCCGCGCCGATGTGGCCCTGGCTTACGCCTACCACGACCGCGAGAAGGGCTCCAAGGGCCTGTCGGCCTTCATCGTGGACATGCACTTGGACGGGGTAACCACCACCGACCTGGACAAACTGGGCACGCGCTCTTCACCAACCTCCGAGATCTTCTTCGAGGACGTGAAGTTGCCCGGCGATGCCCTGCTGGGCAAGCTGGGCGACGGGGTGAAGATCTGCTTTGGCTCGCTCAACCAGACCCGGTTGTGCTGCGCGGCCGGCGGAGTGGGCCTGGCCCAGGCCTGCCTGGACGCGGCGGTGCAGTACTGCAACGAGCGCGAGCAGTTCGGCCAACTGGTGGGTAAATTCCAGATGAACCAGGAGCAGATCGCCACCATGGCCGCGGACATCGAAGCCGCCCGGCTGCTTACCTACCGCGCGGCCTGGCAGAAAGACCAGGGCCAATTGGGCAACACCCTGGAGATGTCCTACGCCAAGTACTTCGCCGGCGAGACCGTGACGCGCTGTGCCCACACCGCCATGAAGATCCTGGGCGCCTACGGCTACTCCACCGAGTATCCGGTGGCCCGCTACTACCGGGACGCGGTGCTCTACCAAATCGTCGAGGGAACCTCGAACATCCAGAAGATGATCATCGGACTGGATCAACTCGGCTTCCGAAAAGCCAATCGATAAGGAGAAGATCATGAGAGAAGTCGTCATACTCGGTTCCGTGCGGACGGCCGGCGGGAAGTTCGGCGGAACCATCAAGGACCTCACCGCCCCCGAGCTCGGCGCGGCAGTGGTAAAAGAAGTGGTCAAGCGCTCGGGCATCTCCCCGGACACAGTCGACCAGACCGTCTTCGGCAACGCCTGGCAGGCCGGCGTGGGGCCTAACCCGGCCCGGCTGTCGTCGGTCATGGGCGGCATCCCGGTGGACGTCCCGGCGGTGTCCATCAACGTACGCTGCGGTTCCTCCATACAGGCCCTGATCTTCGGCGCCCAGGCCATCAAGGCCGGCGACGTGGACTGCGTCCTGGTGGGCGGGACCGAGAGCGCCAACCAGATCCCCTTCGCCCTGCCCAAGGCCCGCTGGGGATACCGCATGGGCAAGGGCGAGCTTTTAGACCTGATGCACAAGGACGGCTTCCTCTGCCCGCTGGGCGGGGGCCTGATGGGCGAGATCACCGACATCATGGCCGCGGACATGGGCATCTCCAGAGAAGAGCAAGACCAGTACGCCGCCGAGTCCCACAACAAGACCGAGGCGGCGGTGCAGGCAGGCAAGTTCAAGGAAGAAATCCTGCCCATCGAGGTAAAGGGCCGCAAAGGCAAGGTCACCGTGTTCGACACCGAGGAGATCTACCGGGAGGGCGTCAGCGCCGAAAACCTGAAAAAGCTCCGGCCGGTCTTCAGCAAGGAAGGCACCATCACCGCCGCCAACGCCTGCGCCCTGTGCGACGCGGCCTCGGCCCAGATCCTCATGGATCGCGAGAAGGCCGAGTCCCTGGGGCTCAAACCCATGGCGCTCTTGCGTGGCTACTCCTTCGTGGGCATCGACCCCAAGCGCTTCGGCATGTCGCCGACCATCGCCATCCCCAGAGCCTTGAAGCAGGCCGGGCTGAAGCTCGGCGACATCGATCTGTTCGAGCTGAACGAGGCCTTCGCCGCCCAGTACATCGGCTGCGAGCGCGAGCTGGGGCTGGACCGCTCCAAGGCCAACATCCACGGCGGCGCCATCGCCCTGGGCCACCCGGTGGCCGCGACCGGATCGAAGATCCTCACCACCCTGCTGTATGCCTTAAAGCAGCACGACAAAAACCTGGGCTGCGTCAGCCTGTGCATCGGCGGCGGCAACGGCGTGGCCGCCGTCGTGGAAAGACTTAACTAGTGCCCGTTTCAAAACCCCATTTTTCTAAGACGGGCGACGTTTTTTTGCCGTACTCGTTGTTTGAGTGCACCTCGAAATCATTGGCTTTATATATGTGTTCGCTCCGTTTCGAGATGGACACTAATATAGGAGGTATCAAATGACCATTTCCAAAGTACTAATCGTAGGCGCGGGAACCATGGGCGGCGGCATCGCCCAGTTGTGCGCCCAGCGAGGCCTGGACGCCACCATCACCGACATCAGCCAGGAGCTCTCAGACCAGGCCAAGGCCCGGATCGAAAAAGGGCTCTCCAAGCGCGTTGCGAAGGGCAAGATAACCGAAGACGACAAGAACAAGGTCCTGGCGAAAATCCATACCGCCGGGGACCTGTCGCCGGCCAAGGACGCCGACATCGTCATCGAGAGCGCCATCGAAGACCTGGATATCAAGAAGAAGATCTTCGCCGAGCTCGACCGCCTGGCCCGCCCCGAGGTGATCCTGTGCACCAACACCACCTCGCTCTCTATCAGCAAAATGGCCGCGGCCACCAAGCGCCCGGAGCAGGTGGTGCAGATGCACTTCTTCAACCCCCCGGTGATCATGAAGCTGGTCGAGATCATGCCGGGCCGGCAGACCTCCAAAGAGACGCTCAAGGCAGCCGAGGAGTTCGGCAAGCAGTTGGGCAAGGACCCGGTGGTGTGCAAGAGCGAAGCCCCCGCGGGGATCGTCAGCCGGGCCCTGGGCCAGTTACTCAACGAGGCCACCTGGATGGTGGAGGCCGGCGTGGCCGAGCCCGCCGACATCGACAAGGCCATGAAGCTGGGAGCCAACCATCCCATGGGGCCGCTGCAGCTCATCGACATGATCGGCCTGGACATCCACCGCGCCAAGATGCAGACCCTGCGCACCGTACTGGACGACCCGCGCTACGCGCATCCGCCCATCGTCGACCGGCTGATCGAAGAGGGTCGCCTGGGCAAGAAGGTGGGCAAGGGCTTCTACGACTACGGGGAGTGACATGTTCGAAAACATCAAGCTCGATATCGAAGGTCCCATAGCGGTACTCACCATAAACCGGCCGGAGAAACGCAACGCGGTCAACAACCAGACCGTCGAGGAGATCGACTCGGCTCTGGCCCAGGTGGAGCAAAACCCCGACCTGCGCGTCATGATCCTCACCGGGGCCGGCGAGAAGGCCTTCGTGGCCGGCGCGGACGTCAACGAGCTGGCCCAGCGCGACACTCTACGGGGCCGCACCGAGACCCGGAGACGCCAGGAGGTCTACACCCGCATCGAACAGCTGGAGATCCCCTCCATCGCCGCCATCAACGGCTGGGCGGTGGGCACCGGCCTGGAGATCGCCATGGCCTGCAGCATGCGCGTGACCTCGGAGAAGGCCAAAATGGGCCAGCCCGAGGTCAAGCTGGGCATCACCCCCGGAGCCGGAGGCACCCAGCGGCTCCCCCGCCTGGTGGGCATGGGCCGAGCCCTGGAGATGATCCTGACCGGCGATCCGGTAACCGCCGAAGAAGCCAAATCCATGGGCCTGGTAAACCGGGTGGTCCCCCACGACCAGGTGCTCGCAGAAGCAAAAAAGCTGGCCAACACCATCGCCCAGCGACCCCGGCTGGCCATCCAATACTCCAAAGCCGCCGTCCTACGCTACGCCGACGGCTCACTCTCCCAAGGCCTGGATCACGAGTCCTACCTGCACACGCTCTCCTGCGGCACCCAGGACAAAAAGGAAGGCGTAGCCGCCTTCCTGGAAAAACGCGACCCCAAGTTCACCGGGCGGTAGATCAGAGCAAAGAGATCAAGAGATCTGGGGGACGGAGGTACATCAACTCCCTGAAAAACAGGTACGTAGCGGACCGCCGTCCCTCCTTTTCCTCTTTATCTTGCGAGTGACTAGAGAACTAAGTAGAGCATGGAGGGGAAACGGCGAGCCGGTGCTACCAGTATGAGACCCTCCGACACCCCATGCCCCCCCCCGCGACGCCGTTCATCACCCGCAAACACTTCTTGACTTATATAAGTCGATCCACTAATATAACCTCGGACCCCCCAGGGAGTGATGAATGGCCAAGAACATCTGGAATCCCCTCGGAATCAAGAGTTCTCCATTTTTCCAGGAGGCCCTGGACATCTCGGAGACCAGCCTCTGGCCGATCAGCCTCTTCGTTGGCCGCACTGCCGAGTCCGAGGAGGCTCTGAGCCGCATCATTGGTGGACGGTCCAGCCGCATCGTGGTCGCCGGCCTGCCGGGCTCCGGTAAGACAACCTTCATCCAGTACGTCAAGTCTAGCCTTGATGGCCAGGGCTACGCGGTCTCGTCCGGGTTCTGCCGTGTTCCTCATCGGCTCTCCGTCACCGACCTCGGCGTCGAGCTACTCCGCTCTGTGGTGACAAGCATGCACAACGCCCTGCTTCCCAAGCTGCTCAAGAAAATCGATGGCTTCGAGGAAGCCCGTACCCTTGTCTCCCAGAGGCGGCGTCTGGCCTGGCAAGCCAGTGCGACGGTGCTGGGTACCGGAGGCGGTGTCGGGGTGAATCCGCAGCCTCAGGTTCCGGCCTTCAGCCCGAACCAGTTTCAGGATGCCCTTGCCAGGCTCGTCGCCAGCGCGATGGGCGCTGGTGTGCCTGGTATAGTGGTCCACCTGAACAACCTCGAGAACCTCGAGGAGGACCCGGCCGCGGCCTCTATCTTGCTTCGTGATGCCCGGGACTACTTCCTGGTGCCGGGTCTTCATGTTTTACTCGGCGCCACCCTGGACTTTCACGGCTCCGTGTTGTCACGCCACGCCCAGGTCCGGAGCATCTTCCCTCCCCCGCTCAGGCTCGAGCCCATGAATTTCAAGGACGTCAAGGAGATACTGAGAAGACGCTACGCGTACCTCAAGATCGAGAAGATGAAGGTCACGCGTCCCGTCTCCTGGCCACTCGTGGAGGAGTTCCACCGTTTGTTCCACGGCGACCTCCGCGGAATGCTGTCTGCTCTGGATGAGACCTGTTACCGCGCGCTGGGGTCGACGGGCACTGCTCCTCTGGACCGGGATCAGGCACTTCCGTCTCTCATGCCCCTGTATCGGCGTGAGCTTGAAGACACCTTGTCCGAGATCAATCTGAAGCATCTCAAGCGGCTCGTCGAGTTCGAGGGATCCGAGTTCCGGCAGACCGACGTGGTCAACCATCTCGGTCTCTCCCAGCCTCGTGTGAGTGGTCTTTTCAACGATATGGAGAGGGCCCAAGCCATCCTCCTCGCGCGCACCGATGGACCGAGCCGGTACTACGCCCTTTCTGGTCGTGCCCGGATCGCCTTCGGCAAGGTATAGGCCAACAGCGCGCCTCGCACTCTTGGCTTGTCTCCTTCACGGGATTCGTAGCGGCCAGGTAGAGCTTCTTGTCGTTGACGATGGAGAGGTCAAGCTGGGCATCACCCCCGGAGCCGGAGGCACCCAGGACAAAAAAGAAGGCGTAGCCGCCTTCCTGGAAAAACGCGACCCCAAGTTCACCGGACGGTAAGATCAGAGCAAAGAGATCAAGAGATCTGGGGAACGGAGGTACATGAAAAACAGGTACTTAGCGAACCTCCGCCCCTCCTGCCCGTGCCCGTAATGTAGCCTCTGCCCATTCCAGTGCCTGGCCCTCCCGAGCTTCGTCCTGAGCCATCTGTTGATATGCAACCTCGAGGCTTTTTCTGAGAACATAGGGTTTTACGAGATCTTCGATGAAGCCGCTTATCTTTGGACGACCAATAACCCGGTGTAATCCTTCGTAAACGTCTTCTGCTACGGTAATAGTCAGCTTCTTCTGCATGACCCGCCTCCCTATACGTGCTCAATACGTATAATATAACTTTCGTCGGTTTTCACTCTCTTTAATTTGCCGGCCAGCTCGACCGCTGTCCGGGGTGGACAGATCGAGTCGTAGCGCCCGTTGATGATGTAGGTCGGTATATGCTCGATCTTCTTTGCGTTGGCGAGCAACTGGTTGTCCTCCAAAAAGCAGCGCTCCTTCATGTAGTGGTTTTCCAGAACAGACAGGGCGTTGCAGCTACCTGGTGGGACTCCTTCTTGGCATTGCATCCCGTTCCGCACAGGATCAACAAACCCAAACCGGCAAGAGTTGCGACACGTCCGAGATTAGCCATTGCAAGATCACTAATGACATTTCACCGGATTGTCAACGTAATGAAAACGCTTGCCTTGACCACTCGTACATCGGAAAATGGATGCGGAAAAACTCGAAGTTCGGTTCGACGCCATCGAGCGCAAGCACGGCCTCCGCTAACCTGGGTGACAAACTGTTACGAGGCGCACCCGACCTAAACCCGCGGCACGGTCTTCGACAGTGCATGCGGCTGTGCGGGCCGATCGGTTCGAGCGAAGCTCCCCGTGGCAAACCAGGGGACATCTTTAGGAGAACATGCGAAACTCGCCGTAGCCAAGAACCCGACTTCTCCAAGACTATGTCGGGTCGTGCAAGGAGTCATTGATATGAGTGAGGTATGTATCAACTACCAGAGGTTTCGCGGGATCGCCTTCGTGGGCAACTACCCGCCCCGGAAGTGCGGCATAGCAACATTCACGCACGACCTGGCCGAAGCAGTAAGCACGCAGACCGGGCCGGATCAGCCGGTCATGGTTTGCGCCATGAACGACCTTTCTGAGGGTTACGACTACCCGGATCGCGTCAAGTTCGAAATTCGGCAGGATTATCCGGGGGACTACTCCAGGGGCGCCGACTTCCTGAACTTCAGCCATGTCGATGTGGTCAGCCTGCAGCACGAATATGGCATCTTCGGAGGCAAGGCCGGCTCGAGTGTACTCACCCTTCTCCGCGATCTTCACCGCCCTCTGGTGGTAACTTGCCACACGGTCTTGAAGAATCCCAAGCCAGAGCAAAAAGAGGTCTTCAGGGAGATAGCCGCGCGCGCCAGCCGGCTCGTGGTGATGAGCCGGCGGGCGTTCGCTTTCTTGGAGGAAATCTATGGCGTCGATCGCGACAAAATCGCCCACATCCCTCACGGCATTCACGACGTTCCCTTCATCGATCCCAGCTATTTCAAGGACAAGTTTGGTCTCGAAGGCCACCGGGTACTGTTGACCTTCGGCCTTCTGGCTCGCAACAAGGGAATCGAGCACATGATCGAGGCCCTCCCCGAGATCGTAGAACGGCATCCCCGGACGACCTACATCGTGCTCGGCGCCACACATCCCGAAGTCATTCGAGAGGAGGGCGAATCCTACCGCCTGAGCTTACAGCGACGGGTAAGAGATCTGGGTCTCGAAGAACACGTGTTGTTACATCCGATGTTCGTCGAGTTGGGCGAACTGATCGAGTATATCGGTGCGACGGATGTCTATATCACCCCCTACTTGAACCTCGATCAGATCACCAGCGGCACGCTCGCGTACGCAATGGGCGCAGGCAAGGCGGTCGTATCCACCCCCTACTGGCACGCCGAAGAGCTGCTGGCCGAAGGCCGCGGGAAGTTGGTCCCCCCGGGGAAACCCAAAGATCTGGCGCGTGAGATCAACGCCCTGTTGGACGACGAGGTGGCCCTGGCGGCGATGCGCAAGCGCGCGTACTTGCACTGCCGCGGCATGGTCTGGCAGGCGGTCGCGCGCAGTTACATTGGCCTCTTCGACGAGACACGCAGCAAGGCGCCAAGGATCGTTCCCGTTCCCACCGCGTTGAGTCGACCCATCTCCGCGGCGAACCTCCCCACACCCAAGCTCGATCACCTGCTCCGGCTGAGCGATAGCACCGGCCTGGCTCACCACGCGAGCCGCGCGGTGCCCAACTGGAGCTATGGGTACTGGCTGGATGACGCGGCAATGGGACTCGTCGTGGCAGCCAAGTACCATGATATATTCGGGGCCGAGGAGGCCGAGCGGTTGGGGGTGCGCCTCATTTCATTGTTGAGGCACCTGGTTATCGGAGATCGCGGCGAGCCCGCAGAGAAGTTGGATTATTCCCGACATCGGCAGGGCCGAGCCTCTGACGTAGCTCTGGGAAAAGCAGTATGGTCGCTGGGATACGCCGTGAGTCACGGTCCTGCGGTGGTTCGCCCCACTGCGAACGATATTTTCAACAATCTCATCACCAAAATCGCCACAGCGCAGCTCCACCGCAACCCAATGACCAGCGCAGTACTCGAAAAATCTTCGCGGGCCGCGGAGATTTTCGGGGTCAGTAGTATACCGGGCCTGAAGGGAATTGCATACGCTACACTGGGAGCAGCGGACTACTTGATCCGCTTTCCAGGTGCCTCGATGGTGCGCAAGTACCTTCAGAAGTGCGCTGAAGCGCTGAAGACCGGCTGCGGTGATCGGGGCTGGAGAGACCGCTGGGAGGGTGCCGATTTCGCCGTGACGGCCCAGGCCCTGGTCATAGCTTCGGATGCGCTTGGGGTCGAGGAATACCGTAACCAGGCGGCCGATATGGTGGATGAGTTGCGCAAGTCGACGGAGGATGGAACAGTTTTTCTCCGACACGGAGGCAACCCGGACGAAGAGGAGCTGCCGCTGGCCGCGGCCTCCTTCATCGAGGCGGTGGGAGCGCTGTATCACCAGACGTCGGACAGAGCGCTGCTCGATCCCATTCGTAATGCCATGGACTGGTTCCTCGGTGCAAACCGAAGGAACGAATCGCTGTACGATTTCTCCACCGGTGGATGCTATGACGCCGTCACCGCAAGCGGGCTGAATGAAAACCAGGGTACCGAAGCGACGATCTCCTATCTTTTGGCCATGCTAACGTTGCACGAGATCGCGCGTTCCGATCTCCAAACGAAAATACCGGCGAAAAAATCAACCGACATCCGGAAAAGAAAAGAGAAATGAGCACCTCCAGAGCAGCGGCTCAATCCATGCTCAACCGGTTCAACCAGGGCCTTTCCACCGCCCTCGGGCGACTTGAACGGTTAGGCGGAGCTCGCGCCATCGTCGGAATTCCGTTCCGAGACGAGCGCGACTCGATATTAGACGTAATCCAAACAGCCCGACGGGGATTGAGCCAGATGAGCATGGAAGGCGCCTCTGCCGTCAGCTCCGCCGGGCCCGAAACCGCAATAGGCCAACTGGAAGAGTCGATTCGAAACCGTCCCGACGACATCGACATTCCCGTCTACGGGCTCCCGCTCGGTCGTGACTTCGAGGAAAGGGGTTGGTGCATCCGGGGCATCCTGGAAGCGACACAAAAGCTGAAGGCTCCGCTCGCGCTGCTGGTGCCCGACCTCGCTCCCCAGAAGAACGGGGAGGATCGGTCGGGGCAAGGATTCTCGCCCGGTTGGATCGAACGGCTCCTCGCGCCCGTGATGCAACATGGTCAGGAACTGTCCCTGGCACGGTTTGACCGGCATCCCTGGGCCCATCCCGTGGAATCACTGTTCGCCTTCCCCTTCATTACCGAAGTGTTCGGCCTCAAGCTGAGACAGCCTACGCCCACGGTATGCGCACTCTCACGAAAAACGATCAAGTTGTGCCTGGATGCCGCCGTCAACTGGCATCACGAGGCCGGAATGTACGGATTCTACTCTTGGCTCACCACCCGAGCGGTGATGACCGGTGACGCCATCTGTGAAGTGCCCCTGGGAGTCGCTTCTTTCCGTCACGAGTTCGGAAAACTCAAGCAGGAGTTCCGACAAGTGGCGCATATCTTGTTCAGTCAAGCCGACCGGCACAGCGATTGGTGGCTCAGGCGCTCTGTCCCGATCGGCTCACCTCGGGTGTTCGGTTTTTCTCTCGATCAAACTCCGCCCCCATACCAACTGGAACCGCGTCAACTCCTGCGCCGGTTCAAGCTGGAATTCGATCACTTCGACGACACACTGTTTCGAGAAATCCTGCCCGAGTCGCTTCGCGAGAGGATCGAGAGCTTGACGGAACCCGGTATAAACGAGCAACTCGTAACAGCTCGAGAATGGATCGCAATCCTCCAAGAATTCCTGCTCGCCTACGGGTTCGAGAGTCGGTTTCACCGCGACGATATCGTGGACGGCCTGTTTCCTTTTTTCCTCGCCCGGCTGGTGACTTATGTCAACGAGGTCAAAGAGTTGGAAAGGTCGTTGGGCTCGTCTCGGAATCTGCCACAGGAACGTGCCCAGACCATTGTCCGCAACGAAGCGGAATTCATTCTTCACCGACAGGCGGAGCTGGCCGCGGAGACATGGCCCAAACTGAGAATCAGATGGGCGAAAAGAAAGTCAGCGACGATCCCATACCTCCCTCGCCTGGGATCCTGGGAATTCGTTCCGCGGGTCGGCATCGTCGTACCCCAGGAACTCGAGAAACCAGACGGAGGCCATGTCTGGGCCAACCAGGTGTATAAGGAGCTCATTGACCGATATCGCAATGAGTTCCTCCGGTTCACTCATGAGCAGCTTGGGATCGGTAGAGTGAGCGATTCATCCCAAATCCTGCAACGGGTTTGGGAGTTCATGGGAAAACTCGAACATTCACTGGAAAGGATTTTTCCCTTCGACCTGTACTCCTTGACCGGTGCCGAAAAAATGACCGGCAGAATGTTCGGATCATTCGCCTCGGGAACCAGCTTTCAACTCATGCCCAAAACCGCGAGCTCGATTCTGAACAGGATTCCGCCACGCAACCTGCTCACCCAGTTGGGTAAGCGAGGCGTGCCGGAGCTTCTCGGGGACATGGCACCGAACGACGCCCTGGCCATGGCCGCCTGGTTCGATCGCCAGCACTACCTGGATCGAGTTCTCGATGTAATCGAAAAGGACGGTCAGCCGGAATGGTTTCACCTGGATGAATTGAAGCCTCTCGTCGTAAGCGCGGATCTTCTGAACAATTACGACGAAACCCGTGGCACCACTGCGTTGACCCGTCTTGCCGGACGTGTCGTCATGAGCAACTACGACAAGGGAGCGGGTGGCACTTACCCCAAGCTCTGGTTTTTCCTGTCTCTGATCAAGCGTGTCGTCGGCGCGGAGCTGTTTTCCGGGGCATGGCAGCGATTTGCCGAGGAGGAGGTAGACTTCCACGGGCGCCTCGTGTCCTCTGTACGCGGCCACTGGGGCAGAAAGATACTCAGCGCCCATAATGCCTTCGAGAACCGGCACCAGCGAGTCCTCGTCGAGAGGCTTTTGCGCTTTGCCGATATCCTCCAAGCCGGCAACCCTGGCGCGGCGGAAGATGCCAAAATCCTCCGGGCAACCGCAGACGTTTACCACCTCTCCATCACGCTCCCGGATGCCACTTTCGTTTCCCTATCGGCATGGACTTGGGCCAGCTATAGCTCACGGGGCGGACTGGGCGCACCGACTCCGCTTTCATCGCTGGTCGAGCGTGATTGGGCAACCCGTGACTTCCTGGCCACATACCTGGAGCGGGCAGAACGTGGCGGTCATGCGGCAATCGACGACGCAATCTATGAGCTGATGGGTCAAGGCCGGGAATCCGAAGATCTCGGGCACCATCTTCTCAAGCTCTCTACAGATACCGAGCGCCTGGTCGTGCTCCAGGCTCAACCGAGCCACAACCAACCCGCCAAGAAGCTTGCCCGCCCGGTTCAAGGTCCCATCTTGACACCCATCCCCGAACACGCATGGGAATCCAAGTACGTGCTCAATGCGGCCGCGTTGCGGCTGGACGGCACCATCTACATCATCTACCGTGCCTTTGGAGAAGACCGGATATCCCGCCTGGGACTCGCCTGGACCCGTGACGGTGTCCACATCGATGGCCGCCTCGCTCGGCCCATCTTTGAGCCGGCTACTCCTGCGGAATCGTCTGGTTGCGAGGATCCGCGTACCACGATCGTCGGGGACCAGATTTATATGCTGTACACCGCCTACGACGCCAAGATCGCTCAGATCGCCATGGCATCCATCCCCATCCAGGCCTTTTTAAAGAGGCGCTTCGACGAGTTTAGGCGTTTGGGTCTTGGCTTCCCGGGGCTCGCCAACAAAGACGCGGTACTCTATCCGGATAAGTTCGACGGAAAATACGTAATCTATCATCGCATCGATCCCAACATGTGGATCTCTTACCTGAACCGGCTAGACTGCCCGTGGCCGAGAACAGAACCCAGAATCGTGGTCGGCCCTCGCCCCGGGATGATGTGGGACGGCGTAAAGATCGGAGCGGGGGCCCAGCCGATCAAGACCACGCAGGGCTGGTTGAATATTTACCACGGCGTCGACTACGAGCGCTCGTACCGGCTCGGAGTAATGTTCATGGATCTTCACGATCCGGCCAAACTGCTCTATCAGTCCCCGAATCCCATCCTGGAGCCGGAACAGGGTTTCGAGATCGGCAACTCCACTGGAGACGACTTCTGGGTACCGCGTGTCGTGTTCACCTGCGGAGCAGTGCCGGCCGAAGACAAAGAGGTTGTAGGACCGGATGACGAAATTCTCGTGTACTACGGCGCTGCCGACACTTCAATCGGTGTGGCCAAAAGCAAGCTCCGGGATCTTGTCCCTGTTCTTGACGCGCTACGAAAACCGGCGCCGCAATAAGCGCGGCATCAGGCGTGGATTAATTGCCGACTCTTGTACCCACCCCCCGG
>JAUXGL010000070.1 GCA_030622135.1 Deltaproteobacteria bacterium
AGGCCTATAGACATCGCAACAAGGTTCGAGGTCTCCGAGAAAACTGCCAGGAGAGACGTAAAAAGGCTTAGAGAACACGAGGTTGTAGAGTACGTCGGCGCACGGAAGACTGGACATTACCAGTTGAATTCACCATGAGGTTTCTCGGGGGACGGGCTGGGGGACGTTCTTGCGTTAATTGCATTTGTCCCAGGTGCTTCATCAGGACAACTTCGAGAGGCGGCAAGAGAGTCGGAAACGCAATTAACGCAACAACGTCCCCTATTCCCATCCTCAGAGAACCTATTTCCCCCACAGCTGGGAGCAGAAATCCGTCCAGTGCATCATCTCGATGCCTGGCGTCATGGTCCCGGCTTACCAACACCGCGAAGACGAGTCAAAGGGAGTATTCCGAATCGATAGTGATCTGGATCGCGTCGCGGTGTTCAGTCTCTTTATTGCATGATAGAGGGTTCTCAGGCCACGTACCGTAGGGCTCACCAACATCAAGACGTTCATTACCATTCAAGTCGATGAAAGCTCCGAGCCAAGCTTCGTAGTAGACGCCCACATTGCACGAGCACCATTTGAATTCGTACTCCCAGGTACCATCACGAAAAAGTAATAATATAGTATCCGAATCACAGGCAGGTCTGAGAGGGTATGAGAAACGGCGGTCACAGCCAGACCCCCACATTCCACTGCCATCTTTCTCAGTCGGAATACCATCTTCATTGAAGAAAAAGCGAAGCTCAAAGCCATCAGCCGAGGAGAATCGCTGATCGACAATCACGGTACCTTCAACATCCACCCACCAAGCACTGCAGCCAGCACCGCGAAGAACGCCAATCGCAACTATGCAGATAACGCAACGGACAAGAACATTACAACTCATCGCATCAACCTCCATTAATTCCAACCCAACCGAGCACTGCTCCCAACGTGAAGCAACTACTATGCCATCGATCCAGAAAACCAACAACCGACCGAAGTTCCTAATGAATTTATTTTACCCAAACGATCCAAGGGATAGGAAAAATAAACGCTATGACGATACTGTCACAGTGCGGCGGGAAAGGCGGACGTCGATGGTGGACTTGAACTCCAGGGCAAGGTCCATCTCCCCCGCGATCAGGTTCACCTCGAACCCGGAGCTGGTTCTCCAGTAGCACAGGGGAACGTCCACCCGGCAATACTCCCGATATGCCCTCACCTCGTTGATCAGGGAGGGCGGGGCTGGGGGACGTTCTTGCGTTAATTGCATTTGTCCCAGGTGCTTCATCAGGACAACTTCGAGAGACGGCGAGAGAGTCGGAAACGCAATTAACGCAACAACGTCCCCTATTCTTCGCTCAGGATCCTGGGTGCTTTGTTTCCGGGGAGTTGCAAATGCGAAGATATAGAGGGGTGTCCGGAATCCGGACACTGGTGGGAATCTGGGGTACGGAAGTACATCAACTCCCTGAAAAACAAGTACTTAGCGAACCTCCGTCCCTCCTTTTTCCCTCCTTTTTTCCCCTGGGGGTGGACGAGGGATACGCTCAACCCACCCAAGTGTCAAGTGACCAGACCCGACCCCGTCCCCCCTCATTCAACCGTTGACAAAAGAAGAGGGTGGTGCTACTCATTTGAAGATCGTAACACCCAATTGTGGGAAGGTCGGTCAAGTAACAAAACCAGGCAACTGGGAACAAAGAGGTTATCGATGATTGTCCCCATGGGTGCCGAGGATCTTCGTCATGTGTACGTCGTTGCGCCCGCGCTATAACACCGGGATGGACTGGATTAAGGGCATGTTGCCATGACCGAGAGTCAGGCGATACGGATCCGGCCCATCGGTCTGATCTGCCTGTTAACTCTGATATTGACGACGGGTGTCGCCGTTTCTGGGGGCGATACAAACGTACGGACAATCAGAGACTTGTGTGGTCGGAAAGTGACCGTCCCGAAGCAAGTGGAAAGGGTGGTTGCTATCGGACCGGGGGCGCTCAGGTTCGTGGCCTATCTCGGCGCTGTGGACAAAATAGTAGGTATCGAGAACCTCGAAAAAAAAATGGACTCAACGGATTCGCTTCGTCCCTATGCACGAGTACTGAGTAAAGAGTTCATGAAACTGCCCGTGGTCTCGGTTGGTGGCCCTGGCAAACTTCCTGATTTTGAAGCTGTCATGCTAACTCGCCCGGACGTTATCGTTACCGTGAGTTTTGACCCGTCCCAATTGAATAATCTACAGCAAAAAACAGGTGTGCCGACTGTTTTTCTTACATACGGTGAACTGGGAGTGTGGCGGAAAGAGGCCCTGAATTCCCTGAAACTTCTCGGAAAAATACTGGGGAGAGCCGATCGTGCACAGGAGTTGATCCGGTACATGGAGTCGGCCGAGGCCGACTTGAAGAAACGAACTGAAACCATTGAAAAAAAAGACAAGCCATCTGTCTACTTCGGCGGCATTTCATTAAAGGGGGCTCATGATCTGACCAGCACGGAAGCAGGATATGCTCCCGGCACCATGGTCAATGCAGTCAATGTAGCGGATACGTTGGAAAAAGCAGGGCATTTGTTCATAGACAAAGAACAGATCATGGTATGGGCCCCGGACGCTATATTCATCGATCTGGGAAGCAGGAATATCCTTGAACGGGATTTTAAAAACAATCGACAATTTTACCGGTTGCTAAAGGCTGTACGAACCAACCGTGTTTTTTCCCTGCTTCCCTACAACTATTACAATACCAATATTGAACTGGCTTTGCTGAATGCGTATTTCATCGGCAAGACGCTGTATCCGGGACAGTTCAGGGATGTCGACATACGGAAGAAAGCCGATGAGATATATCGTACATTTCTTGGAATCGAAGCGCCTGATGAAATCCCGGCTTATCGTGCGGTTAAATTTCCTGAACATGGCGAAAAGATTCTATGGTGAATAATCACAGCGCTGCTCCGCTTCCGCGATTTGCCTTGGTTTTTATGGCCCACGCAGAGGGTGCGGCAGCGGAGCGAAGCGGAGCAGTGCCCATTGGTATGCCCTTGGGTGCGCTACGCTGCAACACCCTTCGGGTGCAGTAAAACCCACGCCCAATGACCCGCGCAGTACTCTCAAAATTTGCGCGTGGCGCGCAAATTTTGGCGGTCAGTAGTACAAGGTGATAATAATTGCGAAAAGATATCACAAGTCAGCACAAAAAACACATCAAGCGCAAGGTTCTTCTGGGTCTCGGATTGACGGTTGTCCTGGTTACCTGTGCAGTCTGCTCACTGAAAATCGGTGCTTACCCTCTCTCGGCACGACAGATTCTGTCCGCGATCGCCGGAAATGAAAACGACGCTATAGCGCATGTTGTCTGGGGTATTCGACTTCCACGAATGTTGGTAGCGCTGGTCGCAGGCGCTTGTTTGGCGATGGCCGGTGCTTCCATGCAAAACGTGTTGAAGAACCCGCTGGCGTCTCCTTTTACCCTGGGCATTTCACAGGGTGCGGCCTTCGGTGCGGCTTTTGCCATTATCGTTCTGGATGCAGGCAATTTTTTTATAACCGGGAATGAGCACTTTGTGATTCGTTCCCCGTATCTGGTTGTTGTATCCGCTTTCGCGGGCTCACTGATTACCGTTATCGCCTTGATAGTCTTGTCGGCCTTGAGGGACATGTCACCTGCAGCCCTCATTCTTGCCGGGGTGGCATTCGGTTCTTTTTTCGGAGCGGCCACAATGCTTCTTCAATATTTCGCGTCCGACATCCAGGTGGCCGCGGCTGTGTTCTGGACCTTCGGTGACCTTGGCAAGGCACAGTGGACGCAAATTGGTTTCATGGCGCTTGTTATGGGAGCGGCCGCAATCTTTTTCACATTCAAGAGATGGCATTTCAATGCCATGCTGTGGGGTGACGACACGGCAAAAAGTCTAGGGGTCAATGTAAGGTCATTGAGGCTCATGTCACTTGTCTGGGCTTCACTCCTGACTTCTGTAACCATAGCCTTCTTGGGTATTGTCGGATTCATCGGTCTGGTGGCGCCGCACATCGTGCGAATGGTGGTGGGGCAGGATCATCGCTTCCTTCTCCCATATTCAGCGCTTTTCGGTGCATTACTGCTGCTGATCTCCGATGTGTTTGCCAGGACCGTCATGGCGCCAATCGTTTTGCCGGTGGGGATTCTGACTTCTTTTGCCGGAGTTCCCATTTTTCTATACCTGCTCATAAGACACAGGGAAATCAGCTCGTGACACTGAAAGTTAAAGATGTGCATTTTGCATACGGAAAACACGATGTTCTGGAGAAGATCGGCTTCGAGGCGGGTTCAGGTTCGCTTGCGGCCATTCTTGGAGAAAACGGTTCGGGTAAGACGACGCTTCTGAAAAACATCAATCGGATACTAAAGCCGCAAAACGGAAGTGTGCTCATAGACGATAAGGCCGTAGCACGGATGACAAGGGCGATAATTGCTCGGCACTTCGGCTATGTTCCGCAAAGATCGCAATCTGTACATTGTACGGTATTCGAAGCCGTTCTTCTGGGCAGAAAGGTTCGTGCAGACGGGGGACCGGATTCATCAGACGAGGAAAAGGTCCGTGATATTCTTGCGCTGCTGCATCTCGAGGATCTGGCCATGCGGTACACTACTGAACTCAGCGGCGGCGAACTGCAGAGAGTAATCATCGCGCGAGCACTGGCTCAGGAGCCAAAAGTGCTATTGCTGGATGAGCCCATCAACCATTTGGATCCAATCAACCAAATTGAAGTAATGAGCCTTATCCACTCCGTTACCAGGGAGATGAACATTACTTCTCTGCTTGTAACCCACGATCTCAACAACGCCCTCCGGTTTGCCGATAAGTTCATTTTACTGAAAAACGGAACTGTGTTTGCCTGTGGGGGAAAGGAGATAATCACACCTGAGACGGTCGAGGCTGTTTTTCATATCGAGACCATAATTCAGGGAATTGCCGGCATACCGGTTGTGGTACCTCTTATTAAAAAAGACTTGAGGTGGAAGACAGATACTTCATCACCTTGCTGACCTGTGGAACCAGCCATGAAGGTTGAGGGTCACCCGGCCCGATATGCCGTCACAGGGATCTTCGATGATTCCGGAATACGGTGACGCCTCGCAGATACGGGGATCGCACCGAGTATGGCCCAACATTGCCGAAGGGATTGATCACCAGCGGGATCTACGCTATAGGCTTTTTCATATTCGCGGTGCCATACAAAGTCGCTTCTTCGGTTCGTGAGGAGCTGGCGCCGCAAAGCGGCACTGGACTTGCGGGCAAGTGATGACGGCGTCTCCACGAAAACTTGAGGCGGGTGTATGTTGCGTCTCTTTGAGGTGGTCTTGAGGTCAAATAACCCATGTATCCCGTTACCCTGAACCTGAGCGGTCGGCGCTGCCTGGTGGTGGGCGGCGGCGCGGTGGCGCTGCGCAAGGTCGAGGGCCTGCTCTTCGAGGGGGCCAAGGTAACCGTGGTTTCCCTGCGGCCGATCCCTCCGATCATGGACCTGTCCTCCCGCGCGGTGATTGGCCTGGAGTCGCGGGGCTACTGGCCCGGCGAGGCATCGGGCTACTCCCTGGTGTACGCGGCCACCGATGATCGGAAGGCCAACCGCAAAGTCTTCGAAGACGCCAAGGCCTCGGGTGTATGGGTGAACGTGGCCGACGACCCCCAGCTGTGCACCTTCCATCTGCCCGCCCGCCTCCTGCGTGGAACGCTGCAGCTGGCGGTGTCCACCGCCGGTGAGGCTCCCTTCGCGGCCCGGCGACTGCGCGAGCTGTTTGAGCGGCGCTTCGGTCCCGAGTGGGGTGAGTGGGTCAAGGCCGCGGCGCGTTTCCGCAAAACGGTGCGCGGGGTTAGGCGCTCGGAAGAAGAAGAGGCGCGGCTGTTCGATCGCTTCTTCCGCTCTACCGTGGACGCTAAACGCCTGACCGCCCGGGTGCCCGCCGCCGCCGAGGAGGTGGCCTGGCTTTCGGGGACCGGCCGGAAGAAAAAGCCCGGGCTGGTCTCTCTGGTTGGGGCCGGACCCGGTGACGCGGGGCTTTTGACCCTGCGGGGCCGCCAGCGCCTGCTGCAGGCGGATGCGGTGGTATTCGATCGCCTTTCCGAGGCGGCCATGCCCGGCGATCTCCCCCGGAGAGTTGAGCTCTACAGCGTGGGCAAGCAAGCCGGGCTGCACCCGGTTCCGCAGGAAGAGATCAACGCCCTACTGTTGCGCCTGGCCCGGGAGGGCAAGCGGGTGGTGCGCCTGAAGGGGGGCGACCCCTATGTTTTCGGCCGCGGCGGGGAGGAAGTCCTGGCCCTCTTGGAGGCGAATCTCCCCTTCGAGGTGGTTCCGGGCGTCACCGCCGCAATCGCCGTGCCGGCCTATGCGGGAATTCCGGTCACCCACCGCGGCGAGGCCGTGCAGGTTACCCTGGTCACCGCTCACGAGAGCGAGAAGCAGTCCGGGCCGCAGGTCCGCTGGGATCTGCTGGCTCAGGACCGGCACCAGACCCTGGTGGGCTACATGGGCGTGGCCGCCCTACCCGAGGTGGTCAAGAAGCTCCTGGCCGCGGGCATGGATCCCGATACTCCCGCGGCCATGGTGGAGCGGGGGGCTACCCCCGGTCAGCGAACCGTGCGCAGCACGCTTTCGAATCTAACCGCCGACGCCCAGCGCGCCGATCTGCGGCCCCCGTCCATCTTCATCATCGGTCCCGGCGTGCGCCACGCCGAGAACCTGAATTGGTTCACCACCCGCCCCCTGTTCGGAGAGCGCGTGCTCATAGCCGCGCCGGCCGGCGAGTTCGGCGAAGCGCTCGAAAAGAACGGCGCCGTGACGGTGGAAGTCCCCTTACCCCTGACCCCGGCCGCCCAGGTACTAATTGGTGCCCACCCGCTGACCGGCTGTATCCTGCGCTCGGCCGACGAAGCCAGCATCGTCTTCGAGGAAAGCCGAACCCCCGGCTTCGGTCCCGAGGTGATCGCCTGGTGCCTGGGCAAGGAAACCGCCCATCGCGCCCGCAAACTGGGCTTCCTGCGTGTCAAAGAGATCGAATCCCCCGCGGGCGCCGCCGACTTGATCGCCAGATTGAAACAGCACCGCCGCGCTCGCAACACCTACACCAAACCCAGCATGCGATCGATGCGTCAGTAGTTCCGACGGTTGGGCGGCGGTGAGATCGACGCCGTTGTATGCAGAGTCGCGGCCCCTATGCAGTCCCATGTAGGCTATTCGACAGGTTGCAGTGTTACGAGGTCGCGCTCAACAAGACTACTCAAAAGCGTTTCTTATGGCGTCGTAGTCGATCTCCGGCAATTCGATTGGATCAGGGGTGAAGCAGTCTTCTACCGAGCCGTCCTCGATCGGGGGGTCTCCCGTTATATCGAGCTTGTAGTAGGTCTGGCGCAGATCCCTGGCCCAGCACTCGGTAAGCGACGCTTCGCCGTCGTTCAGGTCTCCGCCGCTGACCATTGCGTCTGAACGGCCATCACCGTTGTACAGCCAGCCCGTGGTGATATGAAAATCCTCGAGGGCGTTACCATCGACCTCCGCCATATCTCCATCGATGTCGAACTCCATCACCGTGTAGCCGTCGGCTGAATGCCCGTAGAAGTAGGTTGCGTCGGTCTTTGCGGTATGGGTCGAGTCACTCCAGACCCCTTCTCCCACCGCGGCAACAGCGCGATAGTCGGCACCCTTCTCGTATACGAAGGTGGCCACGCCCACGCTTTCCTCGTTTGGATCCAACGTCCTGACAGCGTCCATATCGATCTGGACCATGCCTTGACGCGGCATGCCGTTTTCGAACGGCTTTGCGCCACCCTTTAGAAAGATCACCCAGGAGTTGTCATCAGCGCCTATTGGCCGGCCGGCTCCATAGTACCAGAAGGTGGTGCGGTCATCGATTGAGTCCGTCCCGCGATATACATGCAGGATGTACTCGAGGTTCTTCCGGTTATCCTTGAACGGTCCCCAGACCGCGTGGGCATTGTAGTGGAACTCGTAGTCTCCATCGCTGAACACGCCGTCCTCTTCCACGATCAGGGCGGGCTCGAAGCGGGTGATAAACCACAGCTTGAGCAAGACAATGCCGGCATGGACGTTGATCTGGAAGGCAATCAAAAAGCTCAGATCGTGAAGCTCTGCCCGGTCGCCGACCAGTGCCTGCGAGAGACTGCTCAGCGCCGAGTCATTCTTATCGAGGCTTTGGGTCTTGATGGTCAGGGTGTTCTCGTCCGGGAAGGCTGGCATGAACGTCTCGGCCGAGATGTCACCGCACCCGGCACCCAACATGCCGGCAAAAGTCAGTACCAGGGTTACTGCGATAGCTCTTTTCATGGCTCCGTCCTCCTTTGGGGTTAGGTCAAGTAATCCCTTCTTTCTACTTGTTCTGACACCACGGGCGCTAGAGACCGAAAAGAAAAATGCTTCAAAAACGCGTGACTTGGATCACGGTAAAGTTGAAACCTCCATTGTCGGATCATAGAAAATAGAGAGCTGTCAAGCTGGCTTGACGATCTGGGCAAACACCGGCAAACAAATCTAATCCCTTGATGCAAAAAGGGAATTTTCGAACAATGCCGAAAGAGTGTTATACTGAACTTGTCACTCCTATGATCTCGATCACACAACGGCGATCGGTTTGAAGAGAGTTTATTCCAAACAAATTGAGTGGTTAGCAAAAAACGACTACCGGACGCATCGGTTGGCACGGGAGTTGCTACTTACACAAGCGGAAGGAGATAACATGACGTTCGGCAAGCTTTCAAGTCTATCGGTAGTCGCTCTGGTCTGTGTACTGCACCTTTCGAGCTGCGGCAGCGGCAGCGGGTCAGTGGATGCAGGCGACGACCTCACGGATGGAAATGACGGCAACGGGTCCGGGGACGCAGGGGACGGCCTCGCGGATGGGAAGGACGGCTCCGGTGATGATGGCAGCGGGTCTGGGGACGCAGGCGACGGCCTCACGGATGGAAGGGACGGCTCCGACGATGACGGCAACGGGGACGGCACGGGGCTTCCCGACGAGGACCTTGGCGACGACTTCGGTCTGTACATCCCTCCCGAGACATGGGCCTGCGCCCTGGATCCCGTAGCAATGATGAGCTCTTGGGACGTGGACACACGTACGGCCATACTGAATAACAAGGGACGGGCGATGTTCCACCAGGGCTCGTTCCGCCTCTACAGAGATCGAGAGTCTTTCGATGTGGACCTGATCGACAAGATGCAGATCGGTGCCGACGGCGCCGAGGCCGTCCGTGAGGGACCGGGAACCTTCACCCGCACCATAAGAGCGGCGGGCGATACGGAGACCTACACCTATGCATACGAGCAAAACTTTCGGATTGGCGGTGAACCGTTCCGGTTTACCCTCCGTTTCCGCTTCGAGATCGTGTCCGGCGTGGTGGCGGAGCCGATCAGGACACTGGACGAGAAAGAACTGGCCAACCTGACGTTCTTCATTCAGGGTCGGCTGGGGAGCACCAACCGGACCTACAGCACATGCAGGTACACGCACTTCGACTGCTCGGTTCAAGAGTTTGGATTTTCAGACGGCGCGACTCTAAAGGTGGAGCCCTGCAAGTTTTGCCCCGAGGGCATGATCTGCAAGGCTTTCCTGGCCGGGCTGAAGCGAGCGGAGATCAAATTGGGGGGACAGATGCAGTACATCGACGACTACTTCCACTTGGCTCATGCGATGAGACACCACAACTGGGGTTGTGACTACATGGTGATGTTCGCAGAGCCTATAGGCTCGGTTTTTGGCCTGTACCTTGGATCCGCCCCGTACCCCGACGAAAATTTCGTTGAAGCCAACTACCTGGACGCAGATCTTGCCACCATCAATACGATATCGGTTGTGCGTCACGAAAATCTACCGGGGTGGTGAAGAATGGGGTCAGTTGCCGAAGGGACACGAGGAATTCACAGGAGAGTTTGCCCGAATCTTTCAAGCGGCTCCGTGAGTCCGCAGAATGCCTACCATGATCATCAGGTCGGCGCCGGCATGGAACCAGACCGAGCCCCAGAGTGATTCCGTTTTTTGAATGAGAAAGCCCCAGGCCAGCGCCAACACGAACAGGACAGCCAAAAACTGGAGAATATCCGGAGTATACTGCACGGGTGCATGGATCAGGGTGAAGAACAAGGCGATGCAGATATTGGCCGGATGGCGGCCGATGAGTTTGGCAAAGGGACGGAGCAACAGACCGCGGAAGTGTAGCTCTTCCATGAAGGCGTTGGCGAAGATAAAGATCAGGATCCAGGGAGTCCAGGCGAGCAGCCGGGCCGTGGCGATGCCTTGCTCGGCGACTTGCAGCAGGAACAGGACAGTGAAGACGGCGAAGGTTGCTAAGCCGACGATCAGCCAAACGCGGAGCTTTCCACGGCGTAAGTACATATCTCGGCCGGAAAACCCGCCCAGCCAGGCCACCAACAAGGCCGGAACCACGATCAGCACCGCGTCAACCAGCTTGTGCGTGGCCAGGCCCGCGACCGTATTGGTGGTCATGCCCAGTGCCGACAGCAAGGGCGCACTCAGCCACCAACTGACCAGGAACCCACAAGAGGCGGCCAGCAGAGCCAGCGCGGCATCGCGAAAATGACGCCAGCGCTCGACTCGATTGCAAAGCAGCGTGAGCACAAGAAGAACCACCGGCAAGACCGACTTGATCAACGAGCGGGCGCCGGTGGGGATGGCCGTCCAGTAACCACCCACAAAAAAGACCAGCATGCCGCCGACAAAGAGTACCAGGAAAGTTATGAGCTTGCGCATGGATAAAGGATATCGAATCATCAAGGATTTGGAAAACAAAAAAAGCGTATCCGTTCAGGCCCTTTGGTGCCCTCCTGTAATTCCGAGGACTTGTCTGATCCGGAATTGCGAGCCATCGGGTTAGGTGACCCGCCATGCACCAGTGATTCCCTTGCGCAGTCAACGGGTTAACCAGGATCTCAAGGGCACCGGTGGCGGATTGGGGTCCCATTTTCCCACTTGACGCTTTCTCTAAACCCTGCTTATATTTTCGCGAGGGTGGAAAAGCCACATGATTATTATTGAGACAATACTGACAATATTTTGAAATCAAAAATACATTTGCTGATTTTTTTATTTGTGCTTATTCCCTGGGGGGGTAAGGAAATATTTGCGCTGGATCCTGATAAGGCTATAACCCAGTATATCCATAATGCCTGGACCACCAATCATGGTTTGCCACAAAACTCAATATTGGCAATAAGCCAGACACCGGATGGTTATCTATGGTTCGGAACCGAGGAGGGCCTGGTTCGTTTCAACGGCAAAACATTCCATGTATTTAGTAGGGCAAATACAGAGGAAATGAAACACAGTTGTGTCATGGAACTTCTTGTGGATAAAAAGGGGAGTCTTTGGATAGGTACATTGGGTGGTGGTCTTAACCGATACGAAGATGGAAAATTCACGGTTTTTACCACGGAAGATGGGTTGTCTGCCGACAGTGTGGGGGCGATTTTCGAGGGCCAAGACGGGAGTCTCTGGATTGGGACATTGGGAGGTGGTCTTAACCGATACAAAGATGGAATTTTTACAACCTATACCACAAAAGAGGGGCTATCTAGTAATTTTGTGTCGTCAATCTGCGAGGGCAAAGAAGGGAGCCTCTGGATCGGCACATACCAAGGTCTTAACCGATATAAAGACGGTAAATTCACCGCCTATACCACAAAAGAGGGATTGTCTAACAATATTGTTAGAGCAATTCTTGAAGACAGAAAAGGAAACCTCTGGCTGGGTACAGATAAAGGTCTTGACTTATATAAAGACGGTAAATTCATAGTTTACACCGCAAAAGAGGGACTTCCCAGCAATATTATAAGGTCGATGTTCGAAGACCGCCAGGGAAACCTCTGGATTGGCACGACCGGTGGTATCGGTAGACTTCAAGGTGGAAAATTCACAACCTACACTACAAAAGAGGGATTAGCCAACAATGTTGTATTATCGATATATGAAGATATGGAGAATAGTCTCTGGATTGGTATAGATGGCGGTGGACTTAATCGGTTCAAAGATGGAAAGTTCACAACCTACACCACAAAAGAGGGATTGTCTAACGACATTGTGCGGCCAATCTGCGAGGGCGGTAAGGGGAACATCTGGATTGGAACAGATAACGGGTTGAATAAATTGAAAGACGGTAAATTTGAAGTCTTGACCACCAAAGAGGGGTTGTCTAACAATGTGGTTAGGGCACTTGCCGAAGACAAAAGAGGCAACCTATGGATCGGCACATACAAAGGCCTTAGCCTATATAAAGACGGTAAATTTACAGGTTTCACCACAAGGGACGGGCTGCATAATGACAATGTAAAATCAATCTACGAGGATAACAATGGGAATATCTGGATTGGCACGACTGGTGGTCTTAATCGATTTAGAAATGGGAAATTTGCGTCCTACACCACAAGAGAGGGCTTGTCCAACAACATTGTGACATCAATGCGTGAGGACGACAAGGGCGATCTGTGGATTGGCACTTATAAAGGGCTCAATAAATATAGAGATGGAAAAATCACGACCTACTCGACAAAAGACGGACTATCCAGCGATTTCGTGACGTCAATATACAAAGACGACCGGGGCAATCTCTGGATCGGAACCTATGGCGGTGGGCTTAATAAGTTCAATGATGGGAGATTTACAACCTACACTAAAAAGAAGGGATTCTTTGACGATAATGTGTTCCAGATTCTTGAAGATAGAAGCGGAAACTTGTGGATGAGTTGTAATAACGGGATTTTTTGTGTGAACAAAAATGAACTCGATGATTTTGGCGAAAATAAGACAAGTTCTCTCAGTTTTACTTCATACGGAGAAGCGGATGGCATGAGAAGCAAGGAATGTAATGGTGCTATACAGCCGGCAGGATGGAGGAGCAGAGATGGGAAGCTCTGGTTTCCAACGGTAAAAGGAGTAGTCGTAATCGATCCGGAAAATATAAAAATCAACGACAAACCCCCTCCGGTCGTCATAGAAAAAGTTATTATTGATGACAAATCTATTTACGTGGGTGAGAAAGCCCGTCTTTCGCCAGGCAAGAGAAAGTTTGAGTTTCACTATGCCGGTTTGAGTTTCTTGGTGCCGGAAAAAGTTCTCTTCAAGTTCAAGCTGGAGGGTTTTGATGACAAGTGGGTTGATGCCGGTACTCGTAGGACCGCATACTACACAAATATTCCTCCCGGTTCTTACTCATTTAAAGTCATCGCCTGCAATAATGACGGAGTTTGGAACGAGACTGGCGCTTCTTTTGATTTCTATCTCAAACCCTTGTTTTATCAAACCTGGTGGTTTTACTTCATATGTACCCTCGGAACGGTTTTTTTAGGAGCTGTGATTTTCCAGGTGCGAGTGAAGCAATTAAAGAAACGAAAAGAAGAATTAGAACAACTTGTAACAGAACGCACCAAGCAACTTAATAAAGCCTATAAAAAGCTGGAGCAACTTGCCACTCATGATAGCCTTACAGGTATTGCCAATCGTCGCAGTTTTATGAGTTTCTTTGACAGTGAATGGAGAAGATGTATTCGCCAATTGAAATCGATCTCAATTATTATGATCGATGTGGACGATTTTAAGGCGTATAATGACACTTATGGTCACCAGGCAGGAGATAAATGCCTAAGAGCGATTGCGCAAGCACTAAAAACAACAGTAAACCGTCCCGGAGACCTGGTTGCTCGCTACGGTGGTGAAGAGTTTCTGATAATACTTTCAGAAACAGAATCGAGTGGAGCTGCACATGTAGCTGAAAGAGGGCGTGTCCGGGTGGAGAGCCTGAATATGGTTCATGAAAATTCCAGAGCCGCGGATCATGTAACTATCAGCATTGGGTGTGCGGCCACTGTTCCAAAAAAAGATGATGATTCATCAATTCTCATCAAAGCAGCGGATGAAGCTCTTTATAAGTCAAAAGAGGATGGACGAAATCGTGTTACTATTGCAAATATATAAGGTCCTTCCGGGATCAGTGTGGGTGACCCCAACATATTGTGGTCTGATGGCATAAAGGCCGGCGGCCGCTCCGACGAGCTCCTGATGGGCCCATTCTCGCGGCCGCCTGGTGACTTTGGTTCTTGAGGTGCAAGTGGTATCTTCTCCTCCTGGAGCTACCAGGAGGAGGAACAGATGAAGGACACAGAACTGTACTCGAAGTTGCTGGGGGTGAAACACCCATGGTCGATCGCAGAGGTAAAGTTGGACCTTGACAAAAACCGAGTAGATTTGTGGGTCGAGGACGCCTCCGGGGTGAAGTACCCTTGTACGAAGTGTGGGAAGCTTGTGCCTGTATACGACCACGCAGAAGAGCAGGTATGGAGGCATCTTGACACCTGCCAATGTGAGACGTACCTGCATGCCAGGTTGCCCAGGACGAAGTGTCCTGAAGACGGTGTAAAACAGATAAGAGCGCCTTGGTCGGGGCCTCGGTCTCCGTTCACGTTGATGTTCGAGAGCAAGTTGATCGATACATTGAAAGAGTGCGACGTGACCGGGGCTACGCGTCTGACCGTTGTGAGCTGGGATGAGGCTTGGAGGGTGATGGAAAAGGCGGTGGAACGAGGTTTTGCACGAAAGCAGATGCGAGTTCCAGAGAAAATGGGAATCGACGAGAAGTCGTTTGCCAAGAGACATAACTACGAGACGATTGTTTGCGACATTCAACGAGGTACGGTGGAGTTCGTGGTAGATGATCGGAAAAAAGAGAGCCTCGAAAAATACTACAGCGAGTTCACGACGGAGGAACTGGCCGAGGTGAAGGCTGTTGCTTTGGACATGTGGGATCCCTACATCGCTGCGACGAAGGGAAAAGTTCCCGATGCAGAGAAGAAGATGGTGTTCGACCGCTTTCACGTTTTCCGCTACATGACGGAGGCGGTTGATAAGGTGAGAAGGCAGGAGGCCAAGGTCTTGTATGCGGTCGGAGATGAGCGTTTGAAGGGAACGAGATATCTGTGGTTGAAAAATGCTGACAAGCTGACAGATGGACAGCAGGCACAGTTTGTGGCGTTGAAGCATGTCAATCTCAAGACTGGTCGTGCGTGGGCGATAAAAGAGACGCTGAGGAAATTCTGGCGATACAAGTATGGCAAGTGCGCAGAGAGGTTTTTCCGGCGGTGGTATTTCTGGGCGACGCACTCTCGCTTGAGTCCAATCATCAAGGCTGCCAAGACCCTGAACAGACACCTCGATAACATCCTGACCTACTTCAAGCACCGTATCACCAATGCGACAGCAGAAGGCATCAACAGCAAAATCCAAATGATCAAGAATATGGCCTGCGGATTTCGTAACCGCGAACATTACAAGACAGCCATCTATTTTCATTGTGGCGGTCTTGATCTGTATCCACGCCATGAGGTTCAGGCATGCGCGTAGGACTGAACAGGAGACCACAATATGTTGTGGGTACCCACACTAAACCCGGAAGGACCATATATAATAAGCCACTGTTGTCCAAGGCAAGTCTTACAGAGAGAGTCCCTAAAACGTCCAGGCTAGAGTTTTCAAGGAGTTACGGGTGAAGCTCCCCGTGGCAAGCCGCGGGGTATCCTGGCGAAGGCGGGTGGACAAACCGCCATCTCCGCGAAGGTGGAGAACCAGGTTTTGCATGCTGTGGGTTCCCGCCTGCGTGGGAATGAGGTGGGTTTGCACGTTTTCCGAAGGTTTGTTTTGGACAGGGATAATCAGCACGAGAAAAGCTTCAAATTGTGTCGATTGTATGAGATCATCTGCCGGATAAATGGAGGTAGAAAACAATTTTTAGGAGGAAGGAGGACAGTGACTTGAAAAAGACAAAGTGTTTTGTGCTGATTCTGTCGACTTTCTCGCTGTTTACAGCCCATGGGGTCGCAGAAGGTGAAAAAGCGCACGTGAACTACGAACGGGGCAAGGTCGGCGATGCCTACAAGTGGCGGATCGAGGATCTGTATCCCTCGGTGAAAGCCTGGGAACGAGATCTGGCAGTACTGCGGAGCGATCTGAAAGAATTTGCCAATTGCAAGGGAAAGCTCAACAAGGGCGATCTCGATCTGGCAAGCTGCTTGAAAAAGCAGTTCGAGATCATAAAACGCAATGGGCGCATAAAAACTTATGCGGATTTGATGTACGATCAGGATCACCGGGATGTGAAGGGCCAAGAGCTACACCAGCGTGCCGAGAGAGCCGGGACCGCTATGAGGGCGGTTCTGTCTTTTGTAGAACCCGAGATTCTCGAGATTCCTCCCAAAAAGCTAACCGGGCTCTTGCAGAAAAAGAACCTGGGTGAATATCGGCAATACATAGACAACATCACCCGCCGGCGATCGCATGTACTCTCTCCCATCGCGGAGCAGACCATTGCGCGATCCGGCGATCTCGCGAACCTGCCTGGAAATGTTTACATGACAGTCTCGAATGTCAATGCTCCCGCGCCGGTGGTGACGCTCTCGGATGGACAGAAGGTAGAGATGACCCGGACCGGGTACCTCCGCTACCGTTCTTCGCTCGTGCGCGGCGATCGCATCAAGGTATTCAAGGCCTTCTGGGGCACATACCAGAACTTTCGCGAGACGTATGCAAGCCTGTTGTCCGGCGTGGTGAGCCGCGACCACTACTACGCCAAGGTACGCAAATACAATAACGATCTGGAATCCGCCCTGGACAAGGACAATATCCCCATCTCGCTTTACACCAACATGATCAAGCAAGTTCGCTCGGGCCGGCATCTCCTCTGGCGTTACTTGAAGATACGCAAGAAGCTCTTGGGTCTCGCGGAGCTGGGCTACCACGACCTGTACACCTCGATCAATCCCTCATTGTCCGTGAAGTACCCCTGGTCGGATACCCGCAAGGCGCTCCTGAATGCCGCGGCGCCGTTGGGCCAAGAATATCACGCCGTCATGAAAAAGGCCTTGGATGAGCGCTGGATCGATGTTTTTCCAACCCAAGGCAAGCGGTCAAACGCCAATACATACGCCTCGACTCATGGCGTACACCCGTACATTATCCTCAATCACAATGATGACTACATGAGCTTGACCATGGCGGCCCACGAGCTCGGTAACGCTTCGCATGTCTACCTGGCCGGCAAATACCAGAAAATCCAAAACGCCACCCCGCCGAATATCGTGACCCTGGTCGCATCCAACGTCAACGAGAACCTGATTAGGCTGTATCTGTACTCCCAGGAGACCGACCGACAGAAGAAGCTCTTCTTGCTGGGTCAATACCTGGAAAACTGGCGGCAAGTATTGTTTCGGCAGGCACTCTTTTCCGAGTTCGAGCTTTCGATGCACCAGCTAGCCCAGGCCGGCGCTTCACTGTCTGCGGATCGGCTCGACAAGGTCTATCTCAAGCTGCTGAAAGAGTATTACGGAGAGGCAAGAGGAGTTTGCCAGATCGATCCGCTGTATGCGGTGGAATGGGCCTACATCAGCAACATCTATCGCAACTTCTTTGTATATCAGTATTCCGCGAGCTTCATCGCCTCGGCCACCATCGCCGAGAAGATCTTCTCGGGCGATACCAAGGCTCGCGAGGCCTATCTATCCATGCTCAAGGCCGGTGGTTCCAAGTACCCGACCGACCTCCTCAAGATGGCCAGCGTGGATCTGTCGAGCCCACGCCCATATCGGGACGCTTTCAAGGTGCTCGATCGAGTGCTCGACGAGGTTGAGAAACTGATGTCGAGCGAAGAAAGTGACGATGTTCAGGTGGCCCAGCTCGAGCGTAGCCAGGTTGACAAGGCTTACAAGTGGGATCTCACCGACATGTATGCTTCCACCAGGGCATGGAACCGGGATCTGAAGAGACTCAATGTCGATCTGAAGAAGTTTGCGCGCTGCAAGGGCACGTTGGGTAAAAGCTCGACCCGGCTGGCCTCTTGCCTGGACAAGCTGTTCAATATCCAAAAACGTAAGGTCCTCCTGAGCAGCTATGCAACTCGACTGTACCACCAGGACGCCAAAGGGATCAGCGGACAGGAGATGTACGAGCGTATCGGGAAGGTCGAAACCCGCGTGGCCGCGATCACCTCTTTCGTGGAGCCTGAGATCCTGAGTATTCCACCAAAGAGGCTGTCGTCATTTGGACGGGCCAAGAAGCTGGCCGATTACCGGCATTACCTCGACAACATCACCCGCCTGCGCGACCATGTGCTCTCGCCGCTGGAAGAAGAGATCATCGCCCGTGCGGGTGATCTGGCCAATTTGCCGCAGAATGTCTATATGACCGCCTCCACGCTCAATGTACCCTACCCGACGGTTACCATGAAGGACGGGCGTCAAATAAGGATGACCCAGGCCATGTACAGCCGTTACCGAGCGGTGCCCGATCGTGAGGAGCGCATCAAGGTGTTCAAGGCCTTCTGGGGCACATACCAGAAGTACCGGGAGACGTACGCCAGCCTGATGGCCGGAGTCGTCAGTCGAGACCACTACATTGCCTCGGTGCGCAAGTACAAGAACGATCTTGAAAGCGCTCTTGGCCGGACCAACGTGCCTACTTCGATATACACCAACATGATCAAGCAGGTGCGAGCCGCCCGGCCGTTGTTGTGGCGGTACTTGAGGCTTCGCAAAGAACTCCTCGGATTGACCGATCTGGGCTATCACGATATGTATACGTCGCTCGTCCCTTCGGTAGATTTGCGCTACGACTACCCGACTGCTCGGAAAACCATTTTGAAGGCAATGGCGCTCCTTGGGAGTAATTACATTGGCATCATGAAAAAGGCTTTCGACGATCGCTGGACCGACGTTTATCCGACAAGCAATAAGCGTTCGGGCGCCTATATGTCCGGGGAGGCCTATGATGTGCATCCCTACGTATTGCTCAATTACAATGACAACTATGACAGCATGAGCACCGTCTCCCATGAGTTTGGCCACGCGGCACATTCCTACCTGGCCAACCGGCACCAGAAGTATCACAATGCAGACTACCCGATTTTCATTGCCGAGGTGGCCGCAATCGTCAATGAGAACCTGCTGCGCTTGTATGTGCTCGAAAAGGAGACCGAAAAGAAAAAGAAGCTCGCCTTGCTGGGGCAGTATCTCGATAATTGGCGAACCACGGTCTTTCGCCAGGCCATCTTTGCCGAGTTCGAGCTGAAGTTGCATGAGATGGCTCAGCAGGGCATCCCGCTCACCGCGGATCTGCTGGGCAAGACCTATCTGCAACTACTGCGCGAGTACTACGGAGAGTCTGAAGGCGTCTGCAAGATCGATCCACTCTACGCCGTGGAGTGGGCCTACATCGCGCACTTTTACTACAACTTTTACATGTTCCAGTACACTACCAGCTTCATTGCCTCCACGGCCATCGCACAAAAGATGTACTCCGGTGACGAGAAAACCCGCGACGACTACCTCTCCATGCTTCGTGCCGGCGGTTCCAAGTACCCAGTCGATCTGCTGAAGATGGCCGGGGTCGACCTTCGAGAATCGAAGCCTTACGAGATTGCTTTCGACGCCATGAAGCAAGCGCTCGACCAGATAGAAGCACTCAAATAGAAGCAATGGCGACATCTACACCGGATTGACGGGGCAGCGGATTAGGTACATATTTGTTGCCATGAACGGCAAGAAACAGCCCGCCTGGCGGGACAGCATCTTGGACTCTATCGCCGACGGGGTGTTTACGGTGGACCGGGACTGGAAGATTACCTATTTCAACCGTGCGGCCGAGGAGATCACCGGGATTTCCCGGGAGGAGGCAGTGGGGCGGCACTGCTTCGAGGTATTTAGGGCCAGTATCTGCGAGGAAGGCTGCTGTCTGAGGGAGACCCTGAAAACCGGCGAGCCCGGGCTCCACAAGGCTGCCTATATCATCCGTTACGACGGGAAGCGCCTGCCCATCAGCATCTCCACCGCCGTGTTGAAGGACGAAAAAGGAGAAACCGTGGGCGGTGTGGAGACGTTTAGGAATCTAAGCGTTTTAGAGACCCTGCGCAAGGAGCTCAAGCAGCGCTACACCTTCCGTGACATCGTCTCCAAGAACAAGAAGATGCAGGAGCTGTTCGACGTTCTTCCTCAGGTGGCGCTGTCCGACGCCGCGGTGCTTGTCGAGGGGGAAAGCGGAACCGGCAAGGAGTTGTTCGCCCGGGCTCTCCACGACCTCAGCCATCGCCGGGACGGCCCGCTGATCACGGTCAACTGCGGAGCGCTTCCCGACACGCTTCTGGAGTCGGAGCTGTTCGGTCACAAGGCCGGCGCTTTCACCGGTGCCGGCTCGGATCACCCCGGACGCTTCTCCCTGGCCGACTCGGGCACTATCTTCCTCGACGAGATCGGGGACGTTTCTCCCGCCTTGCAGGTCCGATTGCTACGAGTGCTTCAGGAGAAGACCTTCGAGCCCCTGGGTAGCACCCGGACGCAGAAAGTGGATGTGCGTGTCATCGCCGCCACCAACCGGGATCTGAAGAAGCTGGTCTCCGACGGCACCTTCCGCGAGGATCTCTTCTATCGCATCGATGTGGTCACATTGAAAATCCCACCGCTCCGCGATCGGCGCGAAGACATCCCCCTGTTGATCGAGCACTTCACCGATCACTTCAATCGCTTGCAGGGCAAAGAAGTCGCCGGCGCCGCTCCCGAGACCCTGAACATCCTGATGAATCACAAGTTTCCCGGCAACGTCCGCGAGCTGATGAACATCATCGAGCACGCCTTTGTCCTCTGTCTCGGCGGCGTCCTGCTTCCCGAGCACCTGCCCGATTTCCTCCGGCCCGATGAGTTCGCCCGGCGCAAGACCTCGCCGCTGAGCCTTTCCGATCTGGAAGCCGAGCTGATCCGCGAAACCCTGGCCCAGAACGGTCACAGCCGCACGGCTACGGCCAGGCAGCTAGGCATCCACAAGACCACCTTGTGGCGCAAGATGAAGAAGCTCGGAATCGAATCCGGCTAGGGGATTGCAATAATGCAGCTATAGGGCGTTGTGTGTTGCATGTATGCAGCCATAGCCAGGATCCGGCCGCCACGGGTATCCAGGTATTTTTCTTATAATACAAATTGTTATAAAAAATTCGTGCAGCGGCACGGTTGATGCACTATCATGCATCAGGAGTTGGTAAACGATGCAAGTTGCAATACCAGAGTGGCAAGGACGCGTATCGCCGGTGTTCGACACGGCCGCCCGGATGGTGCTTTTAAAAGTCGAAGACGGCCGCGAGGTGGATCGGCGCGAGGCGCAGTTCTTGGGAATGCCGCCGCCGCTGAGGGTGCAGCGCCTTTTGGATCTCAAGGTCGATGTGTTGATCTGCGGTGCCATCTCGCGCCCTCTGTCCGCCATGTGTCTTTCCGCGGGCATTTCCATGATCCCCTGGGTCTCTGGATCTCTAGACGAGGTGGTAAAGGCCTTTCTGGTCGGGGCGTTGCCCAGTCCCGACTATACCATGCCCGGCTGCTGCGGCCAGCGGCTGCGAGCTCGGCGGGGAAGAGGACGAGGACGAGGACGAAAAAAAGGAGGACCGCAATGAAAATAGCCATTTCATCGGAAGCCATGAATCTGGATGCCAACGTGGACCCGCGATTTGGCCGGGCGCGGTGTTTCATCTTCTACGACACCGACACTGACGCATTCGAGGCGCACAGCAACGAACAGGTGCTCAACCTTCCACAGGGTGCGGGCATCCAGGCGGCCCAACAGGTCATCGACCGCGGCACCGAGGTGCTGCTCACCGGCCACTGCGGACCCAATGCTTTCCGCACTCTGCAGGCGGGCGGGGTGAAGGTGATTTTGGATGTACAGGGAGTGGTGAAGAAGGCCATCGGACAGCTCAAGAATGGTGCCCTGAAGCCGGCGGAGTCGTCGGACGTTGAGGGGCACTGGTAAAAAAGGAGGTGTGCTATGCCAGGTGGAGACAAAACCGGACCGATGGGGGCAGGACCAAGAACCGGAAGGGCAGCCGGCTTATGCGCCGGCTACGACGTGCCCGGCTACATGAATTCGTACGGCCGGGGAGGTGGCGGCTGGGGAGGTGGCGGCCGGGGAGGCGGCGGTTGGGGCCGCGGGCGCGGCTGGGGCCGCGGTTGGGGTGGCTACGCACCCGCGGGGGGAACAGCTCCCTACGGGTATGCAGCTCCCTATGGGTACGGAGCCCCTTATCCTGTCCAGACCCCGTCCAAGGAAGCCGAGCTGGAGATGCTCAGAGAGCAGAACAAGCAGCTGGCGATGGCGATCGAGAACATCCAGGAGCGCATAAGCCAGCTGGAAAAGGAAGGAGACTAGTCATGCCCCAGGGAGACGGAACCGGACCGGGAGGCCAGGGACCGGGAACCGGCAGAGGTCGAGGCGGTTGCCCTCAAACCCCGAGGACCGCTGGAAATCGCGGCGGTCAGGGAAGAGGTGGTGGCCGGGGCCAGGGCGGTGGTCGCGGCGGTGGCCAGGGTGGCGGTCGCGGCGGCGGCCAGGGCGGTGGCCAGGGCGGCGGCCAGGGCGGTGGCCAGGGTGGCGGCCAGGGTGGCGGCCAGGGTGGCGGCCAGGGCGGCGGCCAAGGCCGCCGGTCCTAGCGGATGCCCATGCGCATCGCCATTGCCAGCGGCAAGGGGGGCACCGGCAAGACCACACTGGCCACCAATTTGGCCTTCGTTCTCGCACAGGAAGGTGTGCCCGTGGCTTACCTCGACTGCGACGTGGAGGAGCCCAACGGGCACATCTTTCTCAAGCCGGAAATCGAGCGGACCAACCGGGTGTCTATCCTAGTGCCGGAGGTGGACGAGTCGAAGTGCACCTATTGCCGCGCCTGCTCCGAGGCCTGCCGCTTCTCGGCCATCCTGGCCCTGAAAGAGAAGGTGTTGACCTTCCCCAATCTTTGTCACGGCTGTGGCGGCTGCTCGCTGGCCTGCGGTGAAAATGCCATCCGCGAGGTCCCCCGGCCCATGGGCGTGGTGGAGCAAGGGAGAGCAGGCAGGGTGGTTTTTGTCCAGGGGCGTCTCGACGTGGGCGAGGCCATGGCCCCGCCGGTGATCCGCGAGGTTCTCAAGGCGGCGCCGAAAGAAGGCACCGTAATCGTGGACGCACCGCCGGGAACCTCCTGCCCGGTGATCGAGTCGGTCAAGGGAGCCGACGTGGTGCTCCTGGTCACCGAACCGACTCCCTTCGGCCTGCACGATCTCAAGTTGGCCGTGGGGATGGTCCGGGCCCTGGGAATTCCTTTCGCCGTCGCGGTCAACCGGGTCGGCGTGGGCGACCGCGAGGTGTTCTCCTTTTGCCAGGCCGAAGAAATCCCCGTATTTTTGGAGTTGCCCGACGACCGCCAAATCGCCGAGAGTTACTCGCGGGGCGAGCTGGTGGTGGAGGCGCTTCCCGAGTTGCACCGGTTGTTTGCCGGGCTTTCGAAGGATCTGGGTGACCTGGCTGGGGGTCCCCGTCCCGACGTAGTCGTGCCCGAGCAAATTTCCGTGGAAGCGGCTCCTCCCAAGCTTCCCTCCGCGGATCTGCCCCCAGGCCACGCCGCCTCGGTCAAGGAGCTGGTGGTTATTAGCGGCAAGGGCGGCACCGGCAAGACCAGTGTGGTGGCTTCGTTTTTCGCGCTGGCGGAGGAGGCCGTGGCGGTCGACTGCGACGTTGACGCGGCCGATCTGCACCTGGTGCTCGATCCCCGGG
>JAUXGL010000140.1 GCA_030622135.1 Deltaproteobacteria bacterium
CAAGGCCGTCGAATCGTTCGCGGAGCAGATCCTGTGCCGGCTGACCTCGGGGCAGGCGGCCACCCTCGGGGAGGCGCTCGCGGAAGCCGAGCGAACGCTCTCGGGCCTGACTCCGGCCCTCGACGACGTGATTTCATCCTTCAACCTCCTCGGCGATCCCGCCACGCCCAACCCCTGGGCGGAGTAAGAAAATACACCTTAACTCGGAGCTTGACTTGGGGGGGCCTTGCCGCTAGCGTACCACCCGGTTTTTGCCCGAGAAGATGTGACTCACAAACTGGCGTGGCGCCCTGTGTTTGAGTGAGCCGGGCGGGAGCGGAGCATGCAGCTACAACCCAGGGATACGGGATGGATCGAGGTCGTCTGCGGTTCCATGTTCAGCGGGAAGACCGAGGAGCTCATCCGGCGGGTTCGGCTGGCTCGGATCGCCAGGCAGAAAACCGTCATCTTCAAGCCGCGGGTGGACGATCGCTACGCCGAACGCCAGATTGTAAGCCACGACGATCAGCGGATGGATTCCATTCCCGTCGTACACGCCGAGGAGATCCTCGAGCGCGTCGGGGACGACATCGATGTGGTGGGCATCGACGAGGCCCAGTTTTTCGGAATAGACCTGGTGGCCGTGTGCGAGAATTTGGCCAACCGGGGAAAACGGGTGATCGTGGCCGGCCTGGATCAGGACTACCGCGGGCGTCCCTTCGAGCCCATTCCCTCTTTGCTTTCGGTAGCCGAGTTCGTCACCAAGAACCTGGCCGTTTGCGTCAAGTGCGGCAACCCCGCCAACCGCTCCCAGCGCATCACCGGGTCCACCGCGCGTATCGTGGTGGGGGCCGCGGAGGCATACGAAGCCAGGTGCCGGCGTTGTTTCAATACCGAGCCGGACGATCCCAGCGAGGGAATCGATGACTGAGAGTGCGAAATGGCGGGAAGGAATCCGGGTCCTCATCTCCGCGGAGGAGATCCAGGCCAAGATAGTCGAGCTGGGAAAGGCCATCACCCGCGACTACGCGGGGAGCGAGTTGACCATGGTGGGTGTGCTCAAGGGGAGCTTCCTCTTCATGGCCGACCTGTGCCGGCACATCGAGCTTCCCATTACCTGCGATTTTCTCGGCCTGTCCAGCTACCACGGCCGCACCCGTACCTCCGGCGTGATCCGCATCACCTCGGATCTGAACCAGCCGGTGGAGGACCGGCACATCCTGGTGGTCGAAGACATCGTCGATACGGGACTGACCATGGAGTACCTGCTCGAGAACCTGAGCACCCGTCGTCCCAAGAGCATCAAGGTTTGCTCGCTCCTGCACAAGCCGGAGCAACGGCTGGTGGAGACGCCCATCGACTATTTGGGTTTTACGGTTCCCAACGTGTTCGTGGTGGGCTATGGCCTGGACTACTTGGGCCGCTACCGTAACCTCCGCTACGTCGGGGTGATGGAAGACGCCGAGTAATCTGCGTAATTTTTTTGATTTTTTGCCCCGGCTGTCGTATACATGGAGCGGATTTACTTGGCGCCGCGAAAAACGTGGAACCAGGCCGGCTCGTGAGCGCTTGGAGACTTCGATGAAACTTTGCCGAAAGCCGACGAGTTTCGACTTATCGAGTGCCTACGCTGAGAAATTGCCATGCCCGAAGACAGCAGTATAGATGTGCCTTCTCAGTCGCTGCCTCCTCCTCCGCGGGTACGCAAGAGCGGCGGCGCCAAGGTGATGTTCGTGGTTCTCGTGGTCCTGGCTCTGGCCGGGGTCATCGTCTACTTGCTCAGCTTGCTTAACTCCAAGAAGTTTTTCCTGACGCCCGAAGGCGGGGAGCTGGTGGTGAAGAAGGGGATCTTTTTTCCGGTGGGCTCGGAGATATACCAGCCCAAGGAACCCGAATTGGCCAACCTGTACAAGCCCATCGAGGTGCCGGGCGAGCTGCGCCACGCGGGTGCCGCGGAGTTTCCCGATCTCCCCGCGCTCAACCGCGAGTTCGTCAAGTACCTGATCGGGTTTGCCCAGGAGATGATTGTCTCCGACGATGACAACCGCTACCAACGGGGTAAATCCTACCTGGCTCGTTCGAAGCGCTTGGAAGGCCTGGATCTGGAGCAGCAGGAAACCATCCGCGGGCTCATGGCCGACGTCGACTACATCGAGGCCAAGCGGTCGTACATCGGAGTGGAACGCATCCTGGAGCACGCCTTGAAGATGTTCAGGCGCGCCGAGACCTTCGGCACCGGCCGTTTCGCCGACGCCGGCGAATGGATGCAGAAGATAGAGATTCTCCTGAAAGCCATACGAGAGACCAAGGCAGCCGGTGTGCCCAGAGCCGCGTCGCGAGCGATGCTGGAGCACGGCGAAGCGGCACCCGTTGGTGTACAGAGGACGGAGACCGCGCCCGGGCCCGCATTGCAAACGGCGGTGGAGCACGGCGAGGCGGCACCCGTTGGCGTACAGAGGACGGAACCGACCACTAAAAAGCCCAGACCCAAACCCCGCTCCGAGCTCAAGGAGATTCGATCTGCTCCAAGGCCGCGGCGGTCGCCGTCTATCCCTCCCGCCGAGGGAATCTGACGAAGCGTTGAAACGAGCCGGGGGAACCGTGCGTATTTTCTTGCTGACATTGTTGGTGGTGTTCATGACCGCCTCGACGGCGTGGTCTCAGACATACGTCATGTGGCACCTGGTGCCCTCGGGGGGCGCCAGCCCCGAGTTAGCCGCCCGGGTGGAGCGGAACGTCCGGGCTCACTTCAAGGACCGGCGCGGCGCGGCGTTGATGGACGACCTCAAGATGGATTCGCATCTCCTGGTGGAGGGGAACGAGAAGTTCCTGCGCTGCGGAACGGGCGTCGGATGCCTGTCGGGTTTGGGCCGGGTGGTGCAGGTTGATTTCGTCATTGCCGGCGAGGTCGGGCTGGATGGCAGACTGTTCACCCTGCGCATGGTGCTGGTGGATGTCGGGAAGGGCACCGCGGTTTCCACGGCCAGCGTGGTTTATGAGGGGTCCCCCTCCGCGGCACAGATGGAGGAGCTGGCGGTGGCGGTGTTCGAGCCGGAGCGCTACCGGGGATCCATCGAGCTGGATACCCTGGTGGTCGGAGCGGACGTGCTCCTCGACGGAAAGAAGGTGGGGGTGACGCCGCTGGTGGGTCCCCTGGGGGATCTGTTGGCCGGGAAACACCGCCTCCAGGTGCGCAAGAAAGGCCACATTTCCTACGAGAGCCGGGTGCGCGTGCCCGTGGGAAAATCTATCCGGGTGATTGTGAACCTGCCGACGCTGGTGGTTCCCGAGCCGCCTTTCTACCTAGACTGGCCCTTCTGGACCGCGGCCGGCGTCGGCGCCGTGGCCCTGGTCATCGCCGGATTTCTGCACCACGACGCGAACGTGCTTTTGGAAAACGCCGCCGCCTGCGCCAAACTGGGACGCGATTGCGAGGACAGCTACCGGGATCAGTCCGACTCCCGTTACTTGCAGGCCTACCTGATCTACGGCGTGGGAGGCGCCGGCCTTCTGGCGGCAGGGCTCATCGCCGTTATCGACGTGGTCGGATCTTCGGACGAGGAGCGCGTCCGGCTGACTCCGTTGCCGTCGGGTGCCGGATTTTCTTACACCTGGCGTTTCTGATGCTGCTTTGGCCTGAATTCATATTTTTAGTACTGCTGGCCTCCGGACCGGCCGAGGTGCATACTCCCAAAGGGCCGGTGGCGGTCCTGGCCCTGGTCACCGAGGACGACGAGGACTTGCTTGCCCGCGTGGCCGCGGCGGTGCAGCAGGAGCTGCAATCTTCCCGCGGGATTGAGATCGTCTCCGCGGATGCGCTGGCCCGGTTGCTCTCCCGCGGCGGCATTTCCTTGCGGGCCAGCGAGACCCTGGATAGGCTCACCGGCCTCTTTCAACAGGGATATCTGCAATCCTACAGCTTCGATTACAAAAAGGCCTTGGCCACGTTGCAACGGGTGGCCGCGGGCCTGGAGAGAATACCGTCGGGCCCAAAACGATGGAAGCTCTGGGTCAAGACCAAGATCTTTTCGGGGATTTGCCTGGCCGGACTGAAGGACGAGCCGGCCGCCCTGCGGGCTTTCGCCGCCGTCTTGAGGACCCGGCCGGACATGCAATTGAGCCGCCGCGAATACTCTCCCAAGATCATCCAGTTGTGGAAGAAGGCCGGAAAACGGCTCAATTCCCTCGAGCGGGGGCGGCTCATCGTGGAGAGCGATCCCGCCGGCGCCGCGGTGCTGCTGGACGGCAAGAAGATCGGCGTCACTCCCTTCATCGGTCGCTTATATCGCGGTCAGTACCACCTGCACGTGATTCACTCCGGCACCGGCGGGGCGGTCCGCTGGGTGCGGGTCGAAGAAAAACCCGCGCGCTTTCGTTTCCAGTTGTCCTTCGAGGGAGCCTTGCTTCTCGGCAACGTTCACCCCTGCGTACGACTTCCGGAGGGTAAGAAGAGCCTGCCCGATCACTGGTGGCCCTGGCTGGGCGACCGCCTGGGAATGCGTTTTTTGGTGGTCGTTCGCCGGATCGTCGACGCGGGCCGTCCGTACCTGGCTGCTTCGCTGGTGGACCTGGAGCGGGGCCGCCGGTTGCGTGAGGCCCGCCTGGAGATTTTGGACACCCGGGACGAAGTGTTGAAACCGGTGGCTGTCGATCTGAGTGACTTCCTGGTTACCGGCAAGGCCGCGCCCCGTCTCAAGGTCGAAAAACTTCCGCCCGCATCCCGGCCGGAGCCGGCGGTCCAGTCGGTTCCCGAGCTGCCGGTTCACTATGCCCCCCGGTTGTGGTACCGTTCCTGGTGGCCCTACGCCATTGCCGGAGGAGCGGCCCTGACCCTGGGCATCGGCGCCCACCTGGCCTCCGACTACTACCGACGCGAAGAGGACAACCTCACCACCACCGCCGGCAAGGAATCCGCGCGAAGCCAGGCGAACGCGTGGATTGGCGTTGCCGTCGTCGGCTACGTGCTGACCGGCGCCGCCGTCGTCACCGCGCTGGTCTTGGAGTTTGCCTACAAGCCGCCGGAGGTTTTCCCCACAACCGTCCTTGCCCCGGCGGTCGGGCCGGGGCAGGTCGGGTTGGTTTGGATGGGTAGGTTTTAGAAAACGGCCTGAAGGATCGGGGGCGGCATCACAGGGGTGCCTGGCAGACCCCATCTAAGCAAAGGTTCTTGGGCGGCGTACAAGTCTTTCCGCACTGACCACAGTGGTATTCATTAAAAAGCAGGCCCGTCTCGCAGCCGTCGGTACGATCGCCGTCGCAGTTGCCATACCCGAAGCGGCAGGAACCGTAGTTGCACAGGCCGCTGCTGCATGTGACCGAGGATGCGTGCAGCACCTGGGTGTTGCAGTTGGTTGTGCAGTTTCCGCAGTGTTCGACACTGGCCAAGTTGATCTCGCAACCGTCGGTGCGATCTCCGTCGCAGTCGCCGTACCCGGAGTGGCAGGAACCGTAGTTGCACAGGCCGCTGCTGCATGTGACCGAGGATGCGTGTTGCACCTGGGTGTTGCAGTTGGTGTCGCAGTTTCCGCAGTGTTCGACACTGGCCAAGTTGATCTCGCAACCGTTGGTGCGATCTCCGTCGCAGTCGTCGTACCCGGAGAGGCAGGAGCTGTAGTTGCACAGGCTGTTGCTGCATGCGATCGCGGATGCGTGCAGCACCTGGGTATTGCAGTTGGTGTCGCAGGTTCCGCAGTGCGGTGTGCTGGTGCGCAGGTCGGCTTCACAGCCGTCGGTGCGATCGCCGTCACAGTCGTCGTAGTTGGAGTGGCAGCTCGAGTAGTTGCAAGCGCCGCTCAAGCAACCGGCACCGTCGGCGTTCAGAATGTTGTCCGCGCAGTCGTTTCCGCAGCCGCCGCAGTTTTGGGAATCCGCGCTGGTGTCGGTCTCGCAATGCGTCGAGAAATCGCCGTCGCATTCGGCCCCGGGGGGTGTACAGGTGGTGAGGCAAAACCCCGAACTGCAGGAGTAGTCGTAGCACCGGAAGTCGCATTCGCCGCAGTTGAAGGCGTCGGTTAGGAGAGTGGCCTCGCAGCCGTTTCGGCGATTGCCGTCGCAGTCTCCGTAGTCTTCCGTCCGGCAAGCGGCGTAATTGCACTCGCCGGCGTCGCAGTACACGCTGCTTACATTCAGTACCTGGGTGTTGCAGTCGTTGCCGCAGTCTCCGCAGTGTTCTTCGGAGGTCAGAAGGTTTGCCTCGCAGCCGTCCGCCCAGTCGTCGTTGCAGTTGTCCATGTTGGCGTCGCACACGCAGGTGTCCTGTTCGCAGCGGGCGTCGGCTCCGCAGGAGAAGCCGCACTGCCCGCAGTCTTGGTCGGACATGGGAGTCTCGCAGCCATTGGACCGATTGCTGTCGCAGTCCAGGTAAAGGTGCCGGCACTGGTCGTAGTCGCAAGCCCCCTGGCTGCACAGGATAGTCGTCACGTTGTGTACCTGCGCGTTGCAGTCGTTGCCGCAACTTCCGCAGTTGGCCAGATCGTCTTTGTTGACGCAGGCGCCGTCACAGCATTGCTGGTTTTGGCCGCAGTCCTGGTCCTGGGTGCAGCCGCAGTAGTAGCGGTCGCCGTCCGGGTGCAGCGCGCACTTGGAGGCACAGAAATTGTTGCAGGCGCCGCAATGGTCTTGTGAATCCGCCGGGGTCTCGCAGCCGTTTGTGCGGTCGTCGTCACAGTCTAAAAAGCCGAACTTGCATCCCTGGCCCTGGGTTCCGTCTCCCGCATAGCCGCAGTCGTACGTGCCGCCCGATTCGACGCACAGGATCTCGGATACGTTCTGAACCAGGGTTGAACAGTCGCGGTCGCATTCTCCGCACTGGGCCGGGCTGACTTCGGTTTCGCAGCCGTCTGCGAAGATGCCGTTGCAGTCTAGAAAACCGGCCGCGCACCCGTCGTGGGCACAGGCGCCGTTTTCGCAGCGAGGGTTGGTGACGTTTTGCAGCGCCTCCTCGCAACTGGCGCCGCAGGCGCCACAGTTTTGGTTGTCGGCACTTGAGTCGATGCAACTGGAGTCGCAGCAGATTTCATCACCGGTGCAAGCAGCGCCGTCGCCGCAGGCGCAGGTTCCCTGACTGCATTTGTTGGAGATCCGCTCGTCGCAGGGCTCGCAGTCGGGCCCGCAGTGATCCTGGTGTTCCGAGAAATTCATGTCCTCGCAAGGGCCCCAGCCGCTGGTGCAGCGCTTGGTTCCCTTCATGCACCTGCCTTCATTTGATTCGTAGCACACCGCGATGTCACCGTTGGAGCAGGGGATGACGTCGATGGAAAACTCCACCTCGGCGAAACTGTCGCGGCCGGTGGTTTGGTCGGATACCCGTACCTTGACGGGGAGCCCGGTAGCCACCCGATCGGGCGTGCCGCCGAGGGTAGCGGTTTCCTCGTCGATGGTCATCCATGCGGGACTGTCGGTGAGCGACCATTTGTAGGGATCGATCCCGCCGGCCGCCGCCAGGACGAACTTGTAGTTCGCATCCAGGTTCGCGTCGGGCAGTTCTTCTGTGACGATACTCACCGGATCCAGCAGCAGGCACTCGCCCTCCGGCGAGCAGAGGTGCAGCTCTACACAGTCGTCGTTGGACTCGCAGGCTGAATCCTCGGAAACGCCGCAGCCGGAAAGCCATGCGAATGCCAATGCAAAGCAAAAGAAAACACACCGTTTCATCGTTTATCCTCCCTATTTCTTGGTCGGTTGATCGCAAGCACTCTCAGTCTTTTGCCCACATTTGTCAATATCGATGATTTCATGATCGGTCTCCTTGAAGTGGTTGATCTTATCGAGTCGTTAGAGCAAGCATCGTGCCAGGTTGGAACTACACGAAATGCATGGATTTTAAATCCGGCACGGGTGTCCGGATCCCGGACACGTGTCCGGGGTTTAGCGACACAAGGTACAGACCGGATACATAGGTAACAGAATTGCCCGGAGACATGGGTGACACTTTTAGGGTGTGGAAGGAGGAGCCATGCCCGGTACAACGCGCCCCGGAGTGTGACGGTGCGCACGGGGTTTTTTTACAAGTCCCGAAGGGACGGCCGAAAATAGCCCGGGGTTTCAACCCCGGGCGGGAGTCGTCGGGTCGTCGGGTATACACATGGGATTTTGGGATGTGTGTCCGGGGTTTTTGGATATGTGCCCGGGATTCCGCCGCCCGGGGTTGAAACCCCGGGCTATTTTCGCGCGGCCCCTTCGGGGCGCCGGCTTGGCGGTGGGGCGTGGCGTGTTTGATCTCAGCCACACCTAGTTCAATAATCTTTCGCGATCAGCTTGCCGGCGCCTGAAAGCGCAGCTTGACCTGGTCACCGTCGCGACCCAGGATCTCGGCGGCATGAAATCCCACCGCATCCTTGGTTCTGATGTTTTCGATCTTGAATTGAAAATAGCCGTCGCTATCCACCTTGCCAAAACGCGGCATGCCGTCGATGCATCGGTCGGCGTCCAGACGGTAGCGCATGCGAAAGTAGGCGGCATATAAATAGAAATAGCGTTTACCTCGACCATCGTCTTTTATGTAGTGCTTGAATATATCGGCACAATACTTACCGCCTTTGAGTTCGGCCACCAGGGATTCGAGCCGATCCGTGCGGTTATCAGACCCACTGAGGGACCACTTGCCGCCCGATAGATTCATTTTTCCCAGCCAGCACAGTCGTGAATCGAAGGTCGGGCCGCCATCGTCCCAAATCATGCCGTGGAGCATCAAGGTCATGGAGATGGGTACCGAACGGTGGTCGAGATTGATCTTGCGATATGCTTCATCGTTGACCGAATAGGCCCAGGCCGTAAGCACCAGTTCGACCGGCATCGACCAATTGAATTTATCACGGCCGAAACTCAGAGTTTGCCAAGCCGGTTGATAGGCTTGTCGATCGCCGCCTACCCGGACAAAACAAGGCCCCGGACCAAAGGGCCGACTCTTCTTGGCCCAGCCGGGCACAAACAAGGGTGGATAGCGATGACCCTTGGTGCGAGATGAAAACACAACGCTCGACAAGATCCCATCGCAGGACACATCACCCCGATTGATACTCAGTTGAAAGTCTTCAAGATCCGACTTGCCCCGGTGCAGCTTGATCCACTGCAATGACCGTTTTCCACCCACCCGCACTTCAAAGGCATAGCGCATGCGTTCATAGTCGCCCTCATCCCGATGCAACTTCACCGCCAGATCGTCTCCGATATTATCCATCGGTTTAACCCCGGCCACGGTCTGCGGCCCGACCTGGTAAAAGGGATAGAATACGCATCCCAGGCGAGCCGGTCGGCCGTCTTTTTTTCCCCAGCGACGCCTCTCCTCGTCCAGCAACTCTGCGTCCAGATCCCGGACAATGTCCTTGTACACCGGGCCGCTCTTGTTCAAGCCATCGGTGCGAAACAGCTGCAAATAGATGGGATATACCCGCCGGGGCAGGTCTGGTTTGAGCACTACCAGCACCCTTACCGGGTCCAAGGGCGACAAGTCCGGCAAGTCGTCAACGTCTTCCACCTCGCGATCGACCAGCCGCCGCCACTTGGCCGTAGGCCCTTCTTGATGGCGGCGATAATACACACAAGTGAACTCGATGCACTCCCGGTCCAATTCGCTGTAGTCCGGTTTGAAGGCCAGGGCAAAATCCTCTATCGACTTCGCTTCCCGGTAGTGGATGGGAAAGTATTTGTGGAAGTTGCTCTTGATGTTATCTTCCGGCACCCGATCCATGATGCCCATCATCAGCATGCCACCGGGCAATCGATCGGTCGGGCGGAACACCAAGGGTTCGGAGTAACCAAATGCTCTCTGCCATCTTTCTTCATCTTCTAGCTCACCCTGATCGCTTCGGGTGTACAACCACCAGCTGGCCAAGGGGATAGATACCGTGGGCTGCTTGGGAAACTGCCAGCCGTCGCAGAGCAGCACGTCGGCGATGTACTCCCGTACCTTGTATTTATCGACCTTGCTCTGGTAGCAGCTGATGGCCTGCTTAGGGCTCAGCCCCTTGAGGCTGAAGGCCACCGCCGCCCGGGTCAGCAGCGTAAGCAAGCCGTGCAATGCCTCGGCCCGCAAACGAAACTGCAAGTGCAAATCATCCTGACCATCGTCATTGCCGACTTTCGGCATCAGGCCCAAGTTGGTCGCCGAAGCCTCCATGATCCATTCCTGCAGGGCCACTCGTTCTTGCCGCCAGGAACCGTCGAGCAGGGCGTCCATCAACTCGAGCACAGCGCCGATGACGTCCTTGCCCACCGCTATGAGGTTGGCCGCCAAGGCCGTGGCCGGAATCAAGCGCAGCACCCCCAGGGCCGTATCGACCGCCTTGTTCATGGACGCGGCCGTCTTTTCCTCCACCTCCATTTGACCTGCCACCGTCGCCCCCCGGTACTTCTCCAACAAGCCCAGACCCTCCCGGCAGGCACAAGCCCCTATCTTCTTACTGTATTCCCGGCACACATCGTCAAAGTAGCCCTGGTTGGTACCCACCTTGTTCTTGGCCGCCACCACATCCATGACCGAAAACCCCAGATCGAAGAAACTCTCCGCCGTCCCCAAAGCCGCAAAACCCTTCTTAACGATCTTGCCCGCCGAAATCTTCCGCGACCGCGGCCTACGTCCCTGCGTCACAATCTTTTCAAACACCTCTTTCTGTTCCGCCGAAAGCCCATCCAACTTGGCCACAAACGGCGCCGCCCCGTACTGTTTCTTCAGCAAATCAATGGCATCGTCGTATTTCCAGTACTGCGTCGTCTGCAATGAAGACGCAAGATCCCCCCACTGTTTCTTGCTCACATTCAACGACTCACGAGTCACCTTCTTCAGCCACGCCCGCTTTACCTTTCCCCACTGTTCCGTAGACTCCTTCAACCCGAAACCCAACTCCAAAGCACTCCGCGCCGCATCTGGGGCACCTTCTTCCTTGGGTACAAATTCATAAAGTACCTTCCCCATCTGGTAGAAAAACGCATTGCTGCTATCAGCCTTGAGGATCTTAACCGCACCCTTGGCCCGCGCCCGGGTCCAAGACAGGTTCTTGACCCAGGACCGCAAGGGCACGGGGATTTCACCAAAATCCTCCCCTCGATCCAACACCGGTTCTGTCGCCTTTTGACTGCCTGCTTTGATCAAGTCGCCATACAAGTTAGGAAACTGCAGCAAAAAACTCTCTTCTACCGAAATCGGATCGGCAATGACAATATCGAATTCACCGGCAACGTTCGTGATCTGGAACTTGACGTTCTGCTTCAGTGTATAAGCATTTTCCACCCGAATAATCCGCGACCGGCAGTGTTCATCATTTATGGCCTTCTTAGTCTCGTTCACGCGAAGCGTGTATATTCCATCTCTCAGCTTTTGCCGCCCTCCCCGTAATACTGCACACATCAATCCATCGGAAAGACGAGGGTCTACTGTTTTATAGAACGGATCGCCGTTGGTAGGATCGCCTCCCGGCAGCCAAACATCGATTCTTGATCCCCTGAACTTCTCCGATAACAAAAAAATGATCGCACGAGTTTTAACCAGCACTCCACCAAAAATGAAAGCATCTTTGTTTTTATTCAACTTATCGTATAACTGCTTGTATTTTTTGCCATCTACCTCTATGGGCTCGCGCAATTGATGCCCAAATATTTTCCAGCGCATCACTTTCGTCTGAGAGGCAAGGCTTAGCGCATCAGCAAGATTTCGCGCCCAGTTCTTGCCATGAATCGAAAACGCGTGATGAATCATGTTGGCAGGCACTATTTGCAACTGCATCTCCGTAGCCACTGATCGCACACGGAGACCACAACCAAATGGTGGAATCAGGTGATACAATAACCCGGAGTCATCTGTTATAAAAGCACCTAGCGTATCTTTCTGATCTTTCTTTCGAGGTGCACGGCCAAAGACGATTTGATTTTTTACCGGATCGAGACGATCTCCCTTCGGTAAAGCAATATCCTTACCCTTAGGAAGAAGGTAGCCAGAGAAAAGGAAATCAAATCCCGCCCAATTACCCATTCGACTTGCTCCTCTACAAATTAATTAATGTGAGCCAACAAGGCCTGCCTCCTGGCAGTTTTCGTATTTTTCTGTCTTTTGGGTTCGCAATACTAAACTCGTGCAGGTGTTCGCCGGTACCATGAAAAATTACTTTGTTTTTCGGGCCAACGGCAGGATCATCCAAGCGTATTGACGGCGACTCAGCATGGCCATTGAATAGTAATTCCGGCTTATTACCAAGTCGAAACACTCTACCCATTAGTACTAACAAAGCTCCATCCCGGCTAATTGTCCCGGCATTGCGGCTGAAAGAAAAATCCCATCCAATTTCCACGGTTCGGAGCAACTTTGCGTCCCAGCTATAGAACTCTACTCGTCCCGCTCGGATGGCTGCTATCTGGTTCTTCTCGGGCAGCAGGTAAAAATCGTATGACACGATTTCAGGTTGCATGCTTATCTTGCCCGTAGCCACCTCATACTTGATCAGATCTCCGTCGAGGTAAAACAAGACTCCCGTACTATCCGGCAACCACTGAAAACTCGGTCGGCCGCCGCCTTCGGCAATGACTTTTCTGGTTCGCTCCTTCAAGTCAATCAGGATTTTTTCATGTTTGTGATTCATCGTCGGGAAAATCAGATATCTGTTGTCGGGTGATCGTGCTGGGTCTTGCGTAATGGTCTCGTCACCAAGATAAAGCAGCTTCTCATCCGCCGTTCTTCTCAGATCGCTGCCGTCCAGCCGCACGGTCCAGGCAGAATAGCGCTTGGTTCCGGGCGGTTCCCACCAGAATTGCAGGCGGGGGGCGTTGAAGATCGTCGGGTCGCCGAAAACTTCCTCGTGGAAATCCACACCTAGTTTAAGGGGCCGCGGCTCGGCTGGTTGTTCTTCTTCTTGTCTTGGTCGCTCGCGTTCTTCTTCTTGCTTCTGCTTCTGGCAGGAAAAAACAATGCCCGTTGCAAGTAGGCACAGCAGCGCTATCTTGACCTGATTCATCATCAGCTTTCTTCCTCCTCGTCGTGCTCATCCAGATACCTCGGCAGGGCTTCGAACAATACGCTTTGTGCTTCGTTTTGGAAAATATAGCTGGCCTGGCCTTCTTTGCCGGGATCTTGAATCAGGTTGCACTTTAGACCCGGCGGCGGCAGGGGGAAGATCAACTTGACCCAATCAGGCTCGATTTCTTCCAGGTTTTTTATCTCGATGACATGGCTCCAACCACCGTCGGCCGTTTCCAGAATGATCTTGTCATCCTGGGTTTCGGGAGCGTCGGTGTCTATCTGACAGTACATGCTTACCAGTGGACGCAATCTCCTGACCCGCAAGGTATGTACTTTGTCGGTCTGCAATCCTTCGTGACGCCAAGCGGTTGGCAAATAGACAATACCCGGCTCGTTGCTATCATCGAAGATCAGCTTGCCGTCTTGATCTTGCTTGCTACAACCGGCAAACACTTCCAGGTGCTTTTCCAGTTCCTGCTCATCCCGCGTGCCCCAATTGAACCAGGCAAGCGCCAGCGCATCCATATCAACTTTCCGCGCCAGCTTGGCTATTGTCTCCCCGCTTTTTGCCTTGTGGGCTTCTACCTGGGCAATGAATTTGCCCCGTGCTGGATATTGAGTTTTGGTCTCACCCTTGATTGGCACCGGGTCCTCTTCACCCGAGGCCTGCTCGCCCACCTGGACAAAAGCCAGCGTATCGCCCAAACTCGCCTCGGCAAGCTCGCAGTCAAGCTCGCAATCCCCATCCATCACTTCCGTAAGCCGAAGCTCGTCCATTCTTGAGATCGCACTCTGTGTAACCCCGTCAGAAAAAGTCGCCCGCAGCCGCAAACCCGAAATCGGCGTTCCACTCTCGTCCTCGACCACCTTGAACCCGATCCAGCCCGTCGGCTCCTTCTCCTTCTCATCCGCCTTTTTCCCCACCGCCGGCAACAAATCCACCTCCGGCTCCGGCAACAAAAACGCCCCGTCCGAGTAATCAAAGGGCTTATGTTCCACCAGATACAAGCGCTGATCGGTCAGCAGCCACGCCACCGCCTCGATCACCTCGTGATCGTCCATACGCCACAAGGGCCGCCCCGTGCCGTGCTCACATAGCACCTTCCGCAGCGCACTCATGGCAAAATAGTCCGACAAGCAATGAAGCAGCAAGCCATTGGCCTCATGCCAATCCCAAAATCGCCTCACCCGATCTGCATCCCCAGGCTCCCACCATTCCTTCAGATCGTATGAGTGAAAGCCGATTTGGATACGATAAAACACGACCAACCCCCAATTTAGAAAGTGTCAGGATTGCGCTACAGATCGACCCGGAATCAAATCAGTGCCCATCCCAAAACCCCGACGATAGGGATAGTAATGTCAAAGCACTCTTTCTGTGCCCTCTGCGACTGAATATGTACAAAATCGGACCCAATGTCAATTCTGATTTGCCCTCACGGCAAATCTCCCGCCGGCCTACGCTGACCATCTTTCTCTCATGGAAACAACAGCTTGCCTGGTTCGGGATCTTCATCACGGGGTTTTTTACAAGTCCCGTAGGGACGGCCGAAAATAGCCCGGGGTTTCAACCCCGGGCGGGAGGGTCATCGGG
>JAUXGL010000061.1 GCA_030622135.1 Deltaproteobacteria bacterium
ACCGCGCACCATTGGCATCTTGCGCGAGGCCAACGTGCCAATTCGTTCACCGTAACTGTGACAACGGACATCGCGAGTTCCTTTGGGTAGTCAGTGGCTTACTCCGATTCTTGTGGGTATGGTGGTTGATTGGGGTAAACCCGTCTCCACTTGACACATTCCGATTGAAAAGGCATGGTCTTGGCCCATGATGGGCCAAGACCATTTGCCCATCGGGGTCTTCGACTCCGGGATTGGTGGGCTGACCGTCCTGCGGGTGATTCACCAGGCCTTGCCGGCTGAATCCACCATTTATCTGGGCGATACCGCCCGGGTTCCCTACGGAACCAAGTCGCCGGAGGTGGTCACCCGTTACGCGCTCAACAACGCCCGTTTCCTGGTGGAACGGGGGATCAAGCTCCTGGTGGTTGCCTGCAACACCGCCTCGGCGGTGGTCCTGCCAGCCCTGGAGGAGGAGCTGGACGTCCCGGTGGTGGGGGTAATCCGGCCGGGGGCGCGCAAGGCCGCCGAGACTACGCGGTCGGGGGTGGTGGGGGTGATCGGCACGGAGGGCACCATCATGAGCGGCTCTTACGAGCGGGCGCTTTTAGAAATCCGGCCGGGCACCCGGGTGCATAAGCGGCCCTGCCCCCTGTTCGTCCCCCTGGCCGAGGAGGGTTGGGAAAACCACCCGGTCTCCCTGACCGTGGCCCAGGAATACCTTCACGACTTCGCCTCCGGCGGCATGGACACGCTGATCTTGGGATGCACGCACTACCCGGTCCTGATCCCGGCCATCGAAAAGGCCGTGGGGGCCAAGGTGGCCCTGGTCGACAGCGCCACTTCGGTGGCCGAGGCGGTGGCCCAAAAGCTCGGCCGGCTCGACCTGACTTGCCCTGGAGACGGACCTCCCGTCCGCGAGTTCTTCGTCACCGACGTTCCTCAGCGTTTCCAGGCGGTTGGAGAGAGATTCCTGGGAGCGCGGATTTTCGGGATCAAACAGGTAGACATCGATCCACACAAACCGCCCAACCAGGCGGTATATTGTTAAAAAACCTTGCTCAGACGGACGCTTGTGGTGTAATTTTCGGGGTTCGTACCCAAACGGAAAGACCGAACGATGAGCGAGAACGACCAAAACGACCAAAAAGGCCAAAAAGGAATGAGCGTGGATATTCCCAAGGACGCCATCCAGGAGGCGCTAGAGAGCGTCGGCAATAAAGACCGGCCGTCCGGAGACTATGAAGAAACCGCGGTCGAGGTGGAAGTAGAAACCTCCAGGGAGGAAGACGAGGCGCAGACCGGGGTGTCGGCTGGTCCAAGCCGCAAGGAACTCATCGATACGGTCGAAAAGCTCCGCGGGGAAGCCAAGGCGGCCCGGGATCGCATGCTGCGGATCGCGGCGGACGCCGACAACACCCGCAAGCGCGCCATCAAGGAACGCAACGAGACCATCAAGTTCGGCCAGGAGGGCCTGCTCCGCGACCTGCTCACCGCCCTGGACAACCTGGAGCGCACCCGGGCCCATATCCCATCCGACGCCGAGGATCCGGTCATCCAGGGACTTAAAGAGGGAGTGGGCCTGGTCCAAAAACAGTTCCAGGACATTCTCGAAAAGCACGGCCTGACCGGCTTCTCGGCGCTGGGCGAGAGTTTCAACCCCAGCCGGCACGAAGCCCTGGGTCAGCAAGAGACCGATCGGGCCGCGCCGGGGACGGTGCTGGAGGAGATGCACCGCGGCTACATGCTGCACGACCGGCTACTCCGGGCAGCGCTGGTGACGGTCGCCTGCGAGCCCGGGGAATGCGCCGAGACCGGAGCCGACGCCTCGAAAGCCGCGGACGAAAGCGAAGCGGCAACCACAAAAGAGCAGACGGACGAGGAGATCTAAATGGGCAAAATCATCGGCATCGACTTGGGAACCACCAACTCCTGCGTCGCGTTGATGGATCGAGAGGAATCCGTGGTGCTGCCCAACTCGGAGGGATCGCGCACCACTCCCTCAATCGTCGGATTCACCGAGAGCGGAGAGCGCCTGGTGGGCCAGATCGCCAAGCGCCAGGCCATCACCAACCCGGAAAACACCATCTTCGCCGCCAAGCGGCTGATCGGCCGCAAGTTCGACGCCGAGGAGGTCAAGCACGCCGCTCCCAACCTCCCCTACAAGATCGTCGCGGCCAAGAACGGCGACGCCTGGGTGCGGGTCCGCGGAAAGGACTACAGCCCCGCGGAGATATCCGCCATGGTGCTCATCAAGACGAAGCAAACCGCGGAGGACTATCTGGGGGAGGAGGTCACCGACGCCATCATCACCTGCCCGGCCCACTTCGACGACAGCCAACGCCAGGCCACCAAGGACGCCGGAAAGATCGCCGGCCTGAACGTCTTGCGGATCATCAACGAGCCCACCGCGGCGGCCTTGGCCTACGGCATGGATAAAACGGAGTCCCTCAAGATAGCGATATTCGACCTGGGTGGGGGCACCTTCGACATCACCATCATGGAGCTCAACGAGGGCGTGTTCCGAGTGCTGTCGACCTGCGGCGACACCTTCCTGGGCGGGGAGGATTTCGACCTGCGCATCGTCGACCACCTGGCCTCCACGTTCACGCAGGACACCGGCATCGACCTGCGCAATGACCGTATGGCCATGCAGCGGCTCAAGGAAGCGGCCGAGAAGGCCAAGCACGAGCTGAGTTCCTCCATGGAAACCGAGATAACCCTGCCCTTCATAACCGCGGATGAGAGCGGCCCCAAGCACCTGAACACGTCGATGACCCGCGGGCAGTTGGAGTCCCTGGTGCCCGACCTGATCGACCGCCTGGTGGAGCCGTGCGAAACCTCGCTGCGGGACGCGGGGTTCACGGCCGCCGACGTCGACGAGGTGATCATGGTCGGCGGAATGACCCGGATGCCCAAGGTCCAAGAAAAGGCCGCGACCATCTTCGGCAAGGAGGGCAACAAGCAGGTGAACCCGGACGAGGTGGTGGCCATCGGCGCGGCCATCCAGGCCGGGGTGCTCAAGGGAGACGTGGAGAACGTCCTGCTGCTGGACGTGACCCCCCTGAGCCTGGGAGTGGAGACGGCCGGCGGGGTGTTCACCAAGCTGATCGAGAAGAACACCACCATCCCCACCCGCAAGAGCCAGGTCTTCTCCACCGCCCGGGACAACCAAGACATGGTCAGCGTGCACGTGTTGCAGGGCGAGCGCGAGATGGCCGAGGACAACAAGACACTGGGACGCTTCGAACTGTTGGGAATTCCGCCGGCGCCCCGCGGTGTGCCCCAGATCGAAGTCACCTTCGACATCGATGCCAACGGCATCGTCAACGTCTCGGCCAAGGATCTGGGCACCGGCAAGGAGCAAACCATCCGGGTGGTGGCCTCCAGCGGGCTGTCCGAGGGCGAGATCGACCGGATGAAATCGGAAGCCGAGGAGTTCCGCGAGGAGGATCGGGCCAAGAAAGAGTTCGCCGATCTTATGGTCAACGCCGACGGCCTGGTTTACTCCACCGAGAAGTCCCTGGAAGAATTCGCCGACATGCTTTCCGCCGAGGACGTGGAGGAGATCCGCGTGAACCTGGCCACGACCAAGAACATGGTCGAGCAAGCCACCCGCGAGAACCTGCCCGAGCTGAAGGAGACGGTCCTGCGACTGGAGACCGCCGCCCACCGCATCGCCGACGCCATGTACAAGAGCGCCTCCGAATCCGATTCCGACGATTCCCCCGAGGCGTAGTCTCCGTTGACCCGGAGCGAATCCTACCAGGTGCTCGGGCTGGACGCGGACGCCTCGACGGAGCAGATCCGGCAGGCCTACCGCCGCCGGGCGCGCGAGTGGCACCCCGACACAAACCTCGGCGACTCGCGCGCCGAGGAGCGCTTCAAGAAACTTTTGGAGGCCTACCGGACGCTCACCCAGACCGCCCCGCCCGCCGACACCGTCACGGCCGACACGAATCTCATTTCATACCTGGCATCGCTCCTCCGCGATCTGGTGAGAAAAATCAAACAAAGACCCCGGCGCGGATCGGATCTCCGCTACCACCTCGAAGTCAAGCATGCAGACCTGATCGCCGGCGGCAAGTTCCTGCTCGATCTGCCGGGAAAAAAACTGGAAGTCCGCGTCCCGCCAGGCACGGAGAACGGCGCCCGCATCCGGATCGAAGGCGAAGGCGACCCGGGCCTGTACGGGGGACCGCCCGGCGACCTGATCTTGATAATCCCGAGGAAAGCTTAGAAGTAGACCGGGGTTCGGCTTGACCGGCCGTTCGCGGCGGCGATATAAAAGGGGTTCGTTACCGAGGAGTACTGCATGGCTTCGATCTCGAGATGCTTTTTGTGGTTTCTGCTTCTGGGCACCATATTGCTTTGCGGCTGTCCGCCCCGAACCGTAATCATCGCGGGGAAGGAAGTGACCGTGGCCGAGGCGGCCAAGATGGCTTTCGACGACGCCAAGAAAGCCCACCAGGCGGGCCGCAAGGAAGAAACCGCTCTCAAGCTGAAGAAGCTCTTGAAGGACTACCCCGACTGGAAAAACATCGACGTGGTTCTTAACCTGCTGGGCGACCTGGCCTACCAGACGGAGAAGTGGGAGCAGGCTATCGACCACTTCCGCAAGCTGGTGACCGATCATCCCCAGAGCCGTAGCTATATACACGCCGCCGTCCACCTGGGGCTGGCCCTGGTCAAGGTGGGGCGCACCCAGGAGGCCCTGCCCACCCTGCAGTCCGTGTTCGACGATCTCCCCGGGGAAAAGCGGCGGGCCGAGGTGGCCGGAATGCTGGCGGAGTCCTACGCGGAAGCGGGTGCACCCGTGGAGGCGCTGCGCTGGTTCTCGGTGCTCTATGACCTGACCGCGGTGACCGGGGCCAAGGCGGCCATCAAGAGCAAGCTCCTCGATCTAATCGACCGGCGCATGGCCTTCATCCAGGTGCGCGCGGCCATGGAGATTCTAAAAACGAAGGGCGTGGTGGGATTCCCGCTGGATGTCCTGCGGTTCAAGCTGGCCAAGATCTTCTACCACATCCTGGATTTCACCCGCGCCAAGGAGGCGCTGGAGAGCTTCGTGGCCGCCTACCCCGATCACGAAAAGGCCGGGGAGGCGGGCAAGCTCCTCAAGAAAATCATGGACCGCCACCGGGTCCAGCCCCAGACCATCGGCGTGCTGTTGCCGCTTACCGGGGAGTACCGGGAGTACGGCCGCCGGGCCCTGGAGGGGATCCAGTTGGGAGCGGGCATATTCGAGGAAACCCCAGGGAAAGAGGCCACCGCCGGGCCGATATTGGTCATCCGCGATACCGCCGGGGATCCCGACCGCGCGGTCAAGCAACTGGAAGACCTGGTCTTCAACGAACACGCCGTAGCCGTCATCGGCCCGATGGTGGCCAAGGAGACCTACGCGGCCGCGGTGAAGGCTCAGGAGCTGGAGGTGCCCATCATCACCCTGAGCATCCGCAAGGACATCACCAAGGTGGGCTCCTACGTCTTCCGCAACTTTCTCACCCTGACCGCCCAGGCCCAAGCGCTGGTTTCCCACGCCATGGACCGCCTGGGAGTGAAGCGCTTCGCGATCCTCTACCCCAACGACTGGTACGGCGTCGAGTTCGCCAACGCCTTCTGGGACGAAGTGGAGCGCCGCAAAGGCGAGATCCGCGCGGCCGAGACCTACGAACCGGACGAGAAGAACTTCGCCGGCCCCATCAAGAAGATGGTCGGACGCTATTACCTGGCGGCCCGCTGGGATTACATCAAGGAGCGCAGCCGGATCCTCAGGGAAACCAAGAATCCGCTGCACCGCCGGCGGGCCATGCAGAAACTGGTCAAGCGCGTGCGGCCCGTCGTCGACTTCGGGGCCCTGTTCGTCCCCGATTACGTGGACAAGGTCGTCATGATCGCGCCCGCGCTGGCCTTCGAGGACATCGTCCTGCACACGGAAAGCACCTGGCAGATCGAACGTACCAAGAAGAGCCTGGGCCGGGATGAGCTGGACATGGTCTACCTGCTCGGCGGGAACGGCTGGAACTCGCCCAAGGTAATCCAGTGGGCGGAACGCTACGTCCAGGGCGCCATCTTCTGCGACGGATTCTTCCTGCAGAGCACCCGGCCGGCCACCAAGCTGTTTGTGGGCAAGTTCAAGGCCAACTTCGACCGGGATCCCTCGATGGTCGAGGCCGAGGCCTACGACACCGCCCGCATCCTAAAGAGCCTCATCGAGAAAAAGCGTCCCCGGAACCGGCGGGCCTTCAGGGACAGCCTGCTGCGGGTCAATAATTTCGAGGGCGCCACCGGCTATACCACCTTTGGGACCGACGGCGAGGCCGAGAAAAACATCTTCCTCTTGACCATCAAGAAGAAAGAAATCCTGGAAGTGGAGACGGGACCCCCCACCGATGCCGGCAACAGCGGATAGATCTCCCCCACCGACCCGCTGGTGGCTGCATGGCCTGCTGTTCTTCGCCACCTGCGCCACCACGTTCTTCGTCGGCGGCCTCTCTTCCGGCAACCCGGAGATTTTCTTCTCCCCCACTTCCGGCGGCATGTACTCGACCGCGATCATGGGCATACTCCTGGTGCACGAAATGGGACACTTCACCGCCGCACGCCTCCATCGCGTGGATGCATCCCTACCCTATTTCATTCCTTTCCCTCTGCCGCCCATCGGCACCTTCGGTGCGTTCATCCGGATGCGCAAACCGCCCCGGACCCGAGGCTCGATGCTGGACATCGGCTACGCCGGGCCCCTGGCCGGGCTGGCGGTGACGATCATAGTCTGCCTGGTGGGACTGAGATTATCCGAAGTCGTACCGATATCCCAGCTCCCCAAAGACTCCTTCATGGAGGGCAACTCGCTGCTCTACCTGGCGCTGAAGAAGCTCGCTCATCCCGAGATGGGTCCGGGTGACGACGTATTCCTTCATCCGGTCGCCTGGGCCGGATGGCTGGGCATCATCGTGACCAGCCTCAACTTGATCCCGGCCGGACAACTGGACGGCGGACACGTGCTCTACGGCCTCTTCGGGCCGAAGATCCACAAGAGAGTGGCCCGAGTGTTTCACTTCCTGGTCTTTTTCATGGGGCTGATCGGCCTGGGCTGCCAGATGGTCCTCTACCACGGACCCACCGTAACCGTATTGAGAGAAGCGGGATTCCTTGATACGGTACTGCGGGGAAGCGGGATGTTCTTCTGGCTGGTGTGGGCGATACTGCTGAAGTATGTAGGCGGCGAGCATCCGCCGGTGGAGGATCCCGGCGTCCCGATCGGTACCGGCCGCAAAGTGGCCGGTTTCGCGACCCTGATGGTGTTTGTGATCACCTTTACTCCGGTGTTCTTGAGCCCGGCGATGAGCTGAAATGAAAGTCCAATGCCCCGCATGCCGAGAGATAGTCGAGATGGTGGAGTTTTCCACCTCGGAGGAGGGGCTGGGTTTCACCTGCGGCAACTGCAACCAGGCCAACTTCCTGGCCAATCCCCAGGCGGCCGGGCCGGCCGAGACAGAGCAACCGCCGGCCGCGCCGGCGGCTCCGGCCAACGAGGCGATCTGCCCCAAGTGCGGGCACGGCCAGACGGACACCTACGCTTGCCACCGCTGCGGCCTGGTTTTCGAAAAGTTCGATCAAAGCGAGCTGCCCCCCGATCCCGAGGAAGCGGCTTCTTTGTGGCGGGAGATCCAGCTGCTGCCTTCGGACCGGGCTCGCCACCAGGCCTTCCTGGACGCCTGCCTGAAAGCCAATCGGCCCGACTACGCCGCGCGCCAGTACCGCCGGATGTCCCGGGAGCCATCGCAAAAGACCGTTGCCGAAAAGATGCTCGAGCAGCTCTTAAAAAAGGCGCAGGCCCAACTGGCGCCCGCCGCCATTGCCACCCAGAGCCGGCGGGGAGAGAGTAAAAAAAAAGGCAAGATCGTGGTCTGGATCGTGCTGGCCCTTTGCGGAGGCTTACTGCTGTACTACATCATCACCATGACCGATATGCTCAACCGGATATCGCCGTAGCTTACCAGCGCACTACGTAGGCGTTGAGGGGATTCTGACCCTTCATCCAGCCTGCTCATGCCTTCTCTTCCTCCGGCTGCAGCAGGGTGGCTTTCGGCCGGCCCTCGAATCCCTCGGTCAGGCTCAGCACCCGGACCCTTTTGCCCACCTCCGGGCGCATGTAGCCGCAGGCGGTCAGGGTTAAGCGGATCTCCCGCCCATCGTCGAGGCGGACGATCCCGAGACCATCCACCGCGTTGTAGGAGCTAATCTTCCCCGTCATCACGTTGGACCCCATGGAGACTGACCTTCCTTTTGGGCGTCGACTTGTAGAAAACGATGGTAACGAATTTCGCGGGAATATGGAAGTTTGGGTAAGAGGTCAGGTGGTAACGCTCATCGATCCGCGGATCTCAGGCCCGGGCCCGCTTCTTCTTGCCCTTGCGGGAGGCGCGTTTCCCGGGCAGCACCTCGCGCAGGTAGCGGCCGGTGTGGGACTTGCGCAGGCGGGCGAGTTGCTCGGGCGTGCCGGTGGCGACCACCCGGCCACCTTCCTCGCCGCCCTCGGGCCCCAGGTCGATGACGACGTCCGCCTGCTTGATCACGTCCAGGTTGTGCTCGATGACCACCACGGTGTTGCCCTCGTCCACCAGGCGGTCGAGCACGTCCACCAACTGGCGGATGTCATCCATGTGCAGGCCGGTGGTGGGTTCGTCCAGGATATACAGGGTGCGCCCGGTGGCCCGCTTGGACAGCTCCCGGGCCAACTTGACCCGCTGGGCCTCGCCCCCCGACAGGGTGGTGGCGCTCTGCCCCAACTGGATGTAACCCAGGCCCACGTCGACTATGGTCTGCAGCTTGCGCCGGGTGGCCGGCTGGTTTTCGAAAAACTCCATGGCCTCGTTGACGGTCATCTGGAGCACCTGGGAAATAGACTTGCCCCGGTAGGAGATCTCCAGCGTCTCCCGGTTGAAGCGCTGCCCCCCGCACATCTCGCAGGTGATGAACATATCCGGTAAAAAATGCATCTCGATGCGGATCTGCCCGCCGCCCTCGCAGGCCTCGCAGCGCCCGCCCTTCACGTTGAACGAATAGCGCCCGGGGCTGTAGCCGCGCATCCGACTCTCCGGCAAACGGGCGAACAACTCGCGGATGCCCGTGAAAATGCCCGTGTAGGTGACCGGGTTGGAACGGGGAGTGCGGCCGATGGGGCTCTGGTCGATGTGCACGACCTTGTCGAGCTGCTTCAGCCCCCTGAATCCCCCGTGCTCAGCCGGGGTCTGCCGGGCGCGGTGAAGGCGCTGGGCCAGACCGCGGTACAGAGTATCGATGACCAGGGTGCTCTTGCCCGAACCGGAAACGCCGGTCACGCAAGCGAACACTCCCAGGGGAAACTCCACGTCGATGTTCTTCAGGTTATTGCCCCGGGCGCCCAGAACGCCGAGAACCCGCTTGGCCTTCCTGCGGCGGAAAGGCACCGGGATCTTCTTCTTACCGGACAGGTAGGCCCCGGTCAGTGAGTCCGGGTGGTCGAGGATCTGCCTGGGCGTTCCCTCGGCGACTACTTCGCCGCCGTTCCGCCCGGCGCCGGGGCCCATGTCCACGACGTGATCGGCCGCCAGAATGGTGGCCGGGTCGTGCTCCACCACCACCACGGTGTTGCCCCGATCGCGAAGGTCCCCCAGGGTGTCCAGCAATCGCCGGCAGTCCCGCGGATGCAGGCCCACCGTGGGTTCGTCCAAGACGTAAAGAACGCCGGTGAGCGACGAGCCGATCTGGGTGGCCAGTCGGATGCGCTGTCCTTCGCCTCCCGAAAGAGTGGCCGTGGGCCGGTCCAGGGAGAGGTAATTGAGCCCCACATCCTGCATGAATTTCAGCCGCGAGTGGATCTCTTTGATGATGCGCTCGGCCACCGGACGACTCCGGGATTCCAGTTCGAGCTCGTCGAGAAAACGCAGCGCATCGGTGATGCTCAACCGGGTGATGTCGGCAATCGAAATCCCTCCCACCAATACGCAGAGGGCTTCCTTCCTCAGGCGCCGCCCCTGGCACTGCCGGCACGGCTGCAGGACCATGTAGCTCTCGATCTCCGCCCGCATCGTGTTGCTGGAAGTTTCCCGATAGCGCCGTTCGAGGTTGGTGATCACTCCCTCGAAGGGACGGCGAAACTCGTGGCTCATCTCATCCCGCTGGAGGTTGAACTTCAACTCCACCTCCCCGGAGCCGTGGAAAACAACCTTCCGGGCACTCTCCGGCAGTTTTCCGAAAGGCGTGTCCATGCCGAACTTGAAGTGCCGGGTCACCGTATCCAGCATCTGCAACATGTAGCCGTGACCGCTCTTTCCCCAGGCGACGATGGCCCCCTCCCGCAGGGAGAGATCCGGATCGGGCACGACCAGCGCCGGATCGACGAAACGGATCTCTCCCAGACCGTCGCAGGCGGGACAGGCCCCGTGGGGGCCGTTGAAGGAAAACAAACGGGGGCTGATCTCCGGGAGAGATATGCCGCAGTCGATGCAGGCGTGCCGTTCCGAATAGACCACATCGTCACCGTCCACCGGGGCGATTTTAACCAGGCCCTCCGCCAGGGTCAGGGCGATCTCCACCGAATCGGTCAGGCGGCCGCGCACATCCGGCTTTATCACCAGGCGGTCCACGTAGACCTCGATGTCGTGCCGCCGGTTGGGATCGAGAGTGAGATCCTCCTCGAGGTCGCACACCTCACCGTCGACGTTGATCCGGGTGAACCCCTGCTTGCGCAGATCCTCCAAGAGCTTCTTGTGCTCCCCCTTGCGGCCGCGCAGAACCGGGGCCATAACCGAGAAGCGGCTCTGCCTGGGCAAGCCCAGCACCAAATCGACGATCTCCTGCACCGTCTGCCTGGTGATGGGCTGGCCACAGGAGGGACAGTGCGGCTTGCCCGCCCGGGCGAAGAGGAGCCGCAGGTAATCGTAGATCTCCGTCACGGTGCCCGCGGTGGAACGGGGATTGTGACTCACCGTCTTCTGCTCGATGGAAATGGCCGGGCTGAGCCCGTCGATGGCGTCCACGTCCGGCTTCTGCATCTGCTCCAAAAACTGCCGGGCGTAGGCGGACAGGGATTCCACGTAACGCCGCTGTCCCTCGGCATACAGGGTATCGAAGGCCAGCGACGATTTACCCGATCCGCTCAGGCCGGTGATGGCCACCAGGCGGTTCCGGGGCAGGACCACGTTGACGTTCTTGAGGTTATGCACGCGGGCGCCGCGGATGCGGATCTCCTGAGGCCCTTCGAACTTCAACGCCGGCCCCTTCCGGCCATCCCGGCCGCCAGGTGGATGGCTTCCCGCATGCTGGTGGGATCGGCCCCGCCCGAATGGGCAATGTCATAGGCCACCCCGTGATCCGGCGAGGTGCGCACGACGCCCAGGCCCAGGGTGACGTTGACCCCGTCGTGGGGGTGCAGGGTCTTGAGCGGCGCCAGGCCCTGATCGTGATACAGGGCCACCACGGCGTCGTAGCGGCCTTCGACCGCCCGGGCAAAGACCGTGTCTCCCGGCACGGGCCCGTCGATGTTCACACCCTGCTTCTTCAGATCCGAAACGGCGGGGATGAGAATCTCCCGCTCCTCCCGGCCCGGCCGGCCTTCCTCCTCACCGTGGGGGTTAAATGCCGCCAGCGCCAACCGCGGACCCCGGGGAAAGAAATAGCGACCCAGTTCCCGGGAGGCAAGCGCCACCGTGCTCACCAGATCGTCCCGATCCAGGACCCGGGGCAGATCGCGCAGGGCCACGTGGGTGGTGGCCAGGATCACCCGAAGCCGGGGACCGCAAAGCAGCATCACCGCTTTCGGGACCCCGAACCGGGCCGCCAGCCATTCGGTGTGCCCGGGCCCCGGCGCGTTGCAAAGCGCAAACGCCCGCTTGTGCACCGGCGCGGTCACCAGGGCGGCGATCTCCCCCCTGGAAAGAGCGTCGGCCGCCGCCCCCAGGCAAGCCATCGAGGCCCGGCCGCCGGCCTCGGTGAACTCCCCGACACGAACCCCGGAAGTGAGACTCACCACTTCATGGATCTCGAAGTCCGCTTCCCAGCGGAAGCGCCCGGCCAGACCACGCAGCCAGGCGCCGTCCCCAAACACCCGGGGCCGGACTCGGGCCCGGATCCCTTCGTCACCGAGCGCCCGGAGCAGGACTTCGGGCCCGACACCCCCGGGGTCACCCATGGTGATACCAATGTCGATCACAGCTTGTAGTCTACGAAGGAGCGCCGGCGCAGCTCATCCAGCCATCCCTGCATCGCCCGCTGAAACTTCTCCCGGTGCAACCGGGAACGGATCTCGCCGCTCACGCCGTCCATGTTCGGCGGACCCTCATTGGAACGATCGGTCAACAAGATTATATGTATTCCGAACTTGGTCTTGACCAGATCGCTGATCTGGCCCTTCTGCATGCCGAAGGCCACCTTCTCGAAGGACTCCACCATGTCCCCGCGGCGGAACCAGCCCAGGTCGCCGCCCAGCGCGCTGCTGGGATCGTCCGAGTGCTGCTTGGCCATCAGATCGAACGGGGCGCCCTGGCGCAGCCGATCCAGTGTCGTCCGCGCGCGGGCCCGGACTTCTTTCTCCTTCTCAGCCCCGCTGTCCGGCGGGAGAATGAAGAGAATGTGGCTGGCCCGCACCTTCTCCATGGTGCTGTAGTGCAGCTGGTAGTAGTCCTCGATTTCCTTCTCCCGAACCTGGACCTGGCTGCGCATCTCCGGATTGTTGCGCATCTGGAGGTCGATCAGCTTGGAACGCTCCATCTGCTTACGGATATCTTTATTCAGATCGCCTACGGTTTTTCCTTCCAGTTTCAGGGCCTCCTTGAATTGTTGCTCGCTCAGGTCGTTGTCCTTCATTAGCTGACCGATCTGCTTCTGCACCTCTTCTTCGGAAACCGACACCTTGTGCTCGCGAGCTTGCTGCTTGATGAGCAACTCGTCGATGAGGGTGTCCAGGGCGGCCTTGCGAATCCCACGTTTGCGCTTGACCGCTTCGTCCAGAGGAAGGGTGCTGGGCACTCCCTCCAATGCCACCGTGCAGATCCGGTCTACCTCGGAAAGGAGAATCACCTCGTCGTTGACCACCGCGGCAATGCGATCCACCACCTTGGGGACGGCCACCAGGGGTAAAAAGAAAATCATCGCAAACAATGCCAGGATAAATCCGCGCCTATGGATACAAGGCACTTGAGACGCCGTTATCTTTGCACTTGAGTCATACCTATAAAACAGGTACAGCTTCGCGAGTTTCATCGAAGTCTCCAAACGCTCGCGAATCGGCCTAGTGCCGCGCTTTTTGTGGTGCTGGGCATCTGCTCGGTTCCCTTTCGCCTCAATGAACCCTGTCGAGAAGGCTCAGGTCCCGTTGAATGCTGGCCTTTTCCCGCAGGCTACGAATGTAGTAGGTCTCCGCTTCCTGGGTCTTGTCACTCAAAAGCTTTAGCTCGATCTCCGGGTGGGCCTCCTCCTGGGATAGTTCCCGGGCCGGCCGGCGGTCGACCAGCTGGAACAGGTGGAATCCGTACGGGGAAGCCGTCACCCGGCTGACTTGCGATGACCAGAGCTTGAAGCAGGCTTCTTCGATGGCCGGCGGCATGCGCCCGCGGGGGAAATATCCCAGGTCTCCGCCTTTTTTGGCCTCCGGTCCCAGGGAGTGCTTGCGAGCCAGCTCTTCGAAAGAAACCCCGCGCAGAATCACCCTGCGCAGCTTTTCGGCCTCTTCCTCGGTCTTGGTAACGATCTGGCGAACCCGCACCTCCTCGGGTTTATGGAACTGGTCGCGATGCTCCTGATAGTATTTATCCACCTCTTCCCGCGACACGGCGATGCGATCGATTACCTCCCTCTTCAGCAACTTGCGCAGGAGCAAAGACGATCCGGTCTCCTGGAGATACGCCTCCACGGACTTGCCCTGCTTCAACAGCTCTTCTCCGAACCCTCCGGGCGGATACTCCCGGCGAGCCAGGTCCACAGAGGCCTCCGCCACCTTGGGATCCAGCACGATCCGCTTGCGACCGGCCTCCTGCAGCAACAAGCGGGTGTCGATCATGCGCTCTAGCAGATCCCGCTTGAGGCTGCCGGCCCGCTCCCGGTCTACGAAAAATCCCTTTCCAACGCTGCGGATCTCGTCAAACGCTTCTTGAAACTCCTCCAGCGTAATGGCCTCGCCGTTGACGCCGGCCACGGCCCGGGGGCCGGGCACCGACTCGTCCTGGTTCTCGGGACAACCGCCCGCCAGCGCCCCGGTAAGAACCAGGAGGAATGAAGCTCCCCGTGGCAAGCCACAGAGCATCCCGGCGAAGGCGCGTAATGTGAGCCGCAGCTTCAACCAATACCTCTTATTTCTGGGGCTCCGGTTTATTCACCTTGGAGGGAGGCGGGACAATGCGAGGAGTCGGAACTCCGGGCAGACGCCGGGCGGGGGAAACCACCGGCTTTGGGGGCCGGGGCGGCCGGCGGATCGGTCCGGGCGGAGCATAGCCGCCGGGCGCCTGGGTCAGATCCACCTTGGCGTTCTCCACCACCGCCTCGAAGACCTGCACGCCCACTTTCTTTTTCACTTCATCAACAAAGGCCCGGTATGCCTCCCCCCGGGCCCGGGCGAACAACGTGGTGCGGATTTGCCCCTTGACCCGTTCCAGGGGGAGATCGATGGCCGCCTGCTTTCCCGACAACCGCAGAATGTAGAATCCCTTCGGATCCGCAACCACACCGCTTACGTCGTTGGCCTGCTTGAGCGCGAAGGCCGCATCCGCGAAAGCCTTCCCGTAAGTCTCTTCCTGCTGCACGCGGGTCTTGAAGTTGGTGTCCCCGCCCACGCGCTTGGTGGCCTCGTCGTCGGAGTGCTCTCGGGCCAGCTGGAGAAATATCCGGCGATCCTTCTGCTTGGCCTTCAACTGCTTGAGCAAATCGGCGGCCTGCTTTTGGGCCGCTTTCCTCTTATTCTTATCGGCAGCAGGTGCCGCCAGGAAGATCTGGTGAATGCGGACCTTATCGGGTGCGTGGTACCGATCGATGTTCTCCTTGTAGTACTCCTCGATCGTCTCGTCGGTCACCTCAATCTCCTTGACCCGCTTCTGGTTGAACTCCATGTTCACCAGGTGGCGAGCCAGGATCTTCTTGTACCCGCGGATCACATCCGGGTCTTGGTCCAACCCCAGACGCCGGGCCTCCTGCACCATGGCCTCGCGTTCCACCAGGGCATCAAGAAGTTTCTTTTTCTGGTCCAGCGATTTGTACCTCGACCGGACCAACGGATTTTGCTGGTTGATCTGCTCCTCGAAGTCACTCAGAGAGATAGACACATCTCCCACCTTGGCAACCTGGTCTTCCGAGCCGGATCCTCCGACCGATCCCCCGCCGCTGGGTTTGCCTGGTTCACCCTTTGGTTTGCCTGATTCACCCTTAGAACATCCGGACACCAGGGCCAAGATCCCCACCATCGCCAACCATTTCAATACCTTGCCGCTCGCCATGTCGATCTCCTTCTGATCGTCTGGTCATGAAACAATTTCCTATACAAAATCCTTCCCCAAACCAAGAGTCCAGAGCGGTGGACTCTATCACAAGCCTTTTTCGACCGCAACCGGGATCCCCTCTTGACCCCCATTCCGCCGGACCCTACAATAAACCCCTTTTTTGAGGATCCCGACCTTGGAACGAGACGAGCGACTGGCGATTTTAAAGGGGTTACCCAAGGTGGAGCTCCACCGCCACCTGGAGGGAGCCCTGCGGATCGGCACCATGCTGGAGTTGGGCCGCAAGTACAACCTCGAGCTCCCGCTGAAGGACGTCTCCTCGCTGTTGAAAATGGTGGCATACAACGACGGGGAGCCGCGTACGCTGGCTTACTTCCTCACCAAATTCCACTCCGACTGGTACCGTTCCTATCAGGACATCGAGCGGGTGGCCGGAGAGACGGTGACCGACGCCGCCGGGGAGGGGATCGTACACTTGGAGCTGCGCTTCAGCCCGGAGCACTTCTCCCGCACCAGCCGATTGGATCTCCAGGGGATCATGCAGGCGATCTGCGAATCCGCCCGGGCAGCCGCGTCCGACGCGGCCATCAGCGTCGGTTTCATCATCACCTTTGCCCGCGAGCGCTACGACTTTTCCGCCTGGAAGAAAACCGTGGACCTGGCCGCCGACATGTGGGAGTCGGGCGTGGTCGGCGTGGACTTGGCCGGCGACGAGTTCAACCACCCCAACAACGAGTTCGAGAAGATCTTCCGCCGGGTGGTGGACACGGAGGTCCTGGGGACCACCGTCCATGCCGGGGAAGGCACCACGGCCGGGCAGGTGCACACCGCCGTGGAGATCCTGGGGGCCCGGCGAATCGGCCACGGGCTGAAGGCAACCGAGGACGAAGGAGTGATCCAACTGCTGGCCGGACGGAGAGTGACGCTGGAGATGTGCCCGATCAGCAACTACCAGACCGGCTGCGTGAACGATCTCCAGCAGCACCCGCTGCCGCGGCTCGACCAAGCCGGCGTGGCCGTTACCATCACCTCGGACGATCCCAGCATCCACCGCAGCACCATCAACGGCGACTACGACGTGGCCGTCACCCACTGGGGGTACAACTTAGACGATCTCCTCAGGCTGGAACTCAACGCCGTGGAGGCAGCCTTCCTTCCCGACGATAAGCGCGAGGAGCTGCGCGACCGTGTCGAACGCGGCTACGCCGAATCCCGGGACCAGGGTCTGAAGTAGTTTACCCGTCTTAGGACTCCATACCGTGAAGCAGGATCTCAGAGACAAGTTGCTCAAGGCCGGCCTGGTCGACAAGAAGACCAAGAAACGCGCCGACCACCGCGCCCGGCTCAAGCGGACCGAAGACGCGAAAAAAGGCGTGGATGCGGAGGCGGTACAAGCGCAGAAGGACCGCGCGTTCGAGAAAAAAGTCGAAGAGCAGCGCCAACGGGACCGGGAGCGGGAACTGGCCCGGCACCGGCAACAACAGGAACGGGAGCGCAAGCAGACGGCCGAGCGAACCAGCAAAGCGGCCGCAGAGAAGCACGACTCCGCCCAACTCGACCGGAAGTACAAGGCCCGAAACCTGCTGCAGACCGGCGTGTTTTTGCCACAGGCGCCCGGGCCGGTGGCCTTCCACTTCGTCTCCCGTTCCGGCGGCATCCGCAAGCTCCACGTCTCCACCCACATCGCCCACGATCTGAAAAGCGGGCAGCTAGCCATCGCCCAGTTCCCCGGGGCCGAGCGCTTTGGCCTGGTGCGCCGGGACGTGGCCAAGCAACTGCTTTCGGAAGATCCCACCCTGGTGCGGTTCTTCATCGTCGATCCTGAAGAGGAATTAGCCGAGCCGCCACCGGTGGTCGAAGACCAACCGCCCAAGAGCAAGGGAACGGCACAACGGTTCGAACCGCCGGGAAAAGGCCAGGGGAACCGGCGAGACCGAGACCGGTAGAAACGCCATTTACAGCGAAGCGCCCCTACATCAATTCTTTCGGCAGAAGACCAGGTTCATGTAGGGAGGCGTGGAGGGCGATGTTTCCGATTCGCCCTGGACGGAGATCATATGATCGTGGGCGCCGTCCTGGTCGGTTACGGCCTTGGCGCGGGGGGCTTTGGTGCGGTCGCGGCCGGCCTGCTCGAAGGCATGGAGGTTGCCCTTGAGGATGCCCACGTAACCCCAGGTTCCCGGGTCGACGACGATCTCCTCGCCCATAGCCAGCATGTGGATATGAGCGCCATCCTTGGATGTGTGAGCGGTGATATCGAAGGAGTGGGCGTGCTCCTCCTGGCCCCCGAGTTCCCCGGCCTGCAGAGCTCCCCGCGGGAAACGCCGGTCCATCTCGGTGTAGCGCGTCCAGCCATCGGGGCACTCGCGGTCGAACATGGCGATCATTCCCGAAGGAATTCCGCCCTCCGACTGCTGGCTGCACGCCGCAGTGCAAAACAACAACAAGACGATTGCAGGCTTCATCACAGAACCGATGTTATTCAGCATATACACGTGAGTCAACCCAGCAAGCCTTTCAGATCTTCGGGCAGCTCCGCGCGGATGCATAGCTGCTTGCCCGTCTTGGGGTGTTCGAACTCCAGGCTTTCAGCATGAAGGGCGTGCCGATGGTGACCCAGACGAGCAATGCTCTCTTCGTCCAGGGCGTCGCGAATCATTGCCAGGTACGGCTTGCCGTCCTCCTGGTAAAGCTTGTCTCCCAGGACGGGATGCCCCAGGGCGTTCAGGTGCACGCGGATCTGGTGCTGTCGGCCGGTGCGGGGGACCGCCACCACCAGGGCACGGTCGTCTTGCCGTTTCACGACGGCAAGCTCGGTCACCGCGGGACGGCCGAGGCCCGGCCGCATGCGGCAGCGAACCGGGAAGTCGGGGTCACGGCCCAAAGGCAGTTTTAGGGTCTTTTGATCGAAGTCCGGGCTTCCGCGGACGACTGCCAGGTATTTCTTCGATACCCGGCCGTGCTTAAACTGGTTCATCAACGCGGTCAAGGCCCGCTTCGTGCGAGCGAACACCAGCACCCCGCTGGTCTCCCGATCGAGCCGGTGGGCCGGATTCAAGCCGGGATCTTCGAGATCCGCCCGCAAGCGGGTGAGCACCGTGCGGGTCCGAAAGGCGCGCACGGGGTGGACCGGCGCACCGGGGCCCTTGTCCACTACCAGGATCCAGTCGTCCTGGTACAGAATACGATAGGTTACCTCGACCTCGGGCTCCGGGTTGACCTGGGTAGCGACTTGGATCACTTCTCCCGCCCGCAGGCGGTGGGACCACTTGAGCCGGCGGCCTTCCTCGGAGAAAACCTCCCCGTCGAGCTTCGAACGCACCGCGGAGCGAGAACGCGAAAACTTCCCGGCCAGAAAGACGTCCAGACGCTCTCCCGCGTCCGGCTTCACCACTTTGATTCGCGAGTACCTCAAGGGGCTTTCTTATCCCGGCCCTTGCGCAGGCTCCGGGCGATGGGAATCCGGCGCCCGGCGCCAAATGCCCGCCGGGAGACGCGCAGCACCGGTGCCGCCTGGCGGCGCTTGAACTCGGAAAGCTCCACCATGCGGACGATCCGCTCCACCACCTCGGCCGGGTGACCGGCTTCGATGATCGAACCCCGATCCCGGGCCTGCGAGATGATCATATCCAGGACGGGATCCAGGACGTCGTAAGGCGGCAGGGTGTCCTGGTCGGTCTGGTCGGGGCGCAGCTCCGCGCTGGGGGGACGCTCGATGATCCGGCGGGGAATCACCTGGTCGTGCCGGTTGATGTAATTGGCCAGCTCGTATACCTGGGTCTTGTACAGATCGCCGATGGGAGCCAGACCACCGGCCATGTCGCCGTAGAGCGTGCAGTAACCCACGGCCAGCTCGCTCTTGTTGCCGGTAGCCAGGGGCAGGGCGCCGGAGCGGTTGGCGTGCGCCATGACCACGGCGCCGCGGATGCGCGCCTGGAGATTCTCCTCCACCAGGGTTTTGGTGATGTCCCCGAGCCCGGGCTCCAGGGTCTCCCGGTAGGTTTGCAGGATGCGATCGATGGGCATCACCTCGAACCCGATGCCCAGGGTCGCGGCCAGCTTCTCCGCGTCCGTCCGGCTGTGCGGAGAGGAGTAGGGCGCCGGCATGGCCAGCGCCAGGACCCGATCGGCCCCGGCCGCCTCGGCGGCCAGGTAGGCCACCAGGGCCGAATCCACGCCACCGGAAAGGCCCAGCACCACCCGGCTAAATCCGCATTTCTTCAGGTAATCGGAGAGGCCCAGCACCAGCGCCCACAAGACCTCGGCGCTTCCCACCGGCGCCGAGGGACGCATGTCCCCCTTCCCGCTGTCCAGGTCCGCCACCACCAGGTCCTCCCGGAAAGCCTCCGCCCGGGCGATCAGCTTGCCGTCCTTGCCCATGGCCATGCTGCGCCCGTCGAACAGCAGGCTGTCGTTGCCACCCACCTGGTTTACAAACAGCACCGGCACGCCGTGTCTCCGGGCGATGGACCCCAGCAGCTCCTCGCGCTCCTTGCCCTTACCGGCGTGGAAGGGAGAAGCGGAGAGGTTCACCAGCAGGTCGATCCCCTGCGTGGTGAGGATCTGGACCGGATCCAGCCGGTAGCGGCTTCGGTGGTTTTTACCGGCCTGGTTTTTAAAGCGGCCCGCCTGCGGACCCTCCCAGATGTCCTCGCAAATGGTGACGCCCACGCGTTTTCCGCTAACCTCGGTCGGCCGACTCTCCGCGGCCGGCTCGAAGTAGCGGTCCTCGTCAAAGACGTCGTAGGTCGGCAACCGAGACTTGGCCTGTATGAACTGAACCTTCCCCGCTGCCAGCAAGACAGCCACGTTGCGCACCGCCCGTCCCTCGGAAACCGGGTTGGGTAGGACGGTGCCCAGAAGCGTCGGGACCCCTTCGAGCTTGCCGGCCAGGTCAAAAAGGGCGCTCTCGCACCGGTCGACGAACACCGGGCGGTCCAGCAGATCCAGTGGCGGGTATCCGGTCAGGACCATCTCCGAGAACACCACCAGGTCCGCACCGGCCAGCTTGGCCTGCCGGTGGAAATCAAGGATCTTTTCGGAATTGCCTTCCAGGTCCCCGACGGTTGGATTGATCTGTGCCAGTGCGATTTTCATTGGCTTGGCGGGCGCGGATCAGGTGCGCAACAGGCCCCGCATAACAATCTCCATACCGGTCTCCATGAGCTTTTCCACTTCCATGTCTACGCCGATGGCAAAGTACCCCTCCATGGCGTCGATGATCCCCTTGAGCAAGGTGGCGGTGGACTCCGGATCCACCGGTTTGAGCGCACCGGCATCGATCCCCGCCTTGACGATCTGGGCGATGACCTGGGTGTATTCCTTCTGCAGGCTGGCAAGCATCTTTCGCACGGACTCGTCCCGGCCGGCCATTTCTCCCATGACAATGAAGAAGCGGGGGTAGTCCGGTCGTGAGCGGAAGTAATCCAGGTAATAACGGGCCAGGTTCCCAAACATCTCCTGGTAATCGGTCAGTTCCTCGGATATCTTTTTCAGATAGGCTGCTGAATTGATGTACTCCTGGCGGACCAGCGCCTCGAAGATCTGGCGCTTGCCCTCGAAGTGGAAGTAGATCCCCCCCTTGCTCAGACCCGCCACCCGAGCGATGTCCTCCACCCGGGTAGGGAAGTATCCCTTTTCGATGAAGCATTTCCGGGCCGCGCCCAAAATCTGCGTCCGGCGGACCTCCTCGGGCAGGTGCTTGGTCATGGATAGTTGATACCTTCACGGTCAGACTGTGTGCAAGGTTTTTCTGCAAAGACTTTTCTGCAATTGCGGTCCGGGCATCGGGGTGCTATGCCGGAAGCATGAAGATCCGCGTCGGGATAAGCGCCTGCCTGCTGGGCATGTTGGTCCGCTACGACGGGGGCCACAAGCGAAACGACACGTTGATCGAGGCCTGCGCCGACGTGGTGGAATGGATCCCGGTTTGCCCCGAGTCCGAGTGCGGCCTGCCCATCCCCCGCGAAAAGATGCGCCTCCAGGGCGATCCCGGCGCCCCGCGCCTGATCGTCGTCGATACCCAGAAGGACGAAACTGATCGCCTGGTCGGCTGGGCCAGCCAGAAACTTTTGGAGCTGGCCGGACAGGGCATTTGTGGCTTCGTCTTCAAGACGCGCTCCCCCAGTTGCGGGGTGGGCGACACCAAGATCTTCGACCTGGAAGGAAACCTGATCCGCGACCGCGGCGCGGGCCTCTTCGCCCGGGCCTTCTTCAAGCACTTCCCCCACCTCCCCTGCACAGACGAGGGCCGCCTTCAGGATCCCGACTCCCGCGAGCGCTTCCTCCGCCGCATCCGCTGAAGCGCGGAGCCAAGATCGGGCCCGACGTCGAAACCGAGATCGGAAAGGGCATCGAGGATCCACACGCCGCCGAGCTTGGCCTTGCACCGGCGGGCATAACGCACCACCTGCAAGCTATCGAACCAGGTGTGCACCGCAAAACTGAAACGATCCGGGTCGGCCGAGTTTTGGCGGATGTTCTCCAGGACGGTCCAGCCGCCGTGCTTCTCGACAAACGATCGCAAAAGCCGACCGGCGGACTCACGCATGCGGGCGGGATTTTCATAGCCCGCGGGCGAGCTTTCGAAGAAGCGCTTCAGGTCATGGAAGGCCAGCGGAGGTTCCACCTCGAGGTAATAATCGGGCCCCTGGTCGCGACAGCGGCGCATGGCCCGGCCGGTGCCGAAAGGAACCCGGTCGGAGACCCGGGCGGAGGGACGCACGGTCACGTCGAGGTCGACCACCCGCCCGGAGATCTTGGCGACCTTCTGTAAAAAGTAAAAGTCCTCGCCGGCCTGCCGGCGAGGCATCCCGTCGGCCCGGGCATAGGCGCGAGGCGACACCACCGTGCAGGATCCGATGGTCTGGAAGGCGTACGGCGATCCACACAGCCTGAACCCCTCCACCAGGTAGCGTAGCCACAGCTCGTAGGCCACGATGGCCCGGGCCCGCTCCTCGTCTTCGGGGATTGGGTGCCGGCAGCAGCAGACCCCCGCCGCGGGCGGATCCTCGGCGTCGAAAACCGAGAGGATTCCCTCGACGTAGCCGGGATCCACCGGCGAGTCGGCGTCCAGGCAGGCGATGGCGCTGCGCTCCGGCCGCCCGGCGGCCCAAAGCCTCCGCAACGCCAGATCCATCCCGGCCCTCCGCGCCGCCCCCACCCCGGCGACGCCCGGCGGAAAGACGCGCTCCAACACCAACACCCGCCCCGCCAGATCCCGGACGGTGCCCCGATTGTTCAAAACGATCTCCGGCGCCGCGCCCTCCTTGTGGTTCACAACAACGATCACCTCGAACCGTTCTGTTTTTTCAGGCAGCGAATCCAGCACCGCCCCGATGCTCTCGCGCTCAGCCAGAGAAGGAATAACCACGCATAGCCGCAGGTCTCCGCCGACGGGAGGCAATGTATCCGTATAATCTTCAGCGTGAACCTGGAGATAGCGCTCTATGGCTTCCATCGGGCTCCACCATACCGGAGATAATAGATGATTGACACAGCGCGGCTCCACCGCACCAAAACCGTTCGCTGCGCTCACCGGTACTGCTCCGCTTCCGCGATTTGCCTTGGTTTTTATGGCCCTCGCAGAGGGTGCGGTGCCCTTGGGTGCGCTACGCTGCAACCCAATGACCCGCGCAGTACTCTCAAAATTTGCGCGTGGCGCGCAAATTTTGGTGGTTAGTAGTACAAAGCCCTCTCCAAAAAATAGAGCATTTACCTTGACACAATAAGCGCTTTTTGCCACAACATAATAATCGCCGCTGAGTACAGCGTAATAAGCGCTAATCGGTACGGCTCAATACGCTAATTTTCGCCCGGGCATTGGGCGGCAAATGGATAGGCGGACATGGTCACCCCCTCCGAGAAACTGGCTTCATCGCTTGCGGTGTTGAAAGAGCTTCAGAATCGTGGCGTGGTTGCGATACGTGGTCGCGACATCACTCGAACTCATCGCGAACGTTTGCTTGCGAATGGATTTCTTCAGGAGGTGATGAAGGGCTGGTACATTTCGTCGCGGCCTGAAGAGCGCGATGGTAACAGCACTGCCTGGTATTCGTCGTTCTGGAGCTTTTGTGTGGCTTATCTCGCCGAGCGCTTCGGTGCCCGGTGGTGTCTGTCACCCGAGCAATCCGTGTCCTTGCACACCGGTAACCTGACGGTACCCCACCAACTCATCGTGCGGTCCCCGAAGGCCCGAAATCATGTCACTGAGTTGCGACATGGGACCTCCTTGCTGGAGATCCGGGCCTCGATACCCAAAGCCGAGGAGATCGAGAAGGTGGGTGGCGTGAACCTGTTTTCGCTCGAATCGGCGTTGGTGGCCTGCGCGTCGGGTTATTTCGCCCAAAACCCCATCGATACGAGGGCCGCGCTTCTGATGATCGGCGATGCGTCGGATCTCCTTCCTCGCTTGTTGGAGGGGGGGCACACCACCATCGCCGGTCGCCTGGCCGGCGCGTTTAGAAACATTGGGCGCGATCGTCTCGCTGACGATATCCTCAAGACCATGCGCAGGGCCGGTTATGATGCCCGCGAGATCGATCCCTTCGAATCCCGGCCTGCGCCGATCTCGCCCAGTCGCGAGAGGTCTCCGTATGTCAGCCGCCTTCGTCTTATGTGGCACGATATGAGAAGCAGCGTGCTCGAACGGTTTCCACCACCACCCGGTCGGCCTGCCGATGCAGCCGCATACCTTGAGCATATTGAGGAGCTATCCATCTCGGACGCCTACCACTCGCTCTCCATCGAGGGCTACCGGGTGAGCATCGATTTGATCGAGCGGGTTCGGGCTGGCGCCTGGAGCCCAGACGCCAATCAGGGAGACCACGAGCAACGAAATGCCATGGCCGCCCGTGGCTACTGGCAGGCCTTTCAAACCGTGCGGCACAGTATCGCCAGGGTGCTCGCG
>JAUXGL010000074.1 GCA_030622135.1 Deltaproteobacteria bacterium
GAACTCGCGATGTCCGTTGCCACAGTTACGGTGAACGAATTGGCACGCTGGCCTCGCGCAAGGTGCCAACGGTGCGCGGTTGATTGGGGTTGCCGCGAAAGAGGGTGGGAGATTATGGAGAGTTGGTGGTTTTTCGATGCCTCGATGAGCCCTGGGAAATGAATAAGCGGAGGAATCGGATGTCGAAGGAAATCATCTTTGCAATAATGCTTGCAGGGATTGCCCTGGGGATCCATGTATTGATTGGTTGCGCGTCATCAGGCCCGGGCGGAACGGACATCGGTGGAGACGCAGTGGACGCTTTTAGTGACGCGGGGGAGGACGCCAGTGGGGACGGGGTGATGGATGCCGATGACGACAGTGGCCGGGACGGAGGTGGCGACGGCGGCGAAGACGCAAGTGGGGACGGCGGTGAGGACGCAGGTGGGGACGAGGCTCAGGACGTATGCGTTGTTCCGGACATCACATCCGAAGGCCAGTGTGACAGCGTGGTACACGTGAGTGCAGCCGGGCACGACAACCGTCTTTTGCAGTATCCCTCCTGCGCCAACGACGAGATGAATGACAACGTGGAGTACATCGTTCTGTGGACCGCCCCGTGCGAGACCCTTGTGCGCGTGGGACTGACCAATATGGATGCAGGAGTCAACGTCGACCTCTTCGTCCTGGAGGGGGAGTGCCGGGGTGACCACTGTATGGACTGTAGCAATAGCGCCACGGACTCGGACTACGTATGGTTTGTTTCCGAGGCGGGCAAGGAGTATTTTCTGGTGGCGGAGTACGTTGACGGGGATGGCGGCTTTGACATCGTTATCTCATGCACTGGCAGCGCGTCTTACGAGGTATGCGGCAATGGGATAGACGACGATGGGCGTTTCGGCGCGGACTGCGAAGATCTCAAATGCTCCTATCGCCCAGAATGCGGCCAGCCCTTCTGTGATTTCAAAGTTCCGATCATCTGCGGGGACAACTACACGGGTGAAAGCAACGCGGGCCCGGGCGCTTCGGACGCGCGGGAAGACTGGTGCCAGGCGGGCACCGGTATCTGGACAGGCCCCGAAATGGTATACGCATTTCATTGTCACACCGACTGCGAAGTCGAGGTTAAAACCACGAGCGCGACGGATATCGATATCTTCATCATGGAGTCCTGCGAATTCTTGTCTTGCATTTCCAAACAAGGCGCTACCGGCGGTCAGGGAAACGAATCCGTCACCTTTTCGGCTGCCGCGTTCTTGCCATACTACTTCGTGATCGATGGACGGCGCGGCGCCATTGCGGACTACGATATCGAAGTCAGTTGCAGTTGCCATTGAATCTAGCTCTGGCGAATGAAGCGAATGACGAACCGGGTGAGCGAGGGAGGAGAACCACGATGGCAAGACGTGGCGTAGTCACGCGCATCTGCTGGGCTTTCATTGTAGGGATTGGTTTGATCGGTTGCTGCAGAGCCCCGATGAGGGATTCTGGTAGATGGCACGACAAATATGCGTACGTGGATACGATAGCACCGATTATCTTTCACTACGATCATGGTGTGCTGGCGGGAAGCTATCCCGGCCGGCGGGAAACCACGCAGGTACGGTTCTCGGACATCTGTGCGCACCTGGGACATGTATGCATCTGTGGTGCCGGCGGTTACAAGATCGCGGAGTTGGCCGTCGATACGATTCGCCGGAATCGCGAGATTTTGGAGAGGGGGGACTTCCTCTTTGTCAGCAGCAAGGACCACACGGTCAGCGACGTAATCGCCATTGTCCTCGGGTGCGAGAGAAGATCGGATGTCGAGAAAAACCAATACTTGGTCGATAGATCCATCAAGCCTCCCAGGCGAGAGTACCATTACTATGTCGGGTACCCTCCGGCGAAGACCGCCGTGCACATTGTATATCGCAAGCATCTGCTGGCTGGTAATGAAGAAATGGACCGCCTGTGGAGAATCGAATGCGCCTTCGAAAAGGATCGCCGATCTGTGGACGAGGCACAAATACAACTCTATCGCGGCTCGATGAAAGCCCTGGTCCAAGACATTCTCTTTGGGCGTATCAACGGCCTTATCAGCGCCCGCATCGTTCCCTACGATGAATTTCAAGCTCGCATCGACTCGGCGAGACGAGGGCAATCCGAGTCGCGCTGAGAGCCCGACGCGGTGTTGGGAGGGGCGGCGCTAGCGTTGCCGAGGCAGGTAGTAGCGGATGGTCTGGGCGAAGTCCTTTAGTTTCGCCTTGTCGTCGTAAGGGGGCAGCAGGGAGAGGACCGGGCCCTTGCGGCTTTCGGAGGGGGTTCTCTCGACGATCTTGCGGTCCTCGAAGGTCTTCAGGGCGTTCTTGACCACCTCGCGGTTCATTGATTCGTACAGGCGGATATCGCCCTGGACGAAGAGGTTGTCGCCCATGCGCAGGGTGCTGGAGATGAAGTCTCTCTCGTGCAGGTGGCCCTTTATGAGGATCTTGAGGGCCCGGGCGGTCAGCCAGTAGCTTTCGACGAAGTGCTCGAGTACGGCGCAGAAGAGGGCGCGTTTTTCTTCCTGGTCTGTGACCTTGACGACGAAACCGTTTTCTTCGGTGACGACTTCCTCGGACTTCAGGTTGTCGAGGGCGCGGCGGACTTCCATTTCGAAGTGGCGCTCGGAGCGGAAGAGGAACTCGAACTTCAACAGCCGGGAGATGTCGCGGGTGCGGTAGCTCAGGGCGTCGAAAGGGACCGCGCCCTCGGTGAAGGACTCCAGGGCCAGGGCCACGATGCCGGCGGGGACGAAGTGATGGATGATGTTGTTGCGGTAGTAGTCCAGCGCCAGCCGGCGCTGTTCCACCGGGAGGTAGACCAGCTCGAAACCGGTGTCCTGCATGTTCAAGAGCCCGTCGCGGGCGAAGCGCTCGGCGGCCTCGGTCATGGCCCACTTCAGATCGTCCAGCTTCTTCGAAAACCGGGTGTGACCCCGCCGCTTGATCCAGTTCGCCGCCCACCTGGCCCGCTCGATCAGCCGCTCCTCCTTGATGCCTCTCAGCCTATGGGTGAGCAGCGAAAAACAGAAGAGGGCCGAGGGGGTCACGGTGGACACCCGGTTGATCTCGAAGAGGATCCGGTAGGCCATCTCCTGGCTGACCGAGCGCCGTTCCTCCTCGGTCAGTTCTTATTCTCCAGTCCGCGCTCGGCCAGGAGCTTTTTCAAAGAGAGGGGATCGGAGACCTGGATGTAGATGTTCCCGTGCTTGGCTTTGAGCATCTTTCTCCATTTCACCAGGCCGGCGACGTCTTCCTTCTGCTTGTCTTCTCCGGACAACTCGCGGACATAGGCCCGGCTCTCGACCAGTTTTTCGTAGTCGATGGAGATGGGCATGAACTGGAGATCCTCTTCGTCTCCCTCCAGGTAGGCCTCGATTAGCCAGGCCAGGATTCCGAAGCGGGGGTTGAGCAGCTTCCCCGTGCGGCTTCGGGTGCCCTCGATGAAGAACTCGATGGGGAAACCCTCGTTCATCACGTGGCGCAGGTAAGTGCGGAAGACCACCGGGTAAAGCGGGTTTCCCTTGAAGGACCTGCGCATGAAGAAGGCTCCGGAATGGCGGAAGAGGGGACCCATGGGCCAAAAGGACAAGTTGGCGCCCGCGGCGATGAGGGGTAGTGGCACGGCGTATCGCAGGCAGGCCTGGCTCATGATCAGGTAGTCCACGTGGCTCTTGTGGCTGGGGCAGAAGACCAGCGGCGCCTTCCGGACCGAGGCGCGGATCCGGTCGAATCCATCCTCGTCCACGATGATTCCCTCGTACATTCGCTTCCAGAACCAGTTGAGCATGGTGTTGAGGGCCAGGGGCCAGCGGATGCGGGGTTCCGCGGCCATCTCGTCCACCATGTCGAGAGCCTTCTTTCTCAGGGTTTCGACCTTGGCCTGGTTGCCTCCGCCCTCGGCGGCGATGAAGTCCTCGACCTTCCGGTCATTGACGATTTCCTGCTTGAACTCGTGGGAAGGCCGGATTCGGGGGCCGGTGACGTCGTATATCTCCAGCGAAAGCCGCTGGTCCAGAATGCCATGCAGCGACCGGGACAGTTTGCCGGGATCATGGCCGGATTGACAGCCGAGGAATTCGAGCAGGTTGACGGGTTCGGCCACCTTGACCTTGGCGTTGCGGCCGTACCGCAGCAGCATGTAAAGCGAGCGCAGGAAGCCGGGTGACTCGTGCATGCCGAAGGCGGCGTCGGGTAGCCCCTTGCTTTCCTTTTCCGGGTGGCGGTTCCACACGATCAAGTGAGGAACCAGGTAGATGGGTCTCTCACTTTTTTGCTGGGTGCCGATCAGCGTATCCAGAAGGTCGTCGTCACCGGTGTCATGGGGACTGGTGATGGTGGAGGGTTTCTGGAGGAAGAGCATGGAGGCCTGGCCTTCGTCGAGTACGTAGGTCAACTGCCGCCGGCACAGCTGGTCTTCCTCCTCCACCACTTCTTCGCCTTCCTCGGTGCCCAGGATCCGCATCCTTTCGTACAGCAAGCCCACTGGCTGCAGCAGGACCGGGTCGACGCCGCTTACGAATTGGGCCAGGGGCAGGCCGTGGCGCAGGCAGGCATGGTTCATGTAGAGGAAATGCAGCAGGCTGGCCGAGCGGGAGAGGTAGACCACGGTGCCCTTTTCGGCCAGCGAGCGGATGCGCTCGGCGGCCTCGTCGGGGAACCGGATGGGATTGAAGTACCGGGCGAAGAATGAGCGCAAAAACGGTCCGTAGCGATCATGCATTGCCACGGGTTTTATAACCGTGTTGCGGTGCTGACCCTCGGGCATGAAAAGCCTCGGCGAGCCAACCTGGCGAGGCCAGTCGCCCGGGACACCTTGCCATTCTCCCCCGCGGCAAGCCGCGGGGAATCCTGGCGAAGGCGAGTGATAGGGTTCGGAACGTACCTCAGTCGCAACGATGAGTCAACTCGAATCCGATTCGCTCGATCCAGTCGAGAGCCCAGAGCAACTCGCCCTCGTGGCGCGGATACAGGATCAGCACGGACAATATGGATGCGGCCTTGAAGAGGTTTTCCGTTCGGAAATACGCCACTGCCAGCATCCGGAGGTTCTTGGCGGCCAGCTCCGGCCTCAGGAGGCCGGTGGCGGCGGCTCGTTTTAGGTACACCAGCGCGGCTTCGAACAGCTCCCGGTTGAACAGTTGCCGGCCCACCAGGTACCAGGCCAGGCCCCAGTGGGGATGGGTCTCGGCGGGTTCGCGCAGGTCGAGAATGGTGGAGAGATTCAGCTTGCCGGTCTCGAGGAATTCCAGCACCTTTCTGCCCGCCGCTCCCATCTGCAGGGATTCCAGTTTGGCAATAACCAGCCGGTCGGTGCCGTCGTTGAGGTGGGCTTGAAGCAGGGACAGGTATCGGGAGCGGGCCTCTTCCGGCCGGTCGCCGCGGACCAGCAGGTCTCCCAGGCGTCCTTGCAGGCGGTTCTTGCGGGCGCTTTGCAGGTCGTCTCTCTGGAGCAGTTTTTCGAGAATCCCGATGGCCTCTTCGTTTTTTTGTTCTTTTGCGCGGATCTCGGCCAGCAGGGTCAGGGCGTCGGGGTCGCCGGGCAGGTGTGCCAGGATGTTTTCCACCGCCTCGGCCGCCGGTTGGACGCGTTCCCGGGCGAGATGGGTCCACGCCTGGGCGGACAGGGCGGCGATCTCGTGGGCGCAGGTGCGCTTGAAGATGCTCGGACTGGAGAACTTCTCTCCGGCGGTTTCCAGGACCCCCGGGGGCAGCTCCAACCCGTCCAGATAGCTCTCCCAGTCCCCGATCAGCTCTTTTGGGGAGCGCGGGTACAGATTCTCCAGGCTGCCCTGACGGTAGGCCTGCCGGAAAGGCTCGGGGCCGTATTGATCCAGCAGGAAACGCACGAAGGAACCGGCCAGAATGTAGGTGCGGCCGGCGGGTTGGGTCCAGAAACCCACCGGGCCGAACAGGGAGCGGAGGTCGGGTGCCTTTCCGATCCTGCGCAGGGTGGCGCTCCAGGTGTGCGGGGAAAACTTCCGCGCGGGCCAGTCCACCGCCACGGCCAGTCCCTCGATCAGGCCCACGTTCTCCCACAAAACCCAGCGGGCGCTCGCCCGGGAGGGCCAGGTGCCGAAGGCTGCTCCCACGACGTGGACCAGCTCGTGCTTCAAGATGCCGTGGGGGAATGTCGACCCGTTGAGGTACATGGAGTATTTCCACGGCTTGGCGAACTGGGTGCGGCCGGCGCCGGTGAGCAACTTCTTTTGCCGGCCGCCTTTAAAAACGTAGCTGTGGATGGCGGGGAGATTCAGCGGACCCAGCATCTTCTCGATTTGATGCAGCCTGAACTCGTGGTCCCGGGCCAGCAGGTCGGCCTTTTCGGGCGGAAGATCCGGATTGTGGTGGATTACGAAGTGCTCCGTTTGGGTAGTGCCGCAGAGCTCCGACTCGACCGCCCCGTCGGAGCGTGCGTATCCCAGAAGAGTGCCGCAGAAGAAGAGGGTGAGCGCGGCCAGCGCGAAGAAGCCGGCGGGCGCCAGTAGGCGGGGGTTGCCAACGGCTACGCCCGAACGCAGTCGGTTTTGACGGGTGTCGAAGCAGCCAGCCACGACCGAAAGCAGCAGGCCGGCCCACATGAGTCCGTGAATCCTTGACAGCAACAGAGTGCCGTCCGGTTGGACCACCTCGTCAAAGATGGGCCCTGCAAACCATCCGATGATCTGGTTGTAGGAATCCATCTGCGGTCCGGCCCAGAACTCCCATAGGTTGTAAAGGAATACGGCCCCCCACAGCACGGCGTAGGTCAGGCCGCCCAGGAATCTCTTGCGAACCAGAAACCCGACAGCGGTGCCCCAGGCGGAGCAAATGATCGCGGTGGCCACCGGCAGCAGGAGAAAGAAGAGAAATCCCACTCCCGGGTTGCAGTTCTTCACCCGCAGGGCGTTGAGCAGGATGACCGCCAGCGGAAGAACCAGGGTGGCCAGATTCAAAATCAGCCCGTGGAGGTACACCCGGGCCACGACCCATTGCGGGGAGGCATCCCCGGAAAGGATCGCCGCTCTGCGCCGCGCGGCGCCGATGGCCACCGGTCCCGCGGTGATGGACAGCATCAAGGAGATCGCCGCGCAGAACTCATACCCGAGCAGGTTGAACAGGGGCACGCAGGCGAGTATACCGGCCGTTACGAGAAGCAGCCCCAGCCCCACCCAGAAGGAAAGCCCCAAGAGGGTGTGCTTTGGCTTTGGCGGTACTGGCTTCTCCCGGCTCATGTCATTTGTGTAGCACACTCCCCGCGGGGCGGAAACCCCAATTTACCCCCGGCATGAAGCGATGGGAGGTTTGTAGAAAGATAGAAATTTGACGGGGCTGTGCGGGTTGAGCTACCATGATCTTAATAGGACAGAGCACTATCCGTGGGTTTTTGATGAACGATATTCCCGAGGAATCCGGAGCAGATAGACGCGAGTACATCCGCGCGCCCATTGAGCTGAAGGTGGAGTATAAGAAGATGAACACCTTCTTTGCGGATTATACCAAGAACATCTCCAAGGGAGGGACGTTTATCAAGACGGACAAGCCGTTGCCGGTGGGGACGGAGTTCCTGTTTCGCCTGGCCATTCCCACGTTGAAGGAACCGGTGGAAATCCGTGGCGTGGTGGTCTGGATCAACGAGGAGGGCAACCTGGCTCATCCCGAGGTGAAGGAGTTGGGCATGGGGATCCGCTTCAACTACGACAACGACCGGCAGCGGGAGGAGTTCTACGAAATGGTCGAGAGCATGATGCGGGAGTCCCTGGGGGAGCACCTGTTAAAGAAGCTGATGGGTCATTAGCAGAAGGTGAAGGAAGAGAAGGAAGACGATTAATATGTCTCCAGCGTCGACTTGTCGACGTCGAAGTTCAGCCTGGTCATCCACAACTCACTGGGATCTTTTGGGGGATCGAGGACTCGGGGAAACAAAAACCCGGCCTTCTCCAGCCAATCCCATTCCAAGCCTAAAACAACCAGGCGCTTCTTCCAACTCATGGTTGTTCCTCCACCTCTATTCCCAAAAAGCGCACCGGGCTGCCCTCGCGGATTTTGTGCTTCTTTTTGAAGCCAGCATTGACCTCCAGGATGAACCTCGAGGGCGTGTCCACCAAGATGCGCTCGATGGAGAGGGGCTTTGCGTTTTCCACGATGCCCACGATCCGCCGGTTATTTCCGATGAAAAACAGATCCAGGGGAATGTAGGTGTTCTTCATCCAGAAGATCTGCTCGCTCTCGAAGGAATAGACAAACAACATGCCGGCGTCCGGATCCAGCCGCCTCCGGTGCATAAGTCCCTGCTCGCGCTCCCTCGGACTGGTGGCCACCTCCACGCGGACGCGGACGGGCTGCCCCTGGGCGTTTTTCAGGATCGCCTCCGGCGGTGCGCCGGCCTCCTTGCGGCACCCCGGGTTGGCGGCGCAGCCCAGAGCCAGCGCCAGCAGGCAAAACCCGCTGACCCGCAGCATCCCGGCGGAGCTTTTTGTAAACATTACTGGGATGTTACCAGGTTCGTTCACGTCTCAAAAGAAGGTCCCTGTTGTACTACTAACCGCCAAAATTTGCGCGCCACGCGCAAATTTTGAGAGTACTGCGCGGGTCATTGGGTTGCGGCGGAGCCGCGCTGCGCTCTACCAAGAGCCAGGCGACAAAAAGCTTTGGCTTGTTCAAGCCAGGCCAGGCGTTCCGCTGGAGAAAGCCGCAACCATGCTTTTTGCTGTTCCTCTTTATGCTTTTTCCATCCGTCAGATACGCTTTTATCCATCTTCAGCTTCTTTCTTCAATCTGACGATTGTTTCCAATGCCTCGATATCGTGTATGTCTTTTGGCCGACGTGCTCTCTTTTTGAGCTTGATTAGATCTTCAATACATGCAACCATGATCTCAAAATGGTTTAGTGTCTCAAATATTTCCAATAACTCGCTCGTTGCTCCTCCAGTATCGTATATACTACTCCCAAATATTCAAATTATACATTTTTCCCTCTACGGATAGTGAAAAGAACCGCCGTTACCGTTGCCTGTAGTTTCTTTGAGAAGTCAACGGTCTTCGTGTAGGGCTAGCGTTTCTCTCCCGCCGGTTTTGTCAATTCGCAGGTAGTCGCGGATTTGCTCCCGCAGATCGTCTAGACGGTCGGAGCGGGGATAGCGGTAGGCCAACTCGGCCAGGGCCAGCTTGCTCGATAAGATCTCGCCGGCGGACAGGTGGGCCAGGGAGAGGTAGTAGTAGGCGTCGTGATCGTGGTTCGGGCTGGTGCGGGTGGCCCGGCGCAGGAAACGCATCGCCGTTTGGAAGTGCCCCAGCTTGTAGTAGTTGTAGCCGGCGAAGTACCGAGCGTCCCCGCGCAACTCGTCGGAAGCGGACGGGTGATCTTCGAAGAACCGGTTCAGCTCGTATAGAGCCATCTCGTGTCGGTTCATGTGCGAGTAGCACTCGGCCAGGCGGTAGCGGCTGTCGTCTTGCAGGCCCAGGTGGTCGGAGAAGAAGTACACCACGGTGGCGAAGGCCTCCGCCGCCTGATCGTACTGCTTCTTCTCGGCTTCCCACCTGCCGATCCAGTACCAGGCCTTGGGTGTCAGCATGGAGTCCGGCCGAAGCTGGACCAGCGAGTAGAGGCGCTCGATTGCGGCCTCCCGGTTGCCCAGCCGATGGAGTTGCTGGGCTACCTGGAACTCTTGCAACCCGCTGGCCACCAGGATGCCCTCGAAGTGCATGCGGGTGAACTGGTCGCGCCGCATCATTAGCTGGTGCCACTCAAATCCGGTGGCGCGCTCGAACGCCCGGATGAAATCCCGCCCCGCGACGATCTCGGCGATCAGGAAACGAACCGCGTCTTCTCCGTGGTTCACCTGGATGTACTCGAACAGCAGCGCGTTCATGAGGTAGTTCCCGTGCTTGAGGTAGTTCCCGCGCTTGCTCAGAAGTCGCTCGAACTCGTGCTGCACCGACAGAACGTCGTGGTTGGCCAGGAAGACGTCGGCGATCACGTTTTTGGACAGCTCGCGCAACTGGCCCGCCCCCCAGACGGCGACGCCCTCCCGGATCCACTTGGGCACCGACAGGTAGGCCCGGTCACCCATCTTCTCCCGCATGACGCAGTGGATGAACTCGTGCACCAGGGAGTCGTGCACGTCCATCACCCCCATCACGAATTGCTCCGCCGACAGGGTGACCAGGTGGACGTCGCCGACCTCGGCCCTGACCGGCCGGTTGGAGGCGCCGAAGTGGGAGCAGCGGGGATAGTCCTTGAACCGGATAATGAACCTCTCCGGCTCGTAGCACGAAAGCCCGGTACGGTCCTGCGCTTCGCGCAGCGCCCGGACCCGCAGGGATGCCATGTTGCGGACCAGGGGAAGGAAACGGGGATCACGCGCGTAGGTCCCCCGGTAGGGTCGATCCACGCCCGCTTCGATATCCAGGTGAACGATCGGGTAGAACTGCCGGCCCGAACCCGAGAGAAACCCATCCATCACCAGCCCAAACGACAGGACCAGCAACAGACCGACCGCCGGTGCAAACAGCTCGCTTTTCAACCGGTACACTCCCGCGGCACCCGTTTCTCTATCCTGTAGGAATCAGACGCCTCGGATCCGGGAATGTTCCCTCATATTTTTCAGTGTGTTCAGGTGTACTGCAAACGCGCACTTAGGTGCTAGGACTCGCAGGACTGGGGCGCCAGGATGGCGCCTTCCTTGCCGGTGCGTAGGCAGGCTAGCTCCCACATGTCGTCATAGAGGTGCAGGCCCTTGGAGACGGCGCGGATGGCCCCGTCTTCCACCCCGATCTCGCCGGCCATGTACTTCTTCAACTGCTGCAGCCCGGCCAAGTTGACCGGGAAGCCGTTGTACAGGTCCCAGGAGCGGAAGTAGACGATGAAGTGCAGCGTGCCGTTTCTGATGCGCGTGTCGATCAACCGCAGGCAGGGCGGATCTTCCAAAAGCACATCGGAGGGCATGCCTATCTCCATCGTGGCCTGGTTGGTGCGGTGGCCGTCCTCTGTGTACATCCGGATTACTTCCGCAACCGGGTTCATTCCCAGGGGAACCTCTACCTGCTTGGGCAACCCGTCCAGCAAAAGCGCCTCTCCGTTGACGACCAGCTCGATACCGGAGCTGTCCATGGCCTCGCCCTTGCGGCGCAGCGCATCTACCGAGATCACCACTCGCGGGCCCACCAGCCGCTCGCCGTAGGTGTACTCCTCGTTGGGCTGTTTTTCCCCGGTCATCAAGTAGAGCAGGTATTTCTGCGCCTGCTCCTCGGTGGTCGGTGCCAGGTTCTCCTTGCCCGCAGGCATCTGCGGCACCAGCGGCCCGGATCCCGGGTAGGCGATGTCGATCAGAAAAGTGTCGATCTCCAACCGCTCCTGCCCCGCGTAGCTTCCCCGATCGATCTTGTACCGCTGGCTGAACCTGAACGAGTCGTCCTGGTTCTTCTCCAGACAGGCCCACAAGGCGGTGAACCAGGCGTCGTCCAGGTCACGAGCTTTGAGAACACAAGGTGGCTTCAGATCTTCCATGCAGGCGAGCAGACCATAGGTCCCGGAGGCCAGTCAAATGGGATTTACCCTTAATGGGGTTTTGAGACGATCCGCACCGACACCGGCACTACGCCGTCGCCGATCATGCCTAGCCGGCGGGCGGCGGCTTCGGAGACGTCGATGATGCGGCCCTTTATGTGGGGACCGCGGTCGTTGATGCGCAGGTTTACCGACCAGCCGTTCTTCCTGTTGGTCACGCGCACTATGGTGCCGAAGGGCAGCCGAGGGTGGGCGGCGGTCAGGGCTTCCTTGTCGTAGGTTTCCCCCGAGGCGGTTGTCCGGCCGTGGAAGTGGCCGCCGTACCAGGAGGCCTGGCCGCGCTGGTAGGACCCCGGGGACTTCCGCGCGGCCCGCGAGCCCGCGCATCCGCAGAGCAGCAGGGCCAGCAGTACGATGAATGTCCCGGCAATCGCGATTTTCATGAGCGGGTTCTCCGCTTGCCGGTGGATCCCAGCGCGCGCCAGACCGGGTAGGTCTCGTCCGGCTCGCTTCTCATCTCCTTCTCGTAGCGGACCTCGTAAACCAGGTCGCATTCCAGGAAAGCGGCGGTGACTCTCAGGGCGTTGAGGGCCAGTTGTTTCTCCCGGAAGTAGCGGGACTCGATCGGGTGGACGGGCTTGCCGGTATCCACGGGGATCTGGCCCGTGTAGGTGGCCGGCCAGGTGTCGATGCGGCCGGCGCCGGTGCGCGCGGCGGCCATTTTCTCCTCCCCGGCGGGGATGGCCTCTTGGAAGCAGGTGACGCAGATGTTGGTGCCGGCGGGGTAGTCGAACACCAAGACGGTGATGTCCTCGATCTGTTCGGGTACCGTCCGGAGGCACTGTTGGCAGCAGATGGCCCCGCACATGGTGCAGCGGAACCGCTTGCGGAAGACGCCCAGCTTTCTCCCGCAGCGCAGGCAGTGGGAAACCTTCTTGGGGATTTCCCCGGGTACTGTCTGATCCTTGATATCCTCGTCGTCCGGGGACATTTGCCTCAAGGAACCGATCTTGCGAATGACGTCGGCGGAATCGGATTCTTCCAGCACGCTGGTGATGCCGTCGACCTGGTAGCCCAGGCTTGAAAGCAGCTGAAGCAACGTCTTGGAATCGACGCCCAACTCCGCCGCGACCTCGTACACCCGCATCTTCATAGCAGCACTCCGATTCGAAGGGTTATAGAACAACCTTGGGCATATTCCAAGCGAAACGACTCTCAACTTAGAAGGGAAGTCGTTTTCTGGCGAACTGATAAAAGCTGTAAAAAAAGCTTGTAAATTTTTCCTCTCAGGATATACGGTTTCCCCAGAAGCGGATGCAAAACAGGGAAGATCGGTTCAAAGCCGACGTGGTCCCGCCGCCGTAAGCGACGACGAAACCGGCAAACATGCCACTGGGGAAACCCGGGAAGGCGCCGGGAGTAGGAAGACTCGCAAGCCGGAAAACCTGACGCATCCATCGCTTGGTATCTTCTCTTCGCGGAGTGAGAGATGTGCTGGAGTACTCTCCTTCATTTATGTGGATCCGTTTTTACGACAAGGCCATAAGTCTCGTCCGGAAAGAGGTGCGTTTTGAAACAAGCATTCCTGAGTCCAGTTGTCTTGTTGTTGCTGGTATCGATGATCGCGGGCTGTCTTGGAGGGAGGGACGACTCTTGTGCGGACGTGGACTGTGGTTCGCATGGCGTCTGCAACCCAGACACCGGCACCTGCGACTGTAACGCGGGTTATGCGGGGACGGCCTGCGCGGCCTGCGCGGACGGATACCACGACGAAGGCGGCGAGTGCGTGGCCGCTGAATGTTCCGATGACGCCGATTGCCGGGACGGTAATGCCTGCAACGGTTTGGAGGAATGCGTGGGCGGCGCCTGCCGGTCGGGCACTCAGATCTCCTGCCCGGACAACGCCCACTGTGAAGAACCGGACGGCGATTGCGTTTGCGATGGTGGTTTCTTGCCGGAAGGCGGCGAGTGTGTGGCCGGGCTGGAGATCATCGGCAGCTATGTGGACAACTACGGTGGGGACCACGAGATCACCCAGATCGGCTGGTCGATGGTCATTGGTGTTTACGAATTACTGTTCCATATCACTTACATTGATAACCAATCGCAATTTCTTGTCGCTCATAACGATGGCAATAACGAGTTCTCCCCCAATCTGTGGAGTCGCTTCGACTGGACCCGGCACGCCGGTTCCCTGTGGTACTGTCAGATTGCCTTCGATGTCGCCAACGAGAGCGATGCCCGGGCCGCCACCGGCGCCGACCGTACCGACCCGACCACCGGAGGATGCGGCGGGGGCTCCTGGTCGCGGCTGGATGATGTCGTGGTGCCCACGTTTTGTGAGTTGCCTCAGGCGCAGGTGTTGAGTGTGATTCATGCTTCTGCGACCTTGACGTTTTCGATCAACGGGGGAACGCCAATCCAGGTGGGTACCAGCAGGGACACGCAGGCGAGTGCACCGGATGCTTGGCTGGATGCGCACCAGATCGTCTTGTCACCTGACGACACTCCGTACTTGCTCAAGGTCTTCGCCCGGACCCTTTCCGACAACTGTGCTCCCGAGGATGTCTTCTCCTTCGTCTACGAGGTGTGCGACGCCTACCCGCCGGCTGCCGACCTGGCGGGCAGCCGGGCGGTCGATCTGCAAGATCCCGGGATCGCCGGCTGGGCCACAGGAGTAGCGGAGGTGGTTTACGGTGAGGAAGTGAGTGCCGGCTGGCGAACGCCTGAGAAAGCCCTGGGCCCGGCCCAGGGCACGTCGTTTGATATCGTTTGCCTGGGGCGCGGGGGCCACATCGTGTTGACTTTCGATCCGCCCATTGCCGACGGTCCGGGCTCCGACCTGGCCGTGTTCGAGAACGGTTTCGCCGACAACTTCCTGGAATTCGGCCTGGTGGAGGTAAGCTCGGACGGCGAGCACTTCTTGCGGTTCGATCACGCATATCTGGGCGACGCGCCCAGCGGCGGCGGAGTGGACACCACCCAGGTGGGCTCGCTGGCCGGCAAGTACCGACAAAGATTCGGCACGCCTTTCGACCTGGCCGTCTTCGTCAACACCCCCGAGGTACGCAAGGGCCTGGTGGACCTGCAGGACATTCGCTACGTCAAGATCGTGGATCTGGTGGGGGACGGCAGCACCCTCGACTCGTTTGGCCGCCCGATCTACGACCCATATCCAACCACCGGCAGCGCCGGCTTCGACCTGGATGCCATTGCCGTGCTCAACGCCAGCGGGGGCTGAAGGCACTCTCCGGATGACGGGTCGAGCTCCAGCGCGATGCGGTCGGCGGCGGGCGATGGTTTTTTTGATACTGACGCTGCTTTTTATGAATGCCATTGCGATGGCCGGGGAGCCGGTTGATGGAGAAGGTGAAGACGAAGACGAAGACGAGGAAGAACTGACTGAACAGGAGCGCCAGGCGATAGAGGGGTTTGATCTGAACACGATGGTAATTCAGTCCCGGCGGCTCGAACCCATCGAGAGGACCACCGCCTTTGCCGAAGCTATAGAAGTCCAGGACGAGGCTACCCGTGTCCAGACCGTCGCCGAGGTGCTCAGCGACGCGGTCGGCGTCCAGGTGCGACGGCTGGGGGGGCTGGGATCGTACGGCGCTGCCTCCATCCGCGGATCGACACCCAGCCAGGTACCGGTCTACCTGGAGGGGGTGCTGATCAACGCCGGTGGCTTCGACTCGGTCAACCTGGGTGACCTATCCTTGGACACCTTGGCTCGCATCGAGGTTTACCGGGGCAGCACCCCGGCGCATCTGGGCAGCGCCGGCATCGGCGGTGCGCTTAACCTGAAGACCCGCGAATTCGTAGGCTCACTGACCGAGGCTGCCGCCAGCGTGGGATCCTGGAACACGGTGCGTCTGTTCGTCCTGCGTGGCGATCGCTTCGATGCTCTCGACACCCGGCTCCTGGCCTTGGTATCGGCAACCACCTCGGAGGGCGACTTCTACTATCTCAATCGCAACGGCACGCGGTTCAACCCGGACGATGACCGCATCCAGACCCGCCAAAATAACGCTCACCGGGCCATCAGCGGCCTGCTCAAGCTGGATACGGGGCTGCGGGGCTGGCGCGTTGCCCTGGCCGAGAATATCCACGCCAAGCACCAGGGTGTGGCCGGCATTGACAGTGTGCCCACCACGCATGCCGGTTTGACCACCGTGCGCAACACGTTGACGTTGAGGGCCGGGCTTCCCCGGGATGACGGGTTTAGCTTTTCGGCAGAAGCCAGCTATCTGTTCCTGCTGGATGACTTCGACGACTCTCACGCACCCCACGGCGAGCTGGGCCTGAAGCGACAGCATACCGTGGTCAACACACACGCAGTCGGTGGTGGAGCCATGCTCGAGCTGGTTTCAGCAGACGGACATCTAACCACGTCCCGGCTGGATACCCGGTGGGAGCGGTTCAGTCACCGGGAAGAAGGATCGTCCGCTCCCAAGGATCGGCTGCGCCTGGCCACCGCCTGGCAACATGAATGGAACATCGTAGGCGATTTATCCGTCTTGCCGGCTCTACGGATCGAGTACCAACATGCAGACTTCGGCGGCGGGCCACTGCCGGGTGGATTGGGCGAAATGGAGCCGGTGACGGCCGACGACTTCTTGTGGCAGGCATCGATGGGCACCCGCTGGGAGATGCGGCCCGGCTTGACGCTACGTGCCAACTTCGGCCGCTATGTGAGAACCCCCGACCTGATCGAGATGTTCGGCGATCGAGGTGCGGTGATCGGCAACCCCGATTTACAACCCGAGCGGGGCATTAACGCCGACGCCGGGTTGTCTTGGATGCTGACTGACCGCGGGCCGCTGACGATGCTTCGGGCCGAGGTGATTTGGTTCGGCACCTGGTCCGACGACCTGATTGTCTATGTCCAGAACTCCCAGAGCACCGTCCGATGCGAGAACGTGGACGCGGCCGAGATTCTCGGGCTGGAGACCACTTTCCGGATTTCGCTCTGGAAAACGGTGTGGTTGTCTTCCAACTATACGTACCTGTCTGCGCTAAACCGCTCGGAAACACCCTACCACCGCGACAAGCATTTGCCCGGTCGACCGGTGCACGAGGCCTATGCCAAGATCGAATTCAATTACGAGGCCGCGCGCTTCGGGGTTCGCTTGTGGATTGACCTGGACTACGCCGGAAAAAATTATCTAGACCCGGCCAACATGAAAGAAGATGCGCTGGCCCGGCTGTTGTTCGGAGCGGGTCTGAGAATGACCCGGCCCCGTGAGGGGCTGAGCTTTACGGTGGAGGTCAAGAATTTGCTGAACACTTTCGTGTTGACCGACGCGGACGGCAACCGCCGCCCGCTGCGTGATTTCGAGGCATTCCCGCTGCCGGGCATGACCGTTATGGCCACGTTTCACTGGCGGCATTGAGCCATCGAGGAGGAGAATGTGCCTGAAAGACAATCGTACAGGCGAGCTGTCCTGATAGTGGTCACATGTAGCCTGGTTACAGTCGGCTGCGATGCGAGCGGCGGCGGCCCGGATGGCAACGGCCTTGGCCGTGGCCAGGCCTTGGTCGTAACCACCGACTACCAGACGGGTTCTTACGCCACCGTGGACATGGAAGATCGCGGTGTGGTGGCCGACATCGAGGTGATTCACCCGGACGCGGTCTGTCGATACGATCCGATTACCGCCACTATGTACATGATATCTCGGCTGGGCGCCGATGCCGTCGAGGTGCTCGATCCGGAGAATGGCTGGCGGGTGACCTACGAGTACTCGGTCGGTCCAGGCAGCAACCCCCAGGACTTGGCCGTGGTTTCGGTCGAACGGGCTTACGTGCTCAGATACGGCGATGCGCGGCTGGCCGTGGTTCACCCCCTAACCGGAGCCTGGCTGGGAGAGGTGGACCTGTCTGACTGGGCGGATTCCGACGGTGTGCCCGAGGCGGCCTGGGCGGTGGTTCATGCCGACTGGGTGTACGTGGCCATTCAGCGGCTGACCGGCTTTCTGCCGAGTGAGTATAGCTCGGTGCTGGTGCTGGATGCGGCCAGCGGTGAGGTGGAGCGGGAGGTTCGCCTGACCGGGACCAATCCCTTTGCCAGGATGCGCTACAGCCCGGCCCTGGATCGGATCGTCGTCAGTGAGGCCGGCCGGTTCGGTGAGCTGGACGGCGGGCTGGAATTAATCGACCCGGCCGACCACAGCCTGTCAGGGTTCGTGTTAAGAGAGCAGGACCTGGGTGGAGACATAGTCGATGCGGTGATTGTCGACGATACCAAGGGCTACGCAGTGCTGGCCGTCACCCAGCCGGGTCACGGCAGGATCACTTCGGTCATCCGATTCGATCCGGGCACCGGCGAGAAGACCGGTGTGCTGGCTGAGGCCGATGGTTTCGACTACTCCTTCCTGGAGCTGAGTCCGGACGCCTCCCAGCTATGGATTACCGACCGCACCCGCACCGCTCCCGGCGTGCGCATCTTTGACACGGGAGATGATACCGAGATAACCTCTGTTCCCATCAGCACGGGTTTACCCCCGTTTATGATCTGCTTCGTCGACAAAGACTAGCCTGTATTTTCAAGGAGGCGCTTGTAATGAGGTTTTTGAGAATACCGTTCATTTTCAGCATGTTATCCCTGATGGTTCTCGGAGGATGCTCTGAGTCGAATGTGGTGGGCGACGCCGGTGGAGATGCCGATGGCGGCGTCGACGGAGACGCCGGTGGAGACGCCGGTGGAGATGCCGGTGGAGATGCCGATGGCGGTGCTGACGGCGACGTATCGGAGAGCGATTTGTGTACCTATCATGGCTTGCTGGATGTCGAGACCTTCGGCAACGGCGTGATCCCCCATCACGCATGGAGAAATGGAGTAATCGCGTTCTATACATGGACTCATCCCGTGTCGGTCGAGCACGTGACTTGGTGGACCACATGGCAGCGGGAGTGCGTGGCGTTGTACGAAATAACCACCAACCGGGACGCCTATCTAAAATTCGACGACAACTTCGGTGAAGAGGTGAAGCCGATTATCGTCGTGGACGCGGATCCGATGTGGTGCGGCACGGTTGCGGCAGCCGGATGCGGGAACAAGGTCCAGGTCCAGACCTTTCGACGGTCCGGGCAGGAGATGATTGATGCGCCCGAAAACCCGTTGCACCACTGGGTCATATTCTATGAGATGGGCCGCGGTGGTTATGCCGAGGCTTTCGATGATAGAGCCACTTGGCCGCCAGGTGGTTGGAGCTCCGGTTTCCCACACATGATGGCCGGGATCTGCTTGCACAACGCCGGTGGAGACGCAGCCATGGAGGATCTGGGGACCAACGCCGGATTGCTAATCGCCAGGCTGGACGATTGGGAGAGCAGCGGCCTCGACTTCGCGGAGACCTTTGCCGACGGTCCCAATAACGCGGGTTTCATCGCTCACGATACCATTGCGGCGATTCTCATGCGACTGTTCCAGGACACGGACATCGATAGCATTGACGATCTGTTTCGGGAGATCGAGAGAAAGCCGATTCGCGACAACGCCGTTGATGCGCTTTGCGATTTCGTCGACGCTGTCGAAACCGTCGCAGGCTCATCTTGGGCCGATGACCTCGTAACGCGCTGGGGCATGCCCGACAGCTGTCCATGATCTCTCATCAAGTGTGATCGCCTAACCCGGACAAGCCGGAACCAAAAAGGTTCGTTCTCTGGCGTGATCGGTTGCGCGACACATTCATCCGGCACTCCGAAGCCGGCTCGGGAGTGGGCCTGCACACACGGGTCGAGAAAGACGTGGCGGCATCACTATGACACCTCAACCAACCGGCAGCACCGATCTCGTGGGTTTCTCGGGGCTTCCGATCACAGGCGGCTGTGGACTGAGGCGGCCAGTCTATCACGACCATGAATCCGGCGACTACTTCTGGAAACTGCCTAACGACACTGGACGCCGGCGCGATAGCGAGGAGTTCGAGTTCTTGGTCGAGCAGGGTCTGGCAACCAAGGTGAAACCACAACGGGTCGTGCCGAGCTGGGATAGATTCGCGCTGTACGCTCACCCGGATTTCATCAAGCCGGGTGGACCAGGGACGCGGCTGCCTCCGAAACCCCTCAAGCGCGACGGCCGAAGCCGTCTTTTCCTCGCTTACCTTCCTTGCAACGAGGCGGTGGCCATTCAGGAGGACTGGTGCAAGGTTCTGGTCAACTCGTCTCGGAATGCCCTGGAGGGCTGGCGAGTACACGAAGACGACGAGATTCTCAACGCAGTGGAGACCGATCTCCAGCGAGCCCGCTTCTGCACAGCCGAGGTTGTCGACGGTGAGTTGCGCGGGCGAGTGGTCGTCTGGCAGCTCATCCTGGCCCGTGTCCGCGCTGACAGACAGGCGGAAGAGCGGATCCTGGATGATGTTGCTCTCGACTTCGTTTTGGAAAAGGTGGAGTCGATTTACAAGGAAGCCGAGATGAAGCAGCTGCAGCTGCTGCAGAGGAAAGCGAAGCGAAGACTTGATTCCAGCAAGAGAAGGATGGACCTGGACGTGTTCTCTAACCGGCAGATAGCCCCCAGGACAACGTGAACTGGGGATTGTGATGTATCTCACCGCTCACAGACTCTACCAGTCAGGCGAGGACTCAGGCTGGATCAACGTCTTCTATCACGTCCACGGGGATGCTCCGCTGGAGGGCGTCAATTGGGGGGATCCTGATGTTGCCCTGATAGCGGAGCGCTTCCCAGGAAAGCTCATCGGAGCGTTGACCGAATGTGCACCGGGCGGCAACCCGGTTGACAGCTATCTCGACATCGCAACCAGGGACGCGACACCGAGAGGTAGAGTCGAAGCCGCACTGGACAGCATCCGGAACAGCCTGCCCACAGGCAGGGGCAGCAAGCAATGGATGATCGACCAGGTTGCCATCAGGGTGTACTTCGGGAAGCATATCGAGTCCCGCAACATCGATACCTTCGACGCATTCAGGGACCGGCTCGTCAAGCTCCTGCGCAATCCACGAAGATGCTCCTGGAAAGGCCGGAAGAAGCCACTGATCGTGGAGGTTACATCCAAGAAAGACGGCACCCAGTACAAGCTCACGAGAGAGAGTGTCATCAAGATCCAGCGAACGAAGGGGCGGCGCTGGGCGGTACCGATCATCTCCGTGTCACATAATGTCAAAAAGGAATTCGAGACCACGCACGGAGACCTTCGACAGGCAATCCTTGAGACAGTGACCGGGCTCAATAGGAGCAGCCTGCTGGATCACGGGGGAGTGGTCTTCAAGGATTTGGCCTCGGGTGCTGACGAATGGGAGTGGCCCCCCATCCACTGGGATGATTGATCGGCACCAACCCCATCCTGTCCAAAAAGTCGATCGACCGTAGCTTCGCGAATTCCTGGTAGTTTTCCAAGCCGGAAATCCAGTAACTCAAGGTATCAGCGAGCTAGCAGGTCGGCAGTCCAACTCCCGCACGGTTGCTCCTGCCAGAAACCACTGCTTTGATAAACCCGCAACATAGTTGCGGACAAAACGCTTTTTTGCGCAACTATGTTGCGGAAAATTAAAATGTGTGCTACTTTTCCGACCATGTTGTACATCCAGCGTATAGTTCCGCTTGTCGACGAGTTGCAGCGTGGCAGCATCCTGTTGTTGGGTCCTCGTCGGACCGGCAAGAGCTTGTTCATCCGCCACCAGGCGCCGCCGCATCGGGTCTATGACCTGCTCAAGGCGGATGTCTTCCAGCGGCTCTCGGCGCGGCCGTCGAGTATCCGCGAGTCGCTTACTGCCGAGGATCGCCTGGTGGTGATAGACGAGATCCAGAAGCTGCCCAACCTGATGGACGAGGTGCACGTGATGATCGAGGAGAAAGGCGTGCACTTCCTGTTGACCGGGAGCAGCTCTCGCAAGCTCAAGCGAACCCACACCTCGCTCATGGCCGGGCGCGCGCGCACGAGGCGGCTTGCGCCTTTCGTCAGCGCGGAACTGGATGCCTTCGATCTGAAGCGGGCGCTCGAGTTTGGCACGCTGCCACCGGTGTATCTTTCCGACGAACCACAAGAAGAGCTCGAGGCATACGTAGGCACTTACCTCCGGGAGGAGATCCAGGCCGAGGCCTTGAGTCGCAACATCGAGAACTTCTCGCGCTTCTTGCACCAGGCGGCGCTGTGGGCCGGCGAGGTGATCAACTTCGAGGCTGTGGGGCGCGATTCCCAGGTGCCGGCCCGGACCATTCGGGAGTACTACTCGGTACTTGAAGACACGCTGGTGGGCACAATGATCGAGCCTCTGCAAACCACCGGGAAACGCAAGGCCATATCACGGGGGAAGTTCTACTTCTTCGACATCGGCGTTGTGCATGCGCTGACCGGCGAGATGCGGATTGCTCCGCAGACGGCGACGTTCGGCAAGGCCTTCGAGCACCTCATTTGGCAGGAGCTGTTCGCCTATCATTGCTACTTCGCGCGGAGGCAACCGCTCCAGTTCTGGAGGGACGTGCGCGGCGCCGAGGTCGACTTCGTACTCGGAGAGGCGCTGGCGATCGAGGTCAAGGCCACCAGTCATGTGCAAGACCGGCAGCTTCGAGGCCTGCAGGCGATCCTGCAACAACCGGATTACACCATCCGGCGCCGGATGGTCGTGTGCCAGGAGCCCGAACGTCGAAGCGTCGCGGGCATAGAGATCGTCCCGTGGCGGGAGTTCCTGGCCGACCTGTGGGCCAACCGTGTGCTGTGACCTTTCGTAGGTGGTCGATGCTTCTCATGGACCCGTGGCTCGCCCCTTCGCTTACGCTCAGGGATCGCACACGCCGCGGAGACTCGGGACCCGGGACTCGGGACTACGTCCCGATGCGGTCCAGTTCGATCAGCGGCCCGGATTCATCGATAGCTTCTCGCAGGTCTAAGATGGCATAGATGCTCCAGTCCGTGTCACCTTCTGGATCGAAGATCCTCTGCCGGGCATTCCACAGACGGGGTTTGTCCTCGAACAGGATGGTGTTGTTGGCCTGGCGGGCGCGGGGCGTGATGTCGATGGCGGTGTGTTCTTCGAAGTAGGGAGTCAACTGCTGCTCGAAGAGTTTGGGCGTCCATTCGATATGGTCGGTTTGGCGAACGAGGGTGCAAGCTCGTTGGTAGTCGCGGTCGGCCAGGGCCTTGAGCAGGATTTGAAGCTCGTTGCGCACTCGGGCCCGGAAGGCCCGGGGGTTCGAGGAGATGTCGCGCTTTACCTCGGGAGTCTCCCGGCGATCGGCTTTTGGCGCGGCTTCGGGCCCGGCTACGAGGAGTTGCCACTCATCCAGGAGGCTGGAGTCGGTCCGGAGCACCAGGCCGTGCAGGTAGGCGAGAATGTCCTCGAAGTCTTCGGTCCAGCGCGATTCGGGCACGTTCTGTACGGAGGTCTTGTAGACCTGGCTGATGTGCCGCAACAAGAGACCTTCCGAGCGGGCCAGGCCGTATTGCCGGATGTAGTCGTTGAAGCTCATCAGGCCCTCCACCATCTCGCGGGCGATGGACTTGGGCCGGATGTTTTCATCGCCCACCCAGGGATGCACCTGGGCGAATGCGTTGAAGCTCTCGTAGATGAACTCTTCGTTGGGTTTGGGGTGGGTGACCTGCTCGAGTCGGGCCATGCGGTCTTGGTACTCGACCCCCTCGGCCTTGAGCCGGGCCACCAACTCGCCCTTGAGCTTGTTCA
>JAUXGL010000131.1 GCA_030622135.1 Deltaproteobacteria bacterium
AGTAGTAGTAGTAGTAGTAGTCGCCGTAGTTGTCGCCGTTGCCGGTGCAGATGAAAACACAAGCGAATTCCGGTGACGATGACGGCGACGTCAACGACTTTATCCGGGGACCTGCCCTGCCGGTACCCCCGGTTGACAGATCCGAGCGCCCGATCCCATAATAGGTCAATGGAATGTAAACAGCCAAGCATCCGGGTATTTCTCCTGTTCGTGCCCCTTCTGATGGTTGGCCCGATCGAGGGCTGCGACGATCCCCGATTCAAGGTGCGCACGCCGCCCGGCATCCAGGTGGACATCTTCCGCCAGGCCTCGGTGCCCCAGGTGGATGTCCTGTGGGTGGTGGACAACTCCTCATCCATGGAGAAGGAGCAGCAGGCCCTGGCCAAAAACTTCGAAGAGTTCTACAAGTACATGGAACAACTCGTGGATCCCGACTCCGAGGAGGAGGTGTTCCACATCGGGGTAATCTCCACCGACGTGTACGATTCCGACCACCAGGGAAAGCTGCTGGGCAATCCCAACATCATCACCGACGCCACGCCCAACTCGGCCGACGTGTTCGCCGGCAACGTGAACGTGGGGCTGGAGGGCAAGGGGGACGAGCAGGGTTTCGCAACCGCCGTCCTGGCCCTGACCGAGCCGCTGATCGGCTCGGAAAACGCCACCTTCCTCCGCGACGACGCCCACCTGTTCATAATCTTCGTCTCCGACGAGGACGACCGTTCCTTCGGCGAGGTGGAGCACTTCCTGCGGCGCTTCGAGCAGATCAAGGGCATCGGCAACGACGGCATGGTCAAGGTAGCCTCGGTGGTGGGCGACGTTCCCGAGGTACCCGCCTGGTGCCGGGAAGAAAAAGCCGTCGAGCCGGGCGAGCGCTACTCCAAGCTGGCCGAGGACACCGGCGGGGTAGTACTAAGCATCTGCGACGACGACTTCGCCACCAACCTGGACCAGCTGGGATTCTCCGCGGCGGGCCTGAGACGGCACTTCGCCCTCACCCGCCGGGCGGTGCCGGCCACCATCCAGGTGTGGGTGAAATGGCGCTGCGGCGACACCGGGCCGGACCAGGGCCTGTGCGAGGACTTCTACAACGACTGCGGCGGCAACCAAGGCAGCCTGTATGGGAAGACCTGCGTGCTGAAGCAGGCACTCCCCGACGGCTGGGCCTACGAGAAAGACACCAACAGCATCCGTTTCTACGGAGCGGCCGTGCCGCCCTTCCGCTCGGTGATCGAGGTGGGCTACACGCCGGAGGAGGAGTCCTGATGCTGCCCCGCGCGGCCACAGCCGCTCTGGTTCTTCTGGCGCTGGGCCTGTCCGGCTGCGAGGAGCACGCCTTCGTCGGATCTTTTCCCGTCATGGAGGTGGGCGTCGACCAGATCGAGTTCGGCGCGGTGCCCGTGGGCCGGACCGCCACCCGCGAAGTGGTTATCAAGAACTCGGGAGCCAACGTCCTCCACCTGTCGGAACCGGGTGTCTGGGAAAACCCCGGCGGCGCCTTCTGGGTGCCGGAGTACGACCAGGCCATCGAACCGGGAACCCAGGGCATAGTGGAGGTAACTTTCGGACCCCCCGACGTGCAACGCTACTTGAGCATCCTGGCCATCAAGGGCAACGACCCCGAGAACCGGCTCGTCGAAGTCCGGCTCGGCGGCGACGGCTTCCGCCAGGGCGCCATCGAGGTGGAGCCCCTGCACGTCGACTTCGGCACCGTCAATGCCGGGGAAGCAGCGCTGGAAACCGTGTACATCCGCAACGTGGGCAAAGGGGATCTCTACATCAACCACGTCGACCTGACCGATTCCACCAAGACCAACTTTCCCGACTACCGGGTCATCAATCCCTTCATCGACCCCGGGCCCGAAGACGGGCGGCTCGAAGAAGGCCAGGAGGTACAGATACGCGTGGCCTACCAGCCGGGCCCAGACAGCACCCCGCCGGGCAACGGCTGGCTGCAGGTGCTGGCCGCCGACCCCTTCCAGCCGGAGACCCGCGTGCAGCTCACCGCCAAGATCAACCGCGCCCCGGTGGCCGACGCCGGGGCGGACCGGACGGCGGATCCCCTGATCCCGGTGACCCTAGACGGCAGCTCGAGCTTCGATCCGGACGGGCACGAACCGCTTTCGTACGAGTGGGCCCTGGTGCGCAAGCCCGAGGGCAGCAACGCCGCCATCTTGAATCCCCAGAGGGAAACTACCACCCTCGTCCCCGATCTGGTGGGCGTCTACGAAGCCAAGCTGTGGGTCGAAGACAGCACCGGCCTCAAGAGCCTGCTTCCCGACCGGGTAGTGGTAACCGCAATACCCGCCGAACGGCTCCTGGTGGAGCTGGTGTGGGATTCGCCCATCGCCGACCTGGACCTGCACATGCTTCACCCCGGAGGATCCCTGGGGGACTTTCTGGACTGTCATTACAACAACCGCAATCCCGACTGGGGCACCCCGGGCCAAGGCGACGATCCCGCCATGCTGCACGACGACCTGATGGGCTTCGGCCCCGAGACAATCGGCTACGCCAACCCCCTGGATGTCACCTACACACTCAAGATCGATTTCTTCGCCGCCCACACCCCCTCGGGCCGGGAGCCCACCACGGCCACGCTGAGAATCTTCGTCGACGGGCTGCTGCGCGCGGAAATCGTCCGGAAGCTGTCCAAGCAAGGCCAACTGTGGACCGCCGCCTCGGTGCAATGGCCGGAGGGGGCCATCACCGAGCTGAACCAGATGGAGTAACCTAATGAAACCGTGCACCTACATCTTGCCGGCAATCCTGGGGCTTTTCGGCTGCAACGGCTCCGGGGATAATCAAACCGACGGGGGCGGCGAGGTCATCCCTTGCTCGAATCGCCTGGATTGTCCCGGCAAGCTCGGCTGCGTGGAGGGGATCTGCGACCGCTGCAACCGCGACCGGGAGTGCCTGATCACCGAGTTCTGCCACCCGAACGACCAGCTATGCCACCTGCTCCCCGACACCGGCGACGAGTGCGTGAGGAACGCCGACTGCGACCTGGGCCAGTTCTGCGTGCAGGGATATTGCAAAAACGCCGATGAACTCACTCCCTGCACCCGAGACCAGGACTGCCCGGAAGGCAAGCGTTGCGACCCGCTCAACAAGGTGTGCATCGTGAATCCGGGCTGCAACCGCGACCTGGACTGTAACGAAGGCGAGGTCTGTGACCTGACCGACAACCGGTGTATGCCCGCCTGCACGCCGGAGACCCAGGACCAGATCTGCGGCTTCGGCCTGTTCTGCGATCAGGACGGCCATTGCGTGGAGTGTTACCAGAACGACCAGTGCGCGTTGGGATTTACCTGCAACACCGAGACCCACCGCTGCGAAGGCGGGAACAGCTGCGTCACCAGCCGCGACTGCCTGGCCGGCGAGGTGTGCAACCCCCAAACTCACCAGTGCACGGTGGTTCCGCTCCCCTGCCTGTCCAACCAGGACTGCCCGGGGGGAACCGTCTGCGATCCCACCCTGGGCCAGTGTGTCCCCCACGACTGCCGCGCGGATCCCTTCGAGCCCAACGATTTGCCCGGCAAGGCGGCCAAGCTGACCGCCGGCCGGATCGACGACCTGACCCTCTGCCCGGAGGATCTGGACTGGTTCAAGCTCGACCTGATGCGGGGCGATCGGCTCATGGTGATCGTGAACACGGATTTCTTGGCCTCCGACCACTTCCACATCGTCCTCTTCGATCCCGGGGCCTCCGAAGTGCTGCGGGAAGGCAACCTGCTCATCGATCATACCGTCGCCGCGAACGCCACCTACCTGCTGCGGGCACAGACCAGCGATCCCCGGGCCACTTACGGCCTGGTGGTGACCATTTCGCGGGGCATTCCCTGTGACGATGACGATCTCGAGCCCAACGACACCGCCTACGACGCCACCATCATCGGCGCGGGTCACTTCGCCCACCGGGTCATCTGCCCCCACGACGAGGACTGGTACGTACTGGAAAGGCCCCAAGACAAGCGCCTGGAGGTGCGAATCGATTACCCGGCAATCCAGGGCGATCTGGATCTCGACCTGGTAGCCGGCGATGCCCAAACCCTGGTCATGCGCTCGGCCACCGCGGGCAACAGCGAGTTCGTCTTCGTCGACGACAACCCGGGAACCCGTTTTTTCATCCGCGTGTACGCCAACCCGGAGACAGCCAACCAATATGAGATGACCGTGGAGCTGCAACCGCGGGCCAAAACCCGCAAAGGACCATGAGATGAATCCCCTTACGAAATGGACCGCTCTGTTCTTCCTGATCCTGGCGGTGAGCCTTTCCGGCTGCAGCGGTGAATCCACCGGCAAAGACATCGGCTTCGATGCCGACGCGGACGCCGGTGACCCCGGTGACGACGACGGTCAGGTGCCGGACGGGGACCGGCCTCCCGCGGACGGCGACGCCCCCCCGGCCGACGAGGAGCCGGTGGAGCTAATCATCGCAGCGGTGCTGCCCTCCCGGGGACCGGTGGAGGGCGGAACCTGGGCCAACATCATCGGCTCGGGATTCGTCGACGGCATCGACGACAGCCCCTTTGGCGTGCGCGACGTTACCGACGTGACGTTTGCCGACAACCCCGCCGTCGACATCGAGGTGATCCGCGATGACATGCTCTCGGTGCGAATGCCCCCGGGGATCGCCGGAAGCGTCCCCGTGACGGTTGTAAACCCCAACGGAAGCTTCACGCTGCAAGACGCCTTCACTTACTTCGAGGCCGTCTCGGCTTACCAGATGACCCCCGAGGATCTGTCCGGCCGGGGCGGCACGCCAATCGAGGTCCGGGGCACCGGTTTCACCGCGGACACGATGGTGCTGGTCGCCGGCCGCCCAGCTTCGTCCATCGAGGTGCAAAACGCAACGACGGTCAGCGCCGTAGCTCCTCCCGGGGATCCCGGCTCCGCGGACGTGGAGGTGATCAACAAGAACGGCCAGGCCCTGCTCTTCAGGGCGGTCACCTACCACCCCGCGCCCCACCTGGACGCTCTGGATCCGGCCGCGGGGCCCGAAACCGGGGGAACTCCGGTTTCGGCCGGCGGCGCTGGATTTTCCGAGCCGCTCGATCTTCTCTTCGGCGCCGCACCGGCCACCGATCTCTTAGTCTCCGCCACCAAGATCCAGTCAACTTCCCCCGCGGGCTCCGGCCAGGTAGACGTAACCGTAGCCGGCCGGGTGGATTCGGACACGCTGGCGGGCGGCTTCGTCTATCTTCCCGCCGCCACCGGGACACTCACCGTATCGGGTGTGGCCCCCAAGCGAGGGCCCGCGGACGGGGGCGGCACGGCCACCGTGGCCGGCGAAGGTTTCTTGGCCGGCGTGACCGGAGTGCTCTTCGGCGCCAACCCGGCCACGGACGTACAGACAGTCGATGACCGGATCCTGACGCTTCAAGTCCCCGCCGGCCAGCCCGGCCCGGTCCAGGTGACCGTGCAGACCGCCGCCGACCAGGCGGCTCTCGACGATGCCTACACCTATTTCACGCCTATCGACGCCACCTCGATAGATCCAGAGAGCGGTCCGGTGGAGGGATCCACCGCGTTCTCGATCCAGGGATCGGGATTGGATTCCCAGGTCGAGGTTCTCTTCGGGGGCGTCCCGGCGCAGTCACTCGACACACCCACGGCCACCGAAATCACCGGATTGACCCCGCCGGGGACGCCGGGGACGGTGGACGTAACCTTGCAAAACTCCGACTCCAAGGACGTCCTGGTCGATGCGTTTACGTACCAAAGCAAATTGGAGCTGCTCCACCTGGAGCCGGACGCCGGGGCGGTCGCCGGCGGCACCTACGCGATCGTCTACGGCCAGGGGTTCGATCCGAACACGCGTATCTGGTTCGGGGCCACCGAAGGCAGCGTGATGCAGGTAAAATCAACCAACGTGCTGACCGCACGCACGCCGCGGGCCAACGTGGGCGAGGTTACCGTGGCGGTCGAGTCCGGAGGCGAGCGCGCGGAGCTCGCCGGAGGATTCTCGTACTTCGATCCCAAGAACGACCGCGGCGGCGCCTCGGGCGGTCCCATCCGGGGTTCCTTCAACGTCACCGCCCTGGACGGCAGCTACGTCAACTGGGGCGCGCCGGTCCCGGAAGCCTACGTGATCATCGAGGAACCGGCCATCTCCGGAGTCACCAACGAACGCGGCCAGGCCACCTTCTCGGGACCCTCCCTGGTGCGCGCGGTCACGGTGACCGTCGGCAAGGAGGGTTACGAGGCCATCACCCTGGTAAATCTGAACGCGGCCAACCTGACCGTCTACGTGTATCCCAACGAACAGGAGCCGGTCGACCCGCGGCCCTGGGAAATCAAGACGTGCAAACTCACCGGGCGGGTGTTCGGGTTCAAGGACATTCCCGGCCTGCCCGTGGGCCCAGACATCGAGTACCGGGCATTCGCCAACCTGACCTCCTGGAGCATCTACGCGGTGCCCCCGTACATGAGCATCCCCTACTTCCGCTCCCAGCCCATCATGCAGGACGGCGACGGCTACGAGTACACCCTGCGCCTGGGCACCTACAACGTCTACGCCCTCTTCGGTGCCTACGACACCCAGACGGACCTGTTCACTCCGGCGCTTCTGGGGGTGCGCCGCTCCATCCGGCTGCCCAGCGAGGAACCGGTCTCCGGGCAAGACATCGTCCTGAGTACCTGCCTGGACCAGTCGGCGCCGATCCATCTGCAGGATCCGCCGCTGGGGGCCGACGTGCTCTACGGAGCCTACGTCAGCCTGGACCTGGGCCGCGACGGGGTGATCTACTTGTCCCAGAAAACCGGACAGAGTGTCGACATGGTGATTCAGGGCCTGCCCGCGGCTGCCTCCAGCAGCCTCATCTTCGTGGGAACGGCGAGCAAGGACGGCGGCTATCCAATCTCCTACGCCTTCCGCCGCCAGGAAGGTGACGTGGGCGAGGGAGTCACTCTGGGCCCGTTCCTCGACTTTACCGAGATCATCGAGCCCCAGTCCGGCGCCAAGCTGGTAGACGGCCGGTTCTCCTGGACGCTCGGAGAACCCAAGCCCGAGCTGATCCAGATCTTCATCAAGACGAACGAGCTCATGCCCAAGGTCCTCTGGCGCGTGGTCTTGCCCGGGGACACCACCGAAATGACCCTGCCCAAAGAGCTCATCAACCTGCTCCCCCAGGGTGAGCCCCTGATCTTCTTGATGTACACCGCCGACTCGCCCCGATTCAACTTCAACCGCTTCAACTTCGCGCAGCTTTCGACCTGGCGCTGGACCAGCTATACCATCAACATGTCGGGTTTCACCGCCCCGTGATGAAGAGGTGGTTGACAACCACACTGAGCCTGCTTGTGGCCCTGGCACCGGCGGCGGGCTGCTCCGGGAAGGGGGGCTGGCGGAACTTCTGCTCCGGCGACGCCGACTGCCCGCCCGGTCACCGCTGCGACGCCGACAGCGGCCTGTGCCTGTGCGCGGAGGACTGGGTCTGCGATATCGGCAACTACTGCGCCCCGGACGGGATCTGCCGGCCGAAGATGAGCTGCGATACGAACCTGGACTGCCCCGCTGACATGCTCTGCGACACCACCACCGGCAACTGCATCGAGATGGGCAAGTGCACCAAGAACGAACAGTGTCCCCTGGGAGAGATCTGTTCCCCGACCTATTTCAAGTGCATCCCCGGATGCATTGTCTCCGGGGACTGCCCGCTGGGCGAAGTCTGCCGCGAAGGGAAATGCAAGCAGGGGCTCTGCGACGACAAGAGCTATTGCGGCTATGGACAGCTCTGCGATTTCCAAACCGAGACCTGCGTCGACGACACCCGGGGCCCCTACTGCGAAAAGTGCAAGCCCGGATCGATCGGCGACCCCTACCGTTGCGGCCCGGGGCCCAATTTCTGCGTCATGACCAACAACGATCCCACCCTGGAGCCCTTCTGCGGGGTGGACTGCAGCGACGGGCAGGAGTGCCCCAACGGCTTCGGCTGCAACCTCATCCTAATAGCCCCGGCGGGTGACTGCCGCCGTGACGAGGATTGCGAATCGGGCGAATGCCACATAAACGAGGGCGACGAGGTAGGCTTCTGCCTATGCACGGACGACGGGCAGTGCCCCAATGACTACTGCGACGACTTCGCCATGGAGTGCGCATACACCCGCAAGCCCTGCACGCCGAACGGCGGCGAGTGCAACCGGCCCATCTATTGCGTAGACGGCCTGTGCCTGATCGGCCGGAACTGCACGCCGGTGGAGGGGCTGGACTGCGCCGACCTGAAATGAGGAACCGCATGAGCAGGCCGATCTTCATATTCGTCCTGGCCTGGATCGCCACGAGTTGCGAGACAGCGGAGAGCTGGCGAGTCGTCTGCTCCAGCGACGAAGACTGCCCGGAGAACTTTTACTGCGACACCAAGACCGGCCTGTGCAAGTGCGCCAACGACCAGGCCTGCGATCCCAACGAGTACTGCGCCCCGGACGGAACCTGCAAGAAAAGGATGAGCTGCGACAACAACCTGGACTGCCCCGCGGACACCTTCTGCGACACGACCACGGGCAACTGCATCGAGTTGGGCAAATGCACCCAAGACACCCACTGCCCGTTCGGGGAGATCTGCTCGGACACCTACTTCCGCTGCATCCCCGGCTGCCGCACCAGCGGGGACTGTCCCCTGGGGGAGATCTGCCACGAGGAAAAGTGCCGCGAGGGGATGTGCACGGACAAGAGTTACTGCGATTACGGCCAGCTCTGCAACACCGCCACCCGGGCCTGCTACGACGACGACCGCGGCCCTTACTGCGCCCACTGCAGGTCACCCAGCATCTACCAGCCGCACCAGTGCGGTCCCGGACCGAACTTCTGCCTGATCCCATCGGGCGATCTCACCGCGCCGTTATACTGCGGCATCGACTGCAGCCAGGGACAGCCCTGCCCCAACGGCTATGAATGCTACTCGGTGCGAATCGTCTATACCAGCGAGACTTGCCGGGCGGACGAGGAATGCGAATCAGGCAAATGCGGAAAAAAGGAAGGCGAGGAATGGGGTTTCTGCCTGTGTACCCAAGATGAGCACTGCCCCCAGGACTACTGCGACGAATTCAACATGGAGTGCCGCACCACCCGCCGCCCCTGCACTCCGGGTGGAAATGAGTGCGATCGTCCGATATACTGTATCGATGGCAAATGCCACATTGGATACAACTGCAAGCCCAAAGAGGGCCTTAGATGCTTCGACCTGATCGACTGACCGGCTTGAGACTTATTCGAGGGTTTTTCTTATGTTTGCTGCTGCTGCCGGCCGGAGCACCGCCCGCGGCGGCACAGGGCTCCTCCGCCCGACTAATCCAGGCGCTCAGAGATCCTTCATTCAAGGTGCGTCTCCAGGCGGCCATCATCATCGGCAAGCGCAAGCTGGTCCACGCCACCCCGGCACTGCGGGACGCCCTCGACGACGATCACGACGCCGTGCGCGCGGCCGCGGCGATCTCGCTGGGCAAGCTGGGCGATCAGAACGCCCGCGCCCGCGTGGTCAGGCTGCTGCGCCACGACAACGTTCTAGTCGCTCGCGCGGCGGAGAAATCCCTGATCCTGCTCGACCAGGCCAAGGACGGAACGGCCAAATACCTGGTGGCCATCGACAAGCCCAAGGCACCCAAGCAGGTAAACCGTTCCCACTTGGTCCGGCTAACCGAGGTGCTAAAAAACAAGATCGCGCAGAACCCCCAGGTCATCATCTCCGCGGGGGAAGAGAGAGTGCTGAAAAAATCTAAGCTCAAGACCCACCTGCGCAAGCGAAAGCTCACCGGTATATTGATCCAGCCAAAGCTGTCGCGGCTGCGAGCCAAGGAAAAGCACGGCAACACCGTGGTGGACGGCAAGGTGTCCGTCATGGTGGTAACGCTAGTAAAGAAACGCATGGAGTTCTCCGCCGCCGGCGAGGCGGATGCCTGGATCGAGGACGCCAATATAGCCAAATCGGACCAAAAAGAACTCGAGACCGCGGTGATCCAGGCCTGCGCCGAGGCCGCGGCGGAGCAGGTATACGATTATCTCTTACAAAGAGAGAACTACTAACCGAGAAGCGGGAGGATTACGATGGCCGAGCCGGACAAGCCCAAACGAAGAATCCGCAACTTCCTACTCGACAAACGCTTTCAGCTCAAATACACTCTGGCCGTGGTGGCCGTATCCGCGATGATCTCGGCGGGACTGGGCTACTTCCTCTACCAGGCACATCTAAACATCCACAAGGCGCATGAGGAGATCTATCAAGCCCAGAAGGAAAGCTCCACCCTGGTGATGCTGAACTCACTCGGGGATTCGGAATTGGAAAATGAACTTGCCGAGGTCCTCACAAAAGGGGATGACGACATCCGGGCAAAGTACGAGGCATTGCGAACCGGCGAAGGCAGCGTTTTGCTGTACCTGATGCTGTTCCTGGGCGGACTGGTGCTTTGCCTGGGCGCGGTAGGGATCGTCGCCACCCACAAGATCGCCGGCCCGGCCTACGCCATGCGCCGAACCATGTCCCAAATAGCCGACGGCGAGTTTCCCCGGGTGCGGGCCCTGCGCAAGCGCGACGAGTTGCAGTCGGTACGCAACGAACTCAAGCGCATGGCCGACAACCTGCGTGAGCGCGAGGAGAACGAGCTGAAAGTGCTGAAAGCCGCGCTGGAGTCCAAAAGCACCCCGGAGCAAATCGAGGAACTCATCCGTTTGAAAGAAAAACGACTCGCAAGCTAATCGGGATATCAAAATACGCAGACTTCTCCTCCTATTGAGGAAGTGTCGTGCGCGATTGCCCGCAGCAAGCGGGTGGCTTTCGACAAGATAGCCAAGGTTTTCGCCAACCTCAACCAGAGAAGCCGCGATCGCCCAGACATCCGGATCAAGGCCGCCAAGCAAATGGGTTTTACCAAACCCAAGGACGGCGACATCGTAGTGGTGAACTACCCCTTCTTGTTCAAGAGTGCGAAATAATAAGATAAAAAGGTTGATCGCGCCCGGCTGGTAAGCTACCCTGGGAACATGAGTCCATCCAAGCACGACTCGTCTCCGCCCAAGGAGAAAGGCCCCAAGGACGCCCCGGCGGCCCAGAAGGCCAAACCGCCCGCCCTGTCCAAGCCCCCGGCGGACCGGACCTTCCTCTCCGAAGCGCTGGGCACCGCGCGGCGCCTGGACGTAGGTTGCGTCCTGTTTATCTGCGACACCAGCCCTCCCATCGAACAGCTCAAGCACCGCGGGCTGAAGAAGAAGGTCATCGTGGCCACCACCTCGGAGAAGATCGGCGCCCACTGCGAAGAAGAAGGATTCCGCACCGAGATCATCCCGGCCTACGCCTTCGACCGCTTCGAGAAGATCAAGGTGGCCCTGGCCACCTGCGTCTCCGCGGGTCTGTTAGCCGAAGGCATGCGGGTGCTCTGCCTGGCCGGCCAGGCCGAATCCCCGAACATCGACACGAACCTTTACACTAAGATCGGCGAAAAATCCGAAGAGAGCGTCGCCCTGGGAGTGCTGCACGCCGGCGTCGAGTTCTCCCCCCAGGTCCTAGAAGCGGTGTTGGTCATCGCGCTGCAGGTTGGCTACGAGGGATTCGAGGGCGCGCCGGTGGGTACCATTTTCGTCGTCGGCGACTCCACCGCGGTGATGGAGAAATCCAAGCAGCTCACCCTCAACCCGCTGCAGGGCTACTCCGAGGACGAACGCAACATCCTGGACCCCAGCGTGAGAAACGCCATAAAGAACTACTGCATCCTCGACGGCGCCTTCGTAATCCGCGAAGACGGCGTGGTCCTGGCCGCCGGCCGCTACCTGCGCGCCCCGGATGACAAAGAAATAGAACTCCCCCTGGGCCTGGGCACCAGAAACGCCGCCGCCATGGCCATCACCCAGGTCTCCAACGCCATCGCCTTCGTAGTATCCAAGACCACCGGCACCGTGCGCATCTACAAGGAAGGCAAGCTCAACGTCGAACTGAAACAGCCCCGTCGCCGCCTCTAGGCTGAGGGCCCGCGCGAAAACCAGAAACTCATTCTTGCGCGGGCCCTAAATCGAAAGCATTCTCTCCAAGGCCAGCTTGGCGTCCTTCTTCACCTCTTTGGGCAGGGTGACGACTTCGGGCTCGGGGAGGGAACGCAGGCTGTCGAGCAGGCGCTTTGCGGAGATGCGAAACATGTTAGGGCACAGGGAGCGCTTGAGCGGGATGACGGTGCGGTCTTGGTGGTCACGGGCCAGGCGAGAGACCAGGTTGATCTCCGTGCCGATTACCAGGGTGGATCCGGGCTCGGCGTTTTCCACTGCCTTCACCAAGTAGGCGGTCGACCCGGCCCCGTCGGCGATTTTGACCACTTCTTCGGGGCACTCCGGGTGCACCAACACCCGCGCCTCGGGGAAGCGCTCGCGGGCCTGCTGGATGTCCTCGGGAACGAAGGCGGTGTGCACGTGGCAGTAACCCTTCCATAAGATCGCCCGGGCCCCCTTCAGCGCCTTTTCTTCGATCCCGCCCCCCTCCTGTTTCGGATCCCAGACCACCACCTGCTCCTCCGGGATCCCCACCCCCCGGGCGGAGTTTCTGCCCAAGTGCTCGTCCGGAAAGAAAAAGACCGCCTCGCGCTCCTTGAATCCCCACTCGAACGCCCGCCCCGCGTTGGAGCTGGTACACACGCTCCCGCCGTACCTGCCCACCATGGCCTTCAGCTTCGCCGACGAGTTCATGTAAACCAGCGGCATGACCTTGTCCGCCCCGCGAACGCCGGCGATGTGCTCCCAGGCCTCCTCGGCCCGATCCACGGGCGCCATATCCGCCAGCGGGCACCCGGCCTCCGCGGCCGGGTGAATCACCACCTGATTCTCCCGCCTGACAATCTCGGCCGCCTCGGCCATGAAGCGCACCCCGCAGAATACGATGAAGCGCGCCCTCTCGGCTTCGGACGCCGCCCGGGCCAACTCGTAGGAATCTCCCAACCGGTCGCCCAGATCGGCGATCTCGTGCCGCTGGTAATGATGCGCCAGCAGAATGATTTCTTTTCCCCACTTGGCCTTCAGGTCTTGGACCTCTTCCAACAACATCGAAGCACCTCCGCTGCGTACACATATAGCACACATCCATTCGCAATAAATAATCTTGTAACGCCGGAATTACCTAAGATAAACTATGCCGGTTTTTGGCAACGGAGGACACATGGCCAGAGTTCAATGGGCTTCCCGGATAGGATTTGTACTGGCGGCCGCCGGCTCAGCTGTCGGCCTCGGCAATATTTGGAAGTTTCCGTACATAGCCGGCGTCAACGGAGGAGGTGCGTTCGTCCTCATCTATCTGGTCAGTATCGCGCTGATTGGTTTCCCGATCATGATTGCCGAGCTGCTGCTGGGACGCGGCACCCAGTCATCGCCGGTAATGGCGTTTTCGAAGATGGCGGGAGAGGAAAGCAACTGGAAAGCGGTCGGCTGGATTGGAGTGGCAACCGGGTTCATCATACTCTCCTACTACAGCGTGGTGGCCGGCTGGTCCCTCAACTACGTCCTCATGTCGATCTGCGACTTCACGAACGACAAGTCCCCGGAGCAAATAAACTCCCTCTTCGACACGCTCAGCGCCTCGGGAGGTATAAACATATTCTGGCACAGCATTTTCATGCTCATCACCATAGGCATCGTGATCGGAGGTGTGCGCAAGGGGATCGAGAAGTGGTCAAAGATCCTCATGCCGGTGCTTTTCGTCATTCTGGTCGTACTGGTGGTCAGAAGCATCTTCATGCCCGGTTTCATGCAGGGGATCGAGTTCGTCTTCGCTCCGGACCTGTCCGCACTGACAGCGGCCGGAGTGCTCGAAGCGGTCGGACACGCCTTCTTCACGCTCAGCCTGGGAATGGGCGCGATGCTCACCTACGGAAGCTACTTGAGCAAGAAGGAAGACCTGGTCAAGGCCAGCGTGGTGGTCTGCTCGCTGGACACTCTGATAGCATTGATGGCCTGCCTGATCATCTTTCCCATAGTCTTCTCTTTCGGTTTCGCGCCCAACGCGGGCCCCGGCCTGGCGTTCAAGACCATCCCGGTGGTCTTTTCGCAGATCATCGGCGGCTCGCTCCTGTCGATCCTCTTCTTCCTGCTGCTCGCCTTCGCCGCCCTGACCTCGGCGATATCCCTGCTCGAGGTGGTCACCGCCCACTTCATAGACTCCCTGGGCTGGACCCGCAAAAAAGCAGCCCTGATCACCGGCTCGCTGATATTCATGTTCGGCATCCCCTCGGCTCTTTCCGGAAGCAAGTGGATATTCAGCGAATGGGAAGACCTGTTCACCAAGAACTTCTTCGACACCATGGACTACCTGGCCACCAACTGGATGCTGCCCCTCGGCGGCCTCCTGATGGCGATCTACGTGGGCTGGTTCGCGAAAAAAGCCACCATCCGGGCCGAGTTCACCCAGGGATCGAAGTACGGTTCGCTCTTTGGCGCCTGGCTCTTCGTCCTCAGGTTCATCGTCCCAATCACCATGGTAGTGGTACTGCTCTACAAGGTAGGCATCCTGCAGGTCGGACCCGAGTCCTAGCCCCGCAAAAAGCGCGGGACAAGGCCGGCAACCGTTGTGTGGAAGCCTCCGATGAAACTTGACTCAAGTGTAAAGATCTCGGCCTCTCAAGTGCCTAGAAAGTAACGAGAGCCAGGAAGGGTGACCTGTCAGATCAATCGGCGCACTCGCAGGGAGTGCAGCCGTTGCGGATCGCGAACCCGTGCTCGCAGTACAGGTCACAGGTCAGCCCCGAGTTGTCGCAGGGAACGCACTCGCCTTCCTCGCACCACTCCTGCCCGTACTCGCAGCCAGCGTCTTCGACGCAGTCCGATGGCCCTTCTCCTGGAATTTCGATTTCTTGACGAATGAATTCTCGATTTTCACCCGCGGGTTTGATCACCAAAATGTAGTTGCCGGCGGTTAGCCCATCGATTCTAAAACTTGCCTCGAAGCAACAAAAACAATCCATAGGCTCGCCCAGATCTTCTTCCAGAATTAACTGGTTGCCTTCCACCGAAAGTTGAGCGCCTACGATACCTACATCCGAGCACAAGAGATTATGGACTACATCCAAACGATAGGCCCCCGTATAGTCGCTGCTCTCAGCAGTTTCCCAAACCAATGTCGAGTCTTGGAGGGTTACACCTTCATCATAACAACCGATACCTTCCGAGTCGGTGCACCCTTCTTTCCAAACCACGCTAAAGCTACTCAGTTGTGGGCTGCCCGGAGACTCGGCGCACTCGCAGGGAGTGCAGCCGTTGCGGACCACGAACCCGTGCGGGCAGTACACCTTACAGGTCAGCCCCGAGTTGTCGCAGGGGACGCACTCGCCTTCCTCGCACCACTTCTGCCCGTACTCGCAGTCGGCGTCAGCGTCGCAGCAGTCAGGATCCGGTTTGAGGCAGAAATCATCACATACATCATCCTTGTACCAGCCATATTTTTCACAGTAGTCGACCCCCGAGTCGGCTTTGGCCATCTTGGCGGCCTCTCCTTTGGTGAGACGACTTTCTGATTCATCTCCTCCACTGCATCCGCCTGAACCCATGCAGATCAATGGAATGAGCACAACGGCCTGAACCAACAATCCCATCTTTTTCATAACATCTCTCCTCCCGGTATCGGGGGTTATTGTGTGGCGGTTTCGCCCAGTTTAATAGTAAGACCCGGATTGGTAAAAAGGGTTGCAGGGCACTAAAAAAATGGGTTTTCCGCATATAACCTGGCCGGCGACAATTAGAATGCCCCACTGACGACAATTAGAATTCCCCACTTTCAGGGTGTCTGAGTGGCGCGAATGATCGATAGTTCTTGCAAAAGAGCAAGGAGGTTATCGAT
>JAUXGL010000238.1 GCA_030622135.1 Deltaproteobacteria bacterium
CCGGGACCGACGGCACAACTGGGGCTCGTCGGCGGATGGGACCGTCGGTCGCCGGGCCAGATCGGGGACGTTCAGCCAGGGGGGTGGGAGATCCTGGTCTGGTCTGGTTACTTGACACTTGGGTGGGTTGAGCGTATCTCTCGTCCATGCCTCGCACGAAAAGAGAAGGTGAAGGGTTGGATCGAGCGCTTTCTTGATTTTCCCATTCGGGTGGTATGGATAATCGATCGTATTGGGTGCGAGCATCGATATCGACAGCCGTAGCCGCAATTTGGAAGGAAGTTCTGTTTGGCTCCAAGCATCTCACGATTCAAATGCCTGCGCGCGCACCCAATATTGTGCTCTGCGCTGCTTCTGACGATGCTGGCCGCCTGCCGGACCACCGGCTGTGGCCAGACGACCGCCGAGTGCTCGTGTCCGGCCTCGCAAGATGAAGGGAAGGCAGCGACAAAGGCCTTCCTGACGAAAAACCGAGACCGCTACCAACGTTCCATCCAACGCGCGCGTTCTTGGCTCGATGGCTTGACGGTCGACCCGGCCGAGTTGAGAGCGGCTGGCATCAAGGGCAAGAAGAAGCTCGTGGAGCTTCTCGACGCGTATGTTCGCCTACACGCCATCGCCTCGCCGAACGAGAAACGTCAAATCATCGAGCGGGTCAAGGCTGTCGTAGCGGTGACCTACACGCCCGAGTACCACGACATGCTCACGATCAGCGACAGGCATTTCAAGCAGGACGCAACCTCTTACCTGCGAGCGGCGTTGCTGCTGGAAGGACTGGGGCTGGACACCAAGATGTACAGGGTCGAGATAGCCAAAGTGCATCAGCGGCTCAACGGCCACATGAGCAAGCGCGGCTCTCACCAGAAGATGGCTTTCCACTGGTACTACTCTCACTTCGGCCTCGAGGAGCCCTTCGACCTGGCCACGGGCTTCAATGCTGGGGTTATCGCCTCCCGACTGAGCCCCTACGCATACAGATCCAATCTGAAGGTTTACCAGCTCACCCACGAGGTCTTCGTGCCCTACGAGTACGGTGAGAAGCTCGATGCCGAGTATTTCTCACGGGAGGATCTCGAGTATCTGCGCCACGCCCTGGATCGCCTCACGGTCTACTACATCATGAAAAACGATCCCGACATCACCGCCGAGTTGATCTCGTGTCTGAGGTTCCTGCGGATGACAGATCTACCCGTCTATCGCGAGGGGCTGGAGTATTTGCTGAGATCACAACAAGACGACGGCAAGTGGGGTGACTACGAACGCTACAGAAAACGCTACGGCGATTTCGTCAACCATGGCTACTACCTCCACACCACTACGGTGACGATCGATGCGCTTAGCATCGCCTTCAACTTTCCAGAGAAGTCCTGAAGGCCCCTGCAACGAAACGGTGAAGATACCCGCTATCCCCGCCCTACTGAATCAACTCGAAGAAGTCGAAGGTGAGCGTCACGGACTCGATGACGTTCTCGTCGGACTCGTTATCCCAGTCACCGGCGACGAACTTCACCGGCCAGGCGCGGGACAGGGACCAGCGACGTAGCGTGGTGCCGCAGTTATCGGGTGGGGTCGGGTCTTGACACTTGACACTTATCAAACATGCATCCTGAGAACAATGTAAGTGTCAAGTGTCAAGACCCGACCCCGATCCTGCCGGATCCTGCCGATCCTGCGATCCGTTGGCCCGGCGCTATTGGTGGCAGGAGCTACCATCGGAAGCTCAGTGACAGACCCATGGAGCCCGTGCCGGGAGACGGGCCGACGGTCCAGGGCTCGTTGGGCCAGAGTAGCCAGGCGGCCACGGCCAACCCGGCCGAGACGACACCCGAGCCGACGGCCAGGGCCTGGTAGCTTACCATGCGGGTCTTGGCCTCCTGCGCTGGTTTCTGCAGGTCGGTGGTATCGAAGTCCTGCTTGGCTCTAAAGGCCAGAGCGGCGAACACTGCGGTGGACGCCAACGCCAGCCCCGAGCCGACCAGGCAGGTGATGGCGGGAACTTGGCTGGGCCTCGATAGCGACTGGGTAACCAGGGGAGGTTCAGCGAACTCCACACCCACCACCCCCCAGCGATCCACGTAACCACGGTAGTAGGATGCACCGAAGGAAGAGGTAAAGAATCCCTTGCGCAGGGAGTCGTCGATGCTTCCCCGGGCGGTCAGCGTCTCGGCGCTGCGGTACTCGAGAGAAGCAAAGTGCACGGTCTTTCCGGGACGGCTTTCGAAAGAAGCTTCCAGGTCTCCACTTCGGAGCCAGATGCGCTCCTTCGGCGGTAGCATCAACCGGAGGGCAGTGCGGAATTCGGGATGGGCATCCAGGGCCCTGATCCCACCGCTGGTCTCCAGGTAGAAGTGGCCCAGGCCTGCGGGGATGCCTTCCAGCAGTGCGGCATCCGGGATCCAGGCCAGCGCCAGGATTGGAGCGTTACGGTTGATCTGTGGGGGCAGAGAGACCACCTGGATAACTGCCAGGGGATCTTTCACTGACCGGTTAGCGGCGGAGATGAAAGCTGCAACTTCGCTGTATACGATTTTTCCATCCAAGTTGACGTCTGCCGCTCCACTCAAGGCGCTGAGCAGTTCGTGGGTAAAGACGCCGGACTGAAGCCGCGACCACTCGTGGGTCTCCCGGTCGGTGGCGGCAGCCACCAGGGCACCGACGTGTGGATGGAGGGAGAGCAGGTCGTCGCGTAGGATGGCGGATCGTTCCCACTCGGAAAGAACCCGGGATCGGGCACTGACTTCCTTTTCGATCACCCCCCGTCGCGCTACCAGTCCCTGGGCATGGCAAGCGTCGATGAACAAGTGAATCACGTTGGCCGGAAGGGACAGTACTTTTTCTTCCAGGAACCGGCGGTCCAGATGCCCATCGAGGAGAACCAGAGCGGTTTCATCTGCCTCCCGAACACCGTGACCCGAGTAGGACAGGTACAGGACCACATTCTTTCCGGCATCCCGGTCGGTTTGCATGCTGGCTGCCATTTCCGCGAGCTTCTCTTGCACCAAGTCGCGCCGTGGGGAGATGCAGTTGCCGGCAAGTGCGGGGTGGCGTCGCTGGCTTTCCTCGTCCAGAACCGTGGCCAGGACGGCCCGTTTGGCAAATGGCCGGACGAATTGGTAGAAGCGGGCGGCATCATCGTCGGCATAGCGCAGGCTGGGGAGTTCCGAGCCCGGCGGAGGGGAGTTGACCCCCACATGAACCGAGTAGACCGCCGTTTCGGCCCACGCCGCCGCCGGCGTGACCAGAAGCAGTGCAAGCAGGCAGGCACTCGCGGGCTTCATGGAGCTACCACCGTGAAACGCGCCACGATCACTCCGAGCCTGTCGGGTTTGCCGCCGGAGTGGGCTTGGATGACCGCGCGCAATTGATCCTGACCGAGGGGGATCTTCGAGAAGATCCCGAACGCTCGATATTCACCGGGAGCGTGTTCTGACCCGATCACGATGCCCTGCTGGGCGACGCCGTTGGCCTCGATCCGTAGACTGGTATTCGTCTCGGAGGGGAAGTACCACACCAGAAGCCCCCCAGGGCCGAGAGCCGCCGCGGAGAAGTGCTGCAGGCCGGTGGGCGCCTGGAGGTCGAAGGTCAACATGTCACCAGGCCGGCACCTGGGGAGTTTTTGCGGCGTTGGAGCGGGCTTGCCGGATCGGGTACACGCCAGACGCATGGAGCTTTCCGCCCGCAGGCCGCCTCGCACCACGAACTCGTCACTCCCGGTCTCCCGCTCCGAGGAAGAGAGAGACAGCAACACAAAAGCCGCCACGGCCGCGACCGCAATCGCCCCGCTAACCGGAGCCCACATCCACCGCCACCGTACCGGAAGGCCCAGACGGCCTTGTAGGGAAACAGAAGTCTTTCGGGTCAGGATTTCCCGGAGCATGGTTTCCTTTTCCTGCACCGAGGGACCCGGCCCGCCGCTCAAGAGCCGGTCCAGCCTGCGTCGCTCGTCGGCTTTCATCCTTAATCTCCCCGGGGGAAGTGTGGGCGGGGACTCGACGGCCCCCGCCCCATGATGGATCGAAGCTCAGATGCAGCACGTTTCTGTGATGTCCGAGCACTGCTTGGTTTGATCCATCTGCGTTCCGGCAGGGCAATCCTCGGTCATGGGATCGATGCAGGTGCCTCCGGCCGAGTCGCAGTCTTGGGGTGTAGTTCCCTGCACGCAGAAGCCCGGAGCGTTTCCCATGGCGCCGAAGCAGGTCAGCCCTCCGGAGCAATCATCCGCCGTCATGCAAGGCATGCCGAGAGTGCCGTTGCTGCACATGCCCAGGTTGTCGCTGGGGATGATGCACTTGAATCCTCCCGGGCAGTTGGCGACCGACTTGCAGAGACTGGTGAGGCAGATGCGGGCCTTGTTGGGGATGTCGCCCTCGTTGCACACCGAGCCGACTTGACCCACCGGGCAGTTGCCGTCCTGGGGACAGGGAGGAAAGGTGACGCAGGAGTTCTGCTCCTGGTCGACCTCCCCCAGGTCGAGGCAGATGGAGTAGTCGTCGCATCCGTCCACCCCGTCGGGCCTGGGGGTGCACTGCTGCTCCACGGCTGCGGCGCTGCAAAGGCCCATGACGCACTCCTGGGTTTCGGCACACTCTCCGTCGGTCGAGCAAGAGGGTACCTCCTTGTTCACGCACATGTGGGTTCCGAGTTGGTTGTTGGGAAGGTCCACTTTGGTGTCGCAGTACTGGTTTGCGGCGCAGTCCTGGTCGGTCATGCAGCCGGGGGCGCACAGCCCGTTGAAGCAGAACTGACCCGCCGGGCAGGGGTTTTCCCGCGAGCACAGGAAGAAGCCGTCCGAACTGGCTTTCATGCACTGCCCCTTCTGCCCCGTCTTGCCACCGGAGGTTCTCTCCAGGTTGCACAAGTTGCCGGTCAGGCAGTCTTCGTCGGTTACACACTTGTCCTTGTCGGAGTCATCGGTGCCGCAGGCAGTCAACCAGCAGGTACCCGTAAGGATGAGTGCGAGAAGTCGCAGGCTTCTCATTGATTTTTGTCCTTTCATGTCGGTCCACTCCTTAATGATATTGGGTTTATGCCTGCTCCTACGGTTCGGGCGGCCGGTTGGTCGTTTTTTTTGAACCAGAGCCGATCATGGCCATAACCTCTTGAATTTCAGGCTCTTTTTCAGCTCCCGGCGAAGCTGTTTTTCCAAGGTTCGTACTTTACGGCGGGTGGCGCCCAGGTGCTTGGCCACCTGTTGCTGTGAAAGGCCCTGGCGGTAACGCAAATCAAAGAAGGCTCGCTTGGGTTCCGGTAGGGTCGCCACAAAAGCTTCCGTGGTTGCCTGCTGGCGCTTGAAGTGAGCCTGCTCGGCGGGATTTTCCGGGAGCAGGGGTGTGTCTTTTCCGAGGAATGCGGGGATCTCGCCCGCGTTTCCGGAGAGGTTCAATTCGCTCTCCGGGACCTCCCGGCCCAGTTTTCGCAGCCGGTCGATCATCAGGTTCTTGGCGATGCGCAGCAGGTACGGTCGGAAGGGTGAACGGCCGTCGTAGCCTTTCCGAGCGGTTTCGGAAAAGGCCCGGACGAATGTTTCCTGGACCAGATCGCATTGGGTTGATTCTTCTCCGATGCCGGATACTCTTACTACCTTGCTTCGATCATATACGAAGCCTCTTCGGACCAGCCTGGTGACTTCGTCCACGTACTCGAAATAAATCGCCTCCAGGGCGGACCGGTCACCGCGGATGTATCCGGCTAGCAAATCAGGGTGGTCGAGCAGCAAACTCATTTACCCCACATCTTTCTTTGGGTACATGTTGCCAAAGAAGGCAATCTACCACCAGGGATTCAGCCCGAGGCGTGACCCAGGTCACGCCTGGGCAAAAATCAACACGAACTCCATTACTCGTGAGTACCGAGTTCTCAATCGTAATCAGAGCAATTCAGCTAAATTTCACAGCCTCGTAATCATCGACCCAGTCTCCGATCTGAATTTCAAAGAGTTCCATCTCTTTTTCGTTTAAACCGTTTGGAACGAAACCCATTTCCAACCAGCCAATGACGTGGATTTTTATCCGGCTGATGTCTGCGCCACTTTGTTTGTGAATTCTTTCGGCA
>JAUXGL010000203.1 GCA_030622135.1 Deltaproteobacteria bacterium
GAGGTACACAGTGCCGTCGCTCCCGATTGTCGGAGAGGAGGACGTGACGTACGACGTTTTGAAGCGCCACTTTTCCGAGCCGTCTTCCGGGTCGATGGCGTAGAGGTATCCGTCTCCCAAACCGGCATAGACGGTTCCGTCGTTGCCGACGGCCGCCGAGGAGAAGACGCAACCGCCCGCGGAAAACCGCCACCTCTCGGAGCCGTCCACGGGATCCAGGGCGTAGAGGTTGCCGTCGCATGAGCCGATGTAGATGGTGCCGTCGCTCCCGATGACGGGAGAGGAGCTCACCTCGGCACCCGTGGTGAAGCGCCATTTCTCCGAACCGTCCTGTGGGTTGGCTGCGTATACATTGTAGTCCCAGGAGCCGAAATACACCGTGCCGTCCCCCCCGATCGCCGGGGAGGACCGCACGCTATTCCCGGTCTGGAAGCGCCACTTCTCCGAGCCGTCTTCCGGATGGATTGCATACAGCTTCTCGTCGTCGGAGCCGACGTAGATGGTACCGTCGCCGCCGATGGACGGGGATGAGTGCACCTGGTAGCCGGTTGGAAAGCTCCATTTTTCCGAGCCGTCCTCCGGGTTGACCGCGTACAGATTGTGGTCGTCGGAGCCGACGTAGATGGTACCGTCGTCTCCTATCGCCGGCGAGGAATCCATGCCGGCGTTGGTCGTGGCTGTGCCGACCGTGAATCGCCACTTCTCCGAGCAGTCCTCCGGCCGCAAGGCGTACAGAACTCCTTCGTAGTCACCCGCACCGATGTAGATGGTTCCATCCCTCCCCACGGCCGGGGATGAGTTATAGGTCGGTTCGTCCAGTTGACAGCGCAGCTTTTCTTCTCCGTCGGCATTGACGGCATAGAACATGTAGCCATAGTCGGCGATGTAGATCGTGCCGTCGCTCGCCATTGCCGGTGAGGACAGAATCCGGCCCGGAGTTTCGAAGCTCCACAGCTCTTTCCCCGGATCCGGGTTGCATGTTCCGCTCTTGCATCCTGACGTGCAGACGTCGTCCTGATGGGGATACTCACAGGCACCGTCCATGCAGGATCCGGAAGTGCCGTATGTCCGCAAGGTATTGGCATCCAGGCACTCGTCCTGCGGCGGACTGCCGCAGGTCATCGGTGTGCCCGCACATGCGCCGTTGGTGCATGTGTCATCTACGGTGCAGGGATCTACGTCGCTGCACGAGGCGCCGTTTCTGAATTCGTAGTGGCAGGTCCGATCCCGGCAGACGCCCAGGTGCTCGAAGCATCCGTTGGGGGGATGGTCGCAGATCTCTGGGACACACTGTCCCGAGTCGCACCGCTCGCAATCGGGGCAGTCACCGTCGGCGCTGCAGCCTCCCTCGTCGATTCCCGGGCCGCAGCCGGTAAATATCAGGCAGGCCGTGATGGCCAGTGCCGGGAGTCTTCGCGTCATGCGGGGGCTACCCTTTCCACTTCCATCCGAGTCCCAGGATCACCTGCAGGTCCAGCCGGTGGACCCAGCCCTCGCCGCGCATCTGGAACACGCGCCCGCCCGCCCCCAGTTCCAGGACGGCGACCAGCGGCCCGAGCGGTACACCCAGGCCCGTCATGGCCAGGTACGAAAGGCCCGAGGTGTGCCGGCCTTCTCCCTCCAAATCTTCCTGGAACAGGTGCTCGTAGCCGATCAGGAGGTCGGCCCGGAGCCAGGTTACTCCCACCGGCCAGGCATACCCGAAGCCCCCGGAGACCCCGATATCGAGATAGTCCGTGGAGGTTCCCGCATCGGGAGCGGTGGTCATCGTGAGGCGGGCGGTCGCCTGCCAGCCGTCCTGGTGACCGATCCGGTAGTGGATCGAAGCCCCCATGGCGAGCGGTTCCCCTAAAAGGGGGAAGGAACGCAGGAGAAACCCGCTGCCCAGTGTATGCTGCAGAGTCCTGCGGAACAGGCCGCCCTTGGCCACCGCCCGATCCAGCGATCGAGGAGTGAAGTCGTCCGGGCCCAGCCGGGTTTCCCGGCCGGAGAGAACCCGCACCCGGGCCGAGTGCGCCGAGTCGGACGAGAGGAAATAGACCAAAAATTCTCCGGGCGGCAGCGCGAGCCTGACGGCCTGGCCCGCGGACACATCCGTCTCGGCCACGGCGATCTCGCGGCTCTGGTTCACCACCACCAGGCGGCCGGTTTGGAGGCCTTCGACCAGAAGCCGGGGCCGGCTCGGGTGTATGTGGGTGATCACGATCTCGCCCCGGCCGGCCAGCTTGAAGTCGTACATGGGATGCTGCCCGCCGCCCACGGTGGCGGCGGTGTGGGCTACCGTGCGTGAGTATGTGTATCGGTACGCCTCGGATAGGGTCACCTTCCCGTCGGCGGAATGGTCGCCCGACCCCCGCAGGCCCGAGACCAGGTAGTGGGTGAAGACCGACCCCCGGATCTCCGCCGACTCCTGGCTTAGCTCGTTGTCGGCGCTGGAGGTGACGATGGCGTAGCCCGAGGAAGCCATCTCGTCGGTCACCCGGATGTCGAAGGCCGGGCCCCGCCGGCCCCCTTTCATGGCCACCAGCTTGCCGCTCTGGCACGAGTCGATGAAGGCCACCCGCACGTCCGCGCGCGCGGATTTCAAAAACTCGGACAACTCGCCGAAGCTGAGTGTGCTTTCACCCAGTTCGAGGGCGTCTCCCTCGGCGTGACCGGAGTAGTAAAGGATGAAAAGCGCTCGCTTGCCCGGCTGATCGGACACGGCCGCGACGCGCCTCTCCATTTCCCTCAGAGCCTTCCAAGCCTCGCCGGCGTTCGCCCCGACCAGCAGGCGCAGGTCTTGCGGGGAAAAGCCTCCCAGTTGCAGGAGCAACTCGTGCATCTTGCGGGCGTCTTGCTCGGCGTAACGCAGCGCGCGCGCGGGATCGCTACCCCGGTTGTTGCCCAGCACGACGCCAAACCGGTAGGTCCCGGCTCCCGCAGTCGCAGACAGCAGAAGCAGCGAAATCAAGAAGGTCAGGACTCTCAGCATTGGGAACCGCCTTGTCCATCCCGCCATACTACGAAAATATACGGATACGATAGCGATTTTCGGGGCGAATGGCAAACGGGTGAGCTTCGCCCCAGGGGTGACGCACGTGTTCCACCCTCCCCCCCACCCCCTCCCGGCGCAGCCGCAGCGAAGCGCACCCAAGGGCATACCAATGGGCACTGCTCCGCTTCGCTCCGCTGTCGCACCCTCTGCAAAAGCCATAAAAACCAAGGCAAACCGCGGAAGCTCTGCAGCACCCGTGGTGTGCCCTTGGGTGCGCCAGCGGGAGGGGGGGTAATTACTTGATATCACTGGCATAGTTCCCCTCCCCCTTTATGGGGGAGGGGAAGGGTGGGGGTGAAAATAGCGCGACGAAAAAACTTCGGATTTTCTTTTGGCCTGAATTTGTCATGCAATTACCAATAATTGCGAGCATCAAACCCCGTCCGTTTCACTCTCCTTCGCACAGACAGGTGTCGGGCGCTTCCGGGATCAGGGTCCCGGTTCCCCCCTTGATGAAAAGCTGCCGCGCCCGTTCGTGCAGACGGTCCCGGGTGAAGCGGCGTTCGGAGAGCACCGCCATGAAGTGCTCCCGGCCGGAGGGGGGTGTTCGCCGGCCAGGCGCGCCCTGAGCATGGCCAGGTGCTCGTCGCGCCTGGACTCGTAGGCGTCGGCGTTTACCCCGAGCTCGGCGAGCGCCGAGCGGCACGCCGCGCAGTTTCTCACATGGGCCTCCATTGCCCGACCCTCGGCCACCGGAAGGTCCCCCGCCGACCACAACACCAGGGAAAACCTCAAGGGACACTCAGCCATTGTCCCAGAGCTCCGCGAAAAGGTGTTCGAGTAGCGCTGCTTCGTTGCGTGTGCGCGCGATCTTGAAGCAGCGGTGTTGGGGGTCAGACATCCGCTTTCAATATGCCCCGTCAGTCGTCACACAGGCTCTTCCTAGTGGCACTGCTGTCTTGGGAAACGACGTCGGTGTCGCCAACCGTGGCATAGGACGCCGCCGCGGTGGCCGTGCTGTTCCTCGGACTGACACTGGTGCTTGCCGCCACTGCGTATGTGTCTACGCCGATACCACCCGGGCAACTCCCCGAGATTACGCCGTCGGCTTCAAGCTTCAGAACCCATGTGTCATAGTAGCCCGCACCGAATGAATGAGTATTCCCCGCCAGGATGTACCCGCCGTCCGAGGTTTGCTGGATGGAGTGTGCAAAATCATAACCTGAGCCACCGTAGGTCTTCTGCCAGGCCGCGTTTCCGCTCGCGTCCAGTTTCAGAATCCATGCGTCACTATTACCCGCACCGAATGAACGAGTATTCCCTGCCACAATGTATCCCCCGTCCGAGATCTGCTGGATGGAGTTTGCCGAATCACCACCTGATCCGCCGTAGGTCTTCTGCCAGGCCGCGTTTCCGCTCGTGTCCAGCTTCAGGACCCACATGTCACGGTGGTGGCCTGCACCGAATGAGTCCGTATACCCCGCCAGGATGTACCCGCCATCCGAGGTTTGCTGGATGGAGTGTGCAAAATCATAACCTGAGCCACCGTAGGTCTTCTGCCAAGCCGCGTTTCCGCTCGCGTCCAGCTTCAGAACCCATGCGTCGTCGCTACCCGCACCAAATGAACGAGTATACCCCGCCACGATATATCCCCCGTCCGAGGTTTGCTGGATGGAGTGTGCCACATCATGATGTGAGCCGCCGTAGGTTTTCTGCCATGCCGCGTTTCCGCTCGCGTCCAGCTTCAGGACCCATGCGTCGTCCCTACCCGCACCAAATGAATGAGTATACCCCGCCACGATATATCCCCCGTCCGAGGTTTGCTGGATGGAGTGTGCTGCATCATGATCTGTGTCGCCGTAGGTTTTCTGCCAGGCGGCGTTTCCGCTCGAGTCCAGCTTCAGGACCCATGCGTCGGCCCAACCTGCACTAAATGAATGAGTATGCCCCGCCACGATATATCCCCCGTCCGAGGTTTGCTGGATGGAGTGTGCCCCCTCATAACCTGAGCCGCCGTAGGTTTTCTGCCAGGCCGCGTTTCCGCTCGCGTCCAACTTCAGGACCCATGCGTCACCGGAGCTCGCACCGAATGACTTCGTCTCCCCAGCCAGGATGTACCCGCCGTCCGAGGTTTGCTGGATGGATTCTGCCCTATCATAACCAGAGCCTCCGTAGGCTCCATCCCAAGACGACTGCGCCGGGCAGTCGTCGTCCTGGCCGGCGCAGCCGGGGGGGCAGCAGCCGTCGGAGTCGATGCAGGCGGTGATGGGATCGTATTGGCAGCTTCCGTCGACGCAGGTGCCCGGGTTTTTGTGGCACTGGCTGGGAGGATCGTCGCATACGACCCCGGCGCAGGGATCAAGCTCTTTGTGGTAGCTGACCAAATCCATCTCGAAACCCCATAAGGTGATGATGTAGTCGGAGCGCATGGTTACGTACACGGTGTCGCTGTCGAACTCACGCGTCCAGACGTCGTTGTGGACGCCGTCGAAGACCTGGCCGAGGTGCTCCTGCCCATCGATATACACGGAAACCGAGTCGTAATTGCGCTCCACCTCCATCCATTTGATGTGCAGCTTGATCTTGGCCGCTCCCTCGCGGTGAACCGTCCAGGTGCGCTCGGTGTTGTTGTGATAGGGGTGCTCGCTCTCCACGTCGGCGAGCAGGACGGTGGTCCAGGACCCCACCTCATTTCGCGGCTCTTCGCAGCCCGGATCGGGCAACGGACAGAATGTGTCGCATTCCCCATCTCCGTACCAGCCGTTCTGCTCACACACATCGTACCCCCAGTCCGCTGATCTAAACGCCCGGGCTTCCTCCTTCGTCATCGTCGGATCGATTCCGTCGTCCCCGCCGCAAGCACCGAACACAACTCCCAATACCAAGGTCATTACCAATGACAACTTCTTGCTATTCATGAGTTTTCCCTCCAGTTGAGCGTTTTTCCCAACTTTTTACACTTCCACTTGGCCGGCCACATTTGACCAGTCCTGCGAGCACATTCTGTGCCAACTTCAGACGCACTGCATATATTCCCTCCTTGTCTTACACACCATTTTAGCTGTTTACTGCTTAATCCCGACGGCGGCGAAGGTGGGAACCTGGCCACGCTCATCTGGCCGCTTTTTTTTTGCACCGATATCGCATCTCGGCCTTGACCATCGTTTCGGCCACCAGGTTCGCTGGGGCACGGAGGCGGTTGGTGTGCTGATGGGATAGGTAAATGTAGTTATGTGGTGCGGAATTACCTACGGCGTCAAGATCCGGTTGGATTCTGTAATACCTTGTAATCACGGCTAAAACCGACACGCATCAATTCACAATCGTATCACTCCATGTCTTGCAGACGACGATCTGCCGGCACTCGTTGTCCAGGCACTCCTGCCCGGCCGGGCAGTCCCGGTCGACCTTGCACTCGACCTGGGTACACCGCCGTTCCCGGCAGATCTCGTCGAGAGCGCACTCGTCGTCCGATTGACAGATGTAGACCGGACGGCTTTTCGATCCGCAGCCCCAACTCGTCAGGAGAGCGAGACCCATCCCGATGGCAATTGAAACACACGGGAAAAAGATAGATCTGGTTTTTTCCATGGTACACTCCGTATTTTACACTTACACGCCGGTTCTTATTAACCAGTAATCCCGCCGACGAGACAGGTGGGAACCTCGTCGGGCGATCTGTCCCGGATCCATATGATCGTCGATCCATATGATCGTCGGATTATCATACGGAGATGCTACAACTTTTTTCAACGCATGTTGCAGCCGATGACGGCAACCGCGATGGTCTGGACGGTTGTCTGGAGCTCATCGAGGTTGTTGGCTTGGTAATACTTGACGTCTCCGCCGCGCGCCCGACCGCCCGCATCGGCCATTTGATTGAGGATCTCCGGATTGGAGGCGTTCAGATCCTCTCCCAGGCCGATGACGAACGTGTCGATCCGTTGCGAGTGGAGGGCTTGCACCGCTTCCAGGGCCATCTGGTTGTCGGCCTGGTTGTTTCCGACTCCTTCGCCGTTCGGGCAGGTGGGCAGGCCGTCGGTCAGCAGGAGAACGAAGTTGCAGCGATGCGGGTCGTGCAGACCCCGGTAGGTGTCCGCCTTCTGAAGGGACTCTCCGGTGGGGGTCCCTCCTTCGGCCAGGAGCGCGTTCACTCGATCCCTGATCTCGGGAACCGAATCATCACCGCAATCCACCGACACCACTCCCGGTTCACAGAAAGATCCATGGGGAAATTGCATCCAGCCGAAGCGGATCTTCCCCTCCCCCTCGTCCAGCATCAGATGGAGGGCCTGCCGGGCGTCCTCCAGCTTGCTCTGGGAGCCTCCTTCCTGGGACGCATCCATCATGCTTCCGGATTTATCCACCACCAGGAGCAGGTTGTTTACGGCGGCATCGACGCAAGAATGAGTAGTGACATCACAGGACTGCCTCGGGCCGCACTGGTCGTCCGCGTCGCAGCCCGGCTTGCACTTACCCGTGCCGAGATCGCAGTAAGTGAAACCCGTACAGGGGATCTCCCGGCAGTCGGGCGCCTTCCCACAGTTAGAGTCCGTGCAGATCTCCCCGTCCCCGCAGGCCTTCTGGCATCCGCCGCAGTGGCGCGGATCCGAGTTGATATTCACGCACTCCCCGCCGCATCGGGTTTCACCATCCATGCAGGCGCCCTCGCAACGGCCCTCGGCGTTGCATGCGTATCCCTCCCCGCATCCGGGCGCGCACTCGCCCCTGCAGCCGTCGGGCCCGCACTCCCTGTCGTCGCAGTATGGCACACACTCTCCTTCGCACAGACAGGTGTCGGGATTGCATGTCTGTCCCGTGGTGCCGCAGTGGTTCTGGCAGACGCTGCCGCAGCCGTCATCCCCGCAGCACTTCCCGGTGCAGTCCGGAGAGCAGGTCACGCAACTTTTACTGACCACATCGCAGAACGGTCTCGACTGGTCGCAATCATCGTCTGTATCGTAAACCAGTATCTGCATGCATTGATTTTCCACGCACTCCTGGCCCTGGGGACATTCCCCGCCCGGCCCGCACAGCCCGGAGGAATAGCCGCAGCCGGCGATTGCCATGAACGCTATCCCGGAAAGAAATCTCAAGCACGATACCATGAGGAACCTCCTTCTTTCTGATATGCCTGTATAGAAATCCCGTCCTCACTATTAGTCACACGGTGCCGACAATCTACGACGATTCCCGTTACAATCGAATGTGGGCAAAAAAATGTTATTGCCGCTCACGGACAGCCGGCAAGCACCTGATCCAGGCAAGGCACCTTCGGATGTCCTGATCCGTTGCAGAGAGATGGGTTGGCCCGGTGGATGACGGTATAGTTGCCGGGGATCAAGGTAACGCTGTAAGTAACCGCACCGCCAGCGCCGAAGTTATCGGTGCTGATGCTGCCTCCCCGGGTCAGGACAAACTCCAGATTTCCCCGGTCGGATGGTTCCAGCGGCATCTGAGCTCCTTTTAGGGTGACGCTTCCCTGGACCTTGACGGCGGGGATGTCAATGTCCAATACCCCGTCGGTGTTCAGCGTCATTCCCGACCGTAAGGTTCCGTTGGTGCAGGGAACCTCGGGCTGGTTGTCTCCCAGGCAGAGACCTTCGTTGGCCTCGAGC
>JAUXGL010000199.1 GCA_030622135.1 Deltaproteobacteria bacterium
ATAACATATTGACTTCCCAGGGCAACTCAATATACGCGGTGCCACTATACTGGTGAGTTAATTTACTCGTGGTCCTCTTGTAAGTGTCTCTTTTTACGCGGGAGATTGGGATCGACCGGAAATTCACTGGGAGATTCTGGATAAACCGGACGTTTTCTTAGCGTAGGCTCCAGCCCGCGCGGAGGTAGAACATCTGGAACTGGTCGGAGGTCTGGCCCAGTTTGCGTTCGTCGAAAAGGAACTGTACCTGTTCGTATCCCAGGCCCAGGTGCAGTCCCTCGAACAGCTTGAGGTTTACTCCCGCCGCAACGGTGAAACCGGCGCCACTTCCGGACAGTTTTTCCGCCGGCCATACATTGAATATGTAGCCCGCCGACAGGAAGATTCCGAGCAGTTCGCGGACCGGCATCAGGTGGATGTCCAGGGCCCCCACCGTGTAGGTATACGAGGTGTTGAGGACCTCGGGGTGTTCGTATTCGATTATGTAACGGGTCGTGCCGTAGTCGAAGCGGAAGAGAACCGCTGGAGAAAAGCCGGTGGACTCGAAGGAAAGCCGGTAGACCAGGCCCGCCCGCCACTGCAGTTGGGAGGCGTCCCAGGTCTCGTCGACCAGTTCGGGTTCGGCCTGTAGCCCCAGGCTCTGGTTGAACGTACCTTCCAGCCCGATGTCCCTCAGCCCGATATGGTTCGTGAAGGTTCCTAGAAACAGCCGGCCGTTGATGCGCAGGCCCGGGAAGGCGCCGGCCTGGTGCCGGGGGCTCAAGCCTCCCCGAGTGTTGATGCTCATACCGCCGGCCAGCAGCACATCGGGAACGCTGCCGGGCTTGCGGGGCTTTCTGGGTAGCGGGGCCGCATCCTTTACCACGGGGGCTTGCAGGAGATCCCAGGGAGTCTTCTCCGGCTTGGGCGGGGGTGTTTCTTCCGCCCGGGTGGTGGGCTTCTCGGCCGGAGCGGGTCGGGCCGCTTCGGTTTCCTGCTCTTCTTCTCCCGCCTCTTTTGGATTTTCCGAAAGCGCCAGCAGGCTGTCCCAGTTTTGCTTGTCCTCCGGCGACGGAGCCGGCGTCGATTCTTCCACCGGAACCGGGGGAGGGGTCGGGGGTTTTTCCTCGGCGACTGGAGCGAGGGGGATCAGGGCAAGCTCAGGTTCTTCCGCGGGCGCCGGCCTTTCCTCCGGCTCCCGACCCAGCGCCCCGGCCACCAGGTCGGCCAGCTTGCGGGCCGTCTGGTAAGGCAGCTTGGGCTTCTTCATGGCGAAGGCCTTTTTCAGAAGCAACTTTCCGTCCGGGTCATACAGGTAGAAGGCCATCAGGAAGCGCCCGCCCCGATGCACCGCCGTGCTGGTGATGGCGCCGTCGAGCTTGAGGGTTTTGGCGATCTTTTGGATACCGGCCTTGGTCCGGGCCTGGCGTTTCCCCACGCCGCTCTTGGCGGCCGCCTGGAGGTACTTCTGGTATCCGATCAGCTTGATTCCCTGTTGCCAGAGCGCCTTGGAAAGGACTTTCCTGGCGTTCTTGCCGATCCCGGCGCCGGTGCTGTCCTTGCACGCGGTGATGACCAGCGTTTGTGCGGATGAGCGCGGAGCCGAAACCAGCACTCCGGCGCACAACAGAAAGCCCGAGACCAAGCCAACGACCCGACGCATCGGTTCACCTCTTACGGGTGGACGTACTTGACCAGCTGGATTTGACCACTCCTAATTGAATGGATCCTAGCATTTTAGCGGCGTTCGGGTAAAGGTTGGCTGGGATTGACCCTGACCGGGATTTTAGGTAAGGCATGCTGGTTAGGAGTGCCATGGGACCCACTATCGATCCGCAAATCGACGAAGAAATCTCCTCGGCCATTTTCTTTCCGCGGCCGGATTTGTCCTTCTGGCCCGGTGCCGACGGGGCGTTCGACCATATGTTCGAGGTGGAGTCGGGCATCCGCTTGCGAATCCGGGCGTTTCTCGCGGACGCCGGCGCTCCCTGCATCTTGTTCTTCCACGGAAACGGAGAGACCGCCCGCGACTACGACATGATCTCCGACGGCTACCGCGCCTTGCCGGCGTCGTTTTTGGTGGGAGAATACCGTGGCTACGGTACCTGCACCGGCCGGCCGTCTTTTCACACCTTCTTGCGGGACGCTCACCGTACCCTGGACGAATGCCGGAGCCTGCTTGAAAAGAACGGGCATAAAGGGCCTCTGGTGGTTATGGGGCGTTCCCTGGGCTCGGCTCCGGCCATCGAACTGGCCAGCTCCCGGGCGAAGGAGTTGGCCGGGCTGATTGTCGAGAGCGGCTTCGCCCGGGCGATACCGCTCTTGGAAATGGCGGGGGTTTCTGCCCGCAGACTGGGCTTGACCGAGGAGTACGGCCCGCGCAACCTGGAGAAGATGAAGAAAGCCTCCCTGCCCACCCTGATAATGCACGCAGAAATGGATATGATCATCCCCTTGGATGACGCCGAGTTGCTGCGCGACGCCAGCCCCGATACAGATATCCTGTTCTTCCCGGTTCCCCTGGCCGGGCACAACGACATCCAGATCAGCGCCGGGGCGGCCTACTTCGAGAATATCCGTAGTCTGCTAAACAGAGTCGGCTAGTTGGTGCCCTGCAGCACTCATCGTTCTTGCATATCTCCCTCCAAAGGGGTCAAGATCACGGGTTGTCGCATAGCATAGGATGGTCTCGATGCCGCAACGGAGAAAGCGAACCGAAGTAAGTGTGCGCAAATCCGCGCCAAATTACCTTATCGGGGCCCTGGTGCTCCTTCTTTTGGGCTCAGGCGTGGGCCTGTTCTTGGGCGTTATTCGCCCGTTGAAGCAGGAGCTAAAGGTCTCCCAGGAGAATCTCTGGGTGGCCGGGAAGGACGCCCAGGAGTGCGAGGAAAAGCAGTTTCAAGTCGAGAGCGAGAACCAGGAGATGAAGAAGTATATTCAGTCCCTGGAGGTCGACAACAAGGATCTACAGAAGACGTACGATTGGCTCGCGGCCGAGGTGAAGCGCAAGATGGATGCCTTGGAGGCTTTAAAGCAAACCCAGGCGGAGCTCAATCAGAAGCTTGAGCGGGAGGTTCGCCGCGGCGAGATCCTCATCAAGGAGATTCGTGGCAACTTGGTAGTGGATGTCACGGACCGGATCCTCTTCGACTCCGGGGAAGCGGAGCTGAACGAGCAGGGCCAGGAAGTCCTCAAGAAGGTTGGCGAAACATTGAAGCAGATCTCCGACAAGGTCATCCAGGTGGGTGGGCACACCGATTCGTTGCCCATCTCCGACCGGCTCAAGAACGAGTTTCCCAGCAACTGGGAGCTTTCCACCGCCCGAGCCTCCCAGGTGGTTCGCTTCCTGCAGGAGAAGGCCAAGGTCCCCGGCAATCGCCTGGTGGCTTCCGGCTTCGCCCAGTTCCGCCCGGTGGCCAGCAACGCCACCAGGCGCGGTCGCCGTCTCAACCGCCGCATCGAGATCGTGCTGCTGTCCAAGGTCGAGGATCTTTAGGAAATCAAGAAAAGATAGGTCTTGCCGGCAGGCTACGCAGCGTATGGTGCTCAGGGTGTCTCACGATGTGGGCCCTCCCGCGGACTCAGCACCGTTGGCCAGGCTGGTCTCGATGAAATCTTGCTGTGGCCTGCCCGTAGTGAGTGCCGTAGATGGCGTCGTGGGTGTTGGTGACGATGAAGTGGCAGTTGCTGTGCCGGAACTCGTAGTAACGGTGTTCCTGGTCGTCGGCATGCGGCGGCAGCGAGAAGATCTTCAGGTAGGTGAGATTGGTGAAGTCCCCCTGCTCGTGGTTGCCGAAGGTCGGCCACAAGGGCACCTCGCGCAGCAACTCCCGTTCGATCTCGAAGAAGCGGTCCCACATGGGGCTGGAAAGTCCCAGGTCGACCATGTCGCCGGTGTTGATCACGAAGTCGGGCGTCTCCTTGCGGATGGCCGGTATGAGCGCCTCGTGATTGACGTGGTCCCCGCCCTTGGAGCGGTTATCACCGAACACCACGAATTTCTTACATCGGTGGTCAAACTCCTTACATTGCACCAATCGTCTTACGGTGGCGCCAGGTTGCTTACATCACATCAATTATCTTACAGTGGTGTCAAATTCCTTACATTACATTTTTTACTTTACAGCGGTGTTTTTGATGTGCAAGGCTACCCGCCAATGATGGCCAAATGCAGGACAAACAGCTTAGCCTTACGTCATGAGCCGATGTTTGTGAGTCATAAATTGTGTGGAGAATTCCTAGCTGATAACACTAATTGGGGTTCGGTTAGCCAAGAGGAATTGGGTGAAGACGGGGCGGGAGGAAGAGAGAGAGGATTTCTAGCGGATTACTCTGCTGTAACTCAGGTGTCCAAAAGGAATTGGAGGAAGCAATGAGGAAGTATCTGTTGACCGTGTTGGCATGTCTCTTGATTTTTGCACTGGCAAACTGCGATGGGGGTGACATTCAGTCATCCTTAGGGGAACATGAAGACACCATCGTAGGCGGATCCGTTTTCACTGGATTGCCCGCGGTGGGACTGTTGGTATATAATGGGAGCCCGTTTTGCACGGGTACAGTGATTGGCCCTCGCACCGTTCTGACGGCGGCTCATTGTGTGTATGGTTTCTCTTCCGGCTCCATGCAATTTGTAATCGGAAATAGCATTTCCGATTATGACTATGTTCTGTCAGTCTCCAAAATGACTCCTCATCCCAGTTACAGGAGTAGCAGTCTGGCTTATGATATCGGTTTAGTAACCCTGTCCTCGAATGCACCGGTGGAACCCATGAGCGTTGTGACCCACATGGATTCTTCCTGGGTGGGTAGGTTTTTTCTGTTTGTCGGATATGGAGCCGTAAATGGCTATACTCAGAGCGGTATAGGTGTCAAACGGAGCGTATGGATGGATATTGATGGCGTTTCCACCACCACCTTTACCTACGAAGATTCCAGTAAGAACACTTGCTTCGGAGATTCCGGAGGACCGGCGTTTTACCAGGATTCGGCCGGCGATTACCTGGTGGTTGGGGTAACCTCCCATGGAGATAAATATTGCACTTCCGTTGGAGTGGACACCCGGGTGGATGCCTTTTTGGACTTCATCGGTATAGATGATACCGAGCCCGTCGATCCTTGTGGCGGGGAGACCTACGAGGGCCGTTGCTCCGGCGATACTGCGATTTGGTGTGAAAACAACCAAATACAGTCCCAGGACTGCGCGGCTGAAGGCAAGGTGTGTGTCTTTGATTCCGACAAAAGTTACTATGCTTGCCGCGAAGATCAGAGCCAACAACCCCCCGATAATTGCCAGGGAGAGACCTGGGAGGGTCGTTGCTCGGGCAATACGGTTATCTGGTGTGAAGACGACGAGGTAAAGTCCATAAATTGCAGCACTCGATGCGGTTGGGACGACGTCAAAGACATCTATAACTGCCTGTAGCCGCACAGATTATACCCCCGCCCGAACAAGTCCCCAGCAGGTAAGGGGACGGTTCCCCACGTGCATTCCTCTGCAAGTCAGCCAAAACGTTGCTTGACCCCACCGGACGTGTCTTGTAACCACCGAGTGACTCACGTTTATGCAACTGGCGGGTGTACCTGGTGGATTTGCAAAGGCAAGGGAAACACTTGACGCCGACGGCGCCGGCGCGAATAATCCGGCAACTGGAGTTCCATGTGTTTGAGGAGGCGGGATGTTCGCGGACGTCGACCTGAGAGAGCTCGCGGAGATTACGGTGCCGGGGCGAGCGTTTTTGAATGTGTATCTGTCATCGCCGAGGTCGGTAGCAGGGCTGGAGGTGAAGTTCGAGAAGCTTCGCCGGGTGCTCAAGGGAGGAACTGCCGAAAAGGACGAGCGGGAGTATTTCGACGAAAACGTCGGGGTGGTACGCAAGTTCCTGAAGAAGAGCCCGCTCGAATCGGGAGGACTGGCGATCTTCGCGTGCTGGGCGCTCGATTTCTTCAAGGCAATTCCACTGACCGCGCCCGTCGAAGACCTCGTGTGGATCGACTCGTCGCCTTACATCCGTCCGCTGGCCGAGCTTCAGGACGAATACGAAAACGTCGCGGTGGTCGTCGCCGACAACAAGCGGGCGCGGATCTTTCTGGTCTCGTCGGCCGGCGCGGGGGACGCGGAGATCGTCAGGGGAAACGTCAAGAACCACGTCAAGAAAGGTGGCTGGTCGCAGAAGCGCTACGAGCGACGTCGCAACAAGGAGCTGCTTTTGTATGCACGCGAGATCAGGGACGAGCTCGTCAAGCTAGACCGGGAAGCCGAGTTCCGCCGCATCGTCCTCGTCGGCGGCAAGGAAATCCTTCGCGGCATCCACGCAGAGCTTCCGCCGGCGCTCGCCGCGAAGTGCACCCAGAAGGCGTCCGATCTCAAGAAGGGCGAAGCTCACGTCAACGCCGATATCCTGGCGGTGTTCACCGAGCAGGAGCGCGAGAGCGAACGCGACCTGTGGGAGCGGATTCGCGTCGAGGTTATGCAAGGCGGGCTGGGCGCCGCCGGCATCGAGGACGTGCTCGCAGCCGCACGAGTCGGACGCGTCGAAAAGATGATCGTGAGTCGCGCCTTCAAACCCGAGGGAAGACGCTGCCGCGATTGCGAGAACCTCGACGTCGGCGCGCCGCCGGAATGTCCCGCGTGCGGTTCGGCATCCCTCTTCGAAGTCGACCTCGTCAACGAGATCGTAGAAATTCTCAAGAAAACCGGCGCCGACACCGACTTCGCCGACCCCATCGACACTCTAACCGAAGCCGGCAAGATCGCCGCCCTCCTGCGCTACTGATCCTTTAGAAAAAGTTGTCACCGAGGGAAAACCGAGGGAGGTTAGGCAATCTGTTGATTGTTGTATGTTTTTTCCTTACACCGGCGTTCCTATTTTGTCATCGATGACGTACCGCCGTTCCTCTGATTCCTCCGATTCCCCCTCCGATTCCATATCTGGAAGACCAGCTAATGCCCGGCCGGGCATTATGGTCACAATTTGTGACCTTTCAACGCGACTGTCGAGGACAATGCAAATAATGAAGCTACGTCCCCGTCCCTGACGAGCGAATGTAGGCGAACAGAAAAAGGATGCACGGCCATCTCTACCGTGGTATGGAGGGGCGTAAGAGGGTAACATGCCAAAAAAGAAGAACAAAACCACGACGAAGGGCCACGACAAATTTCCTTATCCAACGATAATGGAAGCACTTTGCGAGGTCCACTTCAGTTTCCCGGAGGGAAAGCAGTGGGAGAGTTCGTTCCTGGGTGATTTCTTCAAGACGGTGCAGAAAGACTTCCCCATCATGGAGCCGGTTCAACAGATGGGTGTCTCTGTTGAATTTGGTCCGCAGGGGTTTGGTCAACGCCTTGTTCCCGGTCAGCAGAAAGCGAGATACCTCCAGGCGAAGCGGAAGCTGTTGCTACAGTTGTCCGATTCCATTTTCACAGTCAATCGAGTCGAGGGATATCCCGGCTGGGTGAATATGCGCCGAGACATCGCCAGCGGGTGGAAACAAGCGGTTAGCGTTTTGGGACCTGCGAGTATTACTCGAATTGGATTGCGCTACATCAACCGGCTGCCCCGGAACGGCAGCGGTCAGAAGCCAGGTTATTGGTTGAAACCCAACGAGTACATCCCTAGTGCAATCTTGGGTTCCCAGATAGGGCTGCTGTCCAGGGTTCAGGTTCAGAAAAGTGAACAAAGTAGGACTATCGTTACACTTGCGGATGAGCCAACACCTCCAGACGCACCCAGCAACGTAATTTTCGATATAGATTGCATCCACATTGAAGAGATGGAGCCGACGAACAAGAACCTCCGAACGCATATTGATGGCCTCCACGAAGAAGTCTGGAGCGTTTTTTCCTCCGTGATGACCGAGAACCTTCAGCGTCTCCTGAAGACGGGGAAGGCGTGATGGAAGCCGTTCTTCAGTTCACAGGTGGGTCCGGGTCGGCGACGAAGGGTGCTGTACCGGTACAGTGGCGAGAGGCCGAGCCCAATCCGTGGCTGGATGAACTGGTCGCGACTCTTGGAGCAAGGCAAGAACTCATATTCGAGGATTTCGTTTCAGACTGGCTTCGGGCCATTCGTAGTTCCGTGAGCCTGGGTTCCATTGGTGTCTCATCCGGATATCCCAAGTCAGTCGTTGGCCAGGAGACGAATCACTCTGCGGCACTTCGGGCTCTTGATGCTGCCCTGGCAAATGGCAACTCAGATGATGCAAAGACCTGGGAGGTCGTAAAATCTGAATTGCAGAAGGACAGGACTTCATCCCGGAAGCTGTTCAAATGAGCATGCAAGTCTACTTGTTGGACACGGGAGTCTTGGGGCGCATCACTCACCCAAAAGGAAAAGGCAACAAGCCTGTCGTCCAGTGGTTTCGCGACATGCTTATTCGGAAGAGGGAATTCCGGATTCCAGAGATTTGCGACTATGAGCTTCGGAGAAAACTCCTGCACGTGAATTCCACGCGGGGGGTTCAGCTTCTCGACGCTTACCGCTCGACCGTTGGATACCTGCCAATTAGCACAGAGGCAATGAGATTGGCCGCAGAGCTTTGGGCGGATTCAAGGAGGCAGGGGAGAGTGACGGCACCTCCGGAAGCTCTGGATGGCGATGTCATTCTCGCAGCGCAAGCTCAGGTGTTGGCCCAGGCAGGCTTCCAGCCAACTGTGGTCACGGAAAATGTCGGTCACCTGGCGTGGTTCACGGTCGCGAAGGAATGGAAGAGTGTGAACTGACCAAGCTCGAGTAGAGAATAGGGACGTAGCTTCATTATTTACACTTTCTTGCGAGTCGCTCGGCATCAACACCGCGTTGGTCAAGTGCTTCTCTCCCGCGTTCCTGCAGCCGCAATATG
>JAUXGL010000153.1 GCA_030622135.1 Deltaproteobacteria bacterium
ATGAGACCACCTCGCGTTTCCAGTGTACCATGCCTCCCAAGAGGAGGTTAGACTATCCCGGATTCGCCATCTCTTAGCTCCGTGCGCTTCGTTGGTCAAGAGAATTGCTGAAAAACTGGACGTGTATGCTACTGCAACTTTCGGTAGGGCAGCTTACGCCGGTACAGGTTCAGTTGCACCTGGATCCGGGTGGCGTCGGCGGGTTTCATGCCGGATTCGGCCAGGGAGCGGGCCTTTTCGGCGGTTTCTATGGCATCTTCGAAGCGCCCGGTCGCGGCGTAGGCGGCCGCGAGGGTTTCTAAGGTGTTGAAGATTTTGTACTTGGTCAGTTCGCATGCCTTTTGGGCCAGTTGGATGGCCTCGGCGCCGTTTCGGACATTGTCTTCGGGGTGGGTGGCCAGGATGAAGGCGAGGTCGTTTTGTACCTTGGCGTGGTTGGGGTTCACGCGCAGGGCCTGGCGGTAGTGGGGGATGGCTTCCTTCGATCTTCTCAGGTGAGAGAGGGTCTTGGCCAGGTTCATTTGCACCCGGTGGTCGTTCGGGTTCAAGCGGAGAGACTTGCGCAGGTCATCCAGGGCCGGGTTGAAGTCGCCTTTGTTTGCGTAGGCCGAGCCGCGGTCGGCGTACGCTCCCGCGTCTTTTGGGTTCAGCTCGATGGCCCGGCCGAGATCGGAGATGGCCAGGTCGGGATTTTTCATCATGCCGTGAATGGAGCCGCGGATGCGGTAGGCGGAAGGCATGTTGGGGTTCAGGTCGATGGCCCGGTCGAGGTCGGCCAGAGCCCGCTCGAACCGGTGCTTGCGTCCATGGGCGGTGGCTCGATTTACATAGGCCTCGGCAAAATCCGGCTGTAGCTCGATGGCTCTCTCGAAGTCCTTCAGGGCCAGATCGTGTCGTTCTAGTTGGCCGTACGATACACCTCGGCGGTTGAAGGCGTCGGTGTATCCGGGGTTTATTCGTACGGCCTGGTCGTAGGCCGATAGTGCTTTTTGGTGTTTTTGGGCCTGAGTGTACTCGCTTCCCAGGTTGTACCAGGCCCGTGCGTTTTGGGATTGTTTCGAGACGGTGTCCAGCCAGAGGCTCTCCGCGCTTTTAAAGTCCCGGTTGCGGGCGTACGTGACGGCGCCAAGAGATAGTACCACCGTCGAGCACAAGCCCCATCCGACGATCCTGCCGGCCCGGGAAGACTTGAGCAGGCGCTCCAGTAGCAGGTAGGCGCCGATCACCGTGCCGACGGCCACGGCCGCCAGCGATAGGTACATGCGCCGCTCGGCGATGGTCTCCGAGGCGATTTTCAGCACGCTGGAGGTTAGGGCCAGGTTCGCAAAAAACCAGAACCCCAGGAACCCGGCTCGCGGCCTTCGAAACAACGCCCACACCGTTGCGGCCAGTGTGACGACGATGAACAAGGCATATGGAAGCACGTCCGACAGGCCGGCCTTGAAGGGTGCGCCGTAGTCGAAAACCAGTGGATAGGGGACGAAAGAGAGTTTCAGGTAATATGCAACCACGACTTCTAGCTGGGTGACGAAATACTGCCACCTGGTCATGGTCTCCACTATGTCGGTGTACTTCCGCGAACCCGAAAACACGAAGGCCAGGACGATGGACCAGGAAGCGAAAAGCAGCAGGTAGTACAACCAGCGGGCGGCCAGCAGGTCCTTGAAAGATCTGGATGCGAAGATGCGGTCATAGGCCAGGATTACCAATGGCGCGGTGATCATGGCTTCCTTGGCGCCCATGCCCAGCACGCAGGCCAGGATGGAGAGGGCGTACCACTTGGTTCCTTTTTTTGAGGTGAAGGCGCGGATTGCGGAGTACAGGGTCAGCAGGTAGAACATCCCCATCAGCGACTCGGTGCGTTGGACCAGATAGGTAACCGCGGTCGTGTGCAGGGGGTGGACCAGCCAGATCGCCGCTGCCGCCAGGGCGAGAGGCAAAGACGATCGAGCCAGGCGTTCTTTGAGCCCCTCTGAAAGCAGCGTTCTTCGAACTATGCCGAAGAGGAGCAGGGCCGCGAGCAGGTGAAAGAGGATATTTAGAAGATGGTAGCTGCATACATCCAGGCCGCTGACGGCGTGGTTCAGGGCGAAAGACAGGCAGGACACCGGCCGGCCGCACAGCGTGCTGGGGCAGGGGGCCCGCATGGCTTCCCAGATTGGCCAGAGGTTCGTGATGTGGGGGTTTTCCTGAATGGAGGGGACTCCGTCGTGGAGGAAGGGGACGGAGAGGCTGTTGGCGTAGGTCAAAAGGACGATGGCCGCCAGAATAAAGGCGACGATCAAGGCTTGCTTGCGCGGGAACGCGGGGGGAGGGGCCGGGGGTGGCTCCGCGGGTTTGGGCATAATACGACAGTAGAACAGGGTCCCCGGTGGCAGTCAAACCCGCGGGCAATGGGGATTATTCTGCAGAACATGCCAACCACTGCAACTCTGTCCGGGTCAATCGCTTACAGTGTCACTTTACCTTGCTGGATAGATCCCTTTGCGCCCAGCGGTACAGTAGGCCGTCGACCAGGTGGTTGGGGGTCAAAGGGCTGTCCAGGAGGCCCAGTGCGGCTCCGCGCAGCAGCCGGCGGGCGCCGGAGGTGTTCCTGGCTTCGTTCTCGCGGATGCGGATGCGGTTTTCTTTTGCGATCCGTTCGGCCAGATCGCGTGGAGTGAGCCCGGTTTCTTGCGCCCGGCGCAGGAGCGTGAAGACCATATCGCTGTATGCGCCGAGGAACAGGCGGTGGATTCGCTCGGGGGACATCCGGCCCTGAAGGCGGGATCCGTAGATGCCCCCGGTGTTGGCGACGAAGTCCGGGACCGAGAGAATGTCGCTTGCGTGGATGATTGCTTCCGCTCCCGCGGTGATTGGGTTGTTGGCGGCCGGTGCGATTATTCTCGCCCGCAGCCTGCCCGCGTTTTTTTCGTGGATGCTATCCGGCCTGGCGGCGGGGACCAGGACGTCCACGTCCAGCTCGAGCAGATCCCGCTTGTCGATGGGTTTGCCGGTGCGGAGTTGCCGGATGAAATCGTCTCCCCGGATCTTCCTGGTTCGGACCAGCTCTTCGATATCCAGCCCGTTCCGATCACGGACGGCGCCAAGCCGGGTGGACACTGCCACGATCTTCGCGCCCGCTTCGGCCAACTCCCCGGCGAGACTGGAACCGACTCGCCCGAAGCCCTCTATGGCCACGGTGATTTCGGGAAGGCTGATGTGCTTGAATCGGCAGGCGGCCTGGATGGATCCGAAAACCGACAGGGCGGTGGTGTAGGCGGAGTCGGGCATGCTACCCGGCCGGACGCCGGCGGCCCGCAGTATGGTTGCGATCTCCCCGGGGCCGGCGTGCATGTCCGTCCAGGGAATGTACTGTTTGCTCTTCAGGCTGGGAGCGATCTGCCGGCCGAACGATTGCAGGATCTTGGTCTTTTTTTCGGCGGGGCAGTCGGCCAAGACGGCGGTGCCCGCCTTGGCGCCGCCGATTGTGGGATCGCCAAGAAAGCCGTACTTGAGCGTCATGGCTCGGGCCAGGGCCTTGACCTCGGAAAGGGTTACGTCCGTTACCATGCGCACGCCGCCACAGGAGCGGCCGGCGACCAGGGTGTCTATGACCAGGTAGCCGATCAGGCCCGACCGCTCGTCTTTCAGCTCGCGGATCAGGTGCGGTTTGCTCGTCATGGCTCGGCCTTCAGCTTCGAGATGACCACCGGCTGCTTGCCGGTCGAATCGGAGACCAACTCGGACTGGCGGACCGTGCGGATTTCGACCCGCATGGATGCTCCCAGGAGCCTCCCGGCGCAGTTTTTCAGCTTTTCTTGCTCGTCTGGGTTCCAGTCGTCGGTCGGAACCACCAGGATTTGCATGTGGCCTCGAGACTCCTGGACGAACTGGGCGAAGCCCACGCCGGAGACGAACTCGGGGAGGATGAAGGCGGCGGTGATGTAGCGGCCGTCCGGCGTCTTGATGATGTCCTGGGTTCGGCCGCGGACGGTGCGAACCAGGGGCAGGGAGCGGCCGCAGCGGCACCTGGTCGGTTCCGTGTACATCTCGATGATGTCGCCGATGTCGTAGCGGATAAGCGGCATGGCGTAGTTGTAAAGAGAAGTGCCCACCGAGCGCCCGATGATGGTGCCGAAGGCGCTCGAAGACGTGGTGCGGATCAGCTCCATCATTCCGTAGTCCGAGTTGAGATGATAGCCGCCGAGCTGGCACTGGGAAATGGCCGCGGTACGCTCCATGTGTCCGTAAGAGTCCATCACCGTGCACTTCAAGACGGAGGCGATCTTCTCCCGGTAGGCCTTGGAGAGAACCTCGCCGGTGGAGAAGGCCGCCCGGAAGGAGATGTCGCGGACGCCGGCCTCTTCCAGGCAGAAAGCCAAGTAGAACAGGGTGGAGGCCAGGCCCTTGATGAACCTGGGCTTGCGGCGGCGGATTTCCTTGGCCATGTCCAAGGCGTGTCGCTTCGAGACCCGGGCGCCGTTCAGCAGCAGGCGGCGCAGGTGGGGTTGCCAGGCGGTGGCGGTGTCTATTAGCTTGGGGCGGCGCAGGAAATGGTTGGTGCTGATCTCGGCGAATTTATCGCCCAGCCGGTAGCCGGCCCAACTCCAGTGGCGCCAGTAGTAGACGAACTCCAGGGTGTTGGAGCCCCGGTCGAGCAGAAACTCCAAAGGCCTGCCGGTGGTTCCGCTGGTGGTGTGGGGCTTGGGGAGATATCGGTAGGCGTTTTTGGCGTGCAGGCTATTGCCGGCGCGGCGGGCTTCGTCCTTGGTCAGGACCGGCAGTTTCTTCAGGTCTGCCATGCTCTGCAGGTCGGCGGGTTTCAGGTCGTGCCGGTCAAATAGGCGCCGATAATAGGGGACGTTGTTGTAGGCGTGGCGGAGGATCCGCTGGAGTCTTTCGAGTTGGTAGGCCTCGAGATCCCCGGGGGGCAGCCACTGGGTGCGCTCCAGGGTGCGGCGGAGCTTCAATATGGAGAGCGGGTGGGCAAAATCGAGGATTTTGAAATCTATGGCCATGCCTACGTCTTCCACTTTCCCGAACGCAGCGGGAAGGACATCGAGATGATTCTCAATGAGAAATCGGTCAGCATGACGCCCATGACGATATACACCGGCGGGTGTAACAGCCAGTAGAGAAGGTAGGCCAACAGGAGCCTTCCGGCGAAGACGCCGATGATGGAGGCGATCAGGGGGGATCCGGCGTGGCCGGAGCCCCGGAGCCCGCCGGCGAAGGCGAAGGCCACGCCGATAAGCGGTAGGGTGAATATCAATATGACCGTGTAGGTGCGGGCGTGGGCGATGGTCTCGGCGCCCAGTTCTGAAAAGAACACGGAGAATACCGACGGCGTGGCGACAAAATAGATGACCGCGCCGAACACGGCCATGAGACCGAAGCCCAGCAGAGCGCAATGCCTGAACACGCTCTCGGCCAGGTCGAGGCGCCCGGATCCTTTTTTCTGGCCCACCAGGGTGGTCGCGGCCGTCTGCAGGCCCAAAAGCGGCGCCCGGGCCAGCGTGAAGACGGCAAAGCCGGTGAAGAACCCCGCGGTGACGGCGTCGCCGTACAGGTTGAGGACGCGCAGGAAGATCAGGATTCCCAGCTGGATCAGGATCCGCTCGATCGCCGCGGGTATGCCGATTCTGAATATTTCGATACCGATTTTCCAATCGAGCTTCCATCCGCCGCGCGCGAGCTTCAGCCTGGTCTTGCCGAGCAGGACCGTGACCGAGATGAATGCGGTGAACACCAGGAGCGAGATGGCGATGCACAGGGAGGCGCCCAGGGTCTCCAGGCGGGGTAGGCCCAGCTTGCCGAGGATCAGGCCGTAGGCAAGCAACAGACAGCAGAGGCCCATGAGCCCGCCGGCCAGCATGGGCGTTTTGGTGTCCCCGGCGCCCACCAGGGCCGAGGCCAGGAAGATGCCGGGGGAGACTAGGGGAATTACGAGAAGGATCCAGAAGACGAACTGCCCTCCGATCTTCTCGGTCTCCGCATCCACGCCCATGAACCGGAAGAACAAAAAGGCCGCGGGAATGGACACGAGAACCATGAGAATGGAGACCAGAAAGCCGAAGGCGATGCTTTGCCGCATGACCTTTTCGGCCTTCTGCTTTTCGCCCGCACCCCAGCGTTGCGCCACCTGAGAGATCGTACCCACGCCCATGGTCATGAGCACGGTGGTGATGAGCACGAAGAACATCAAACCGATGTTGATGGCGTTGTAGGCCTGTTCCTGGAGGTCACTCACTATGACGCGGCAGAGGAAGGCGATCACGGCGATATAGGAGTTCCCCACGAAGACCGGCCAGGCCAGGCGGAGGATCTCCCCATACAGAGAGCGGATCTCCGGGGCCCTTACCGGATCCTTGAAGAGACGCATGCGTTGAGGTGCGCGGGTGGTCACTTGCACGTCATCAGACGATAGGGAAGCCCCATACCCCAGAATCCGTCAGGCAATGCCAACAGTGTTTTCAATGCCTATCGCTATGCGTCGGATTACCCGGGCCTTTCGGTCAAGATCCTGACGCCCGGTGACTACATCGAGTTGCCTGCAAATCAATCATACAGCCACCAGCAAGCATAGGTCTCAAAACCGAGGTAGTCGATGTTGTCCTCCGGGTAGCTGAGCCACTCGTCCGCCGGATCGAATGCGTCATCGCCGATACGGTCTCCCAGGAAGACGTTGCACCGACGTATGAGAGTGTGGTTTTGCGTCGTTGTGGGTTCGGAGCCCCAAAACGAGCCGGGATCCTCTCCGATCCTGCCGATCACGTCCAGGGTCAACTGGCTGGATCCGTCGGATACGGGTCCTTTCCGCCGGACGGGCTCTTCTATTGTCGCGCCGGCCCTGCAGACCAGTTCCATGGCGTCGTCGCCGTTGAACTTCAGATCGCCTGTGAGTTGGTCGCAGAGTGAGGCGAATTCGGCCGAGGGGTGGCAGAGTACCCAGGATTCCCATTCTCCGAGGCATTCGTTCGGGTCCAGGTCGATGGTGTAGGTGGGGGTGGGGCTTCCGTTGTGGTACACCAACACCGAGCAGGCGCCCAACCAGGTGCAGTTGCCGGAGTATGTTCCGGGGCTGAAGATCTGTAGCGCCTTGTTGTATCCGGAACCCTCGACGTACTGGAGGAATATTAGGTTCGGATCCCAGTATTCCCCGGCGCAGATCGGATGGTTGCTGCATTCGGGGGTTCGGCAGAATTCGCTGGGTTCATTGACGCAGCCGTAAAACTCGTCACAAAACGCTTCGGTGCAGATGTCATCGTCGTCGGGGCAGACTACCTCCGTATAGGTGCAGTCGCCGGTCTGCGGGTCGCAGCGATCTATGGTGCAGACATCCAGGTCCTCGCATTTCGGCCAGTCCATGCAGCCGAGGACTTCGTCGCAGAAGTAGAAGGTGCAGGTTTCGTCTTCGGGGCAGACTGCGTCGGTATAGGAGCAGTCGCCGGTCTGCGGGTCGCATACGTCCGTGGTACAGGAATCCCAATCATCGCATTTCGGCCAGTGGCAGCCGTACCACGGGTCGCAAGGCGTTTCTACGGTACAGGGGTCGCCGTCGTCGGGGCAAACGATGTCCGTATAGGTGCAGCCGGTCTGCGGGTCGCAGGAGTCGATGGTGCATACGTCCTCATCGTTGCAATCATAAGGCGAGGGAATACAGCCTGTGTTCACGTCGCAGATCGCCGGGCATAAGCCGTCGTCGGGGCAAAGCCCGTCGTCGGGCCAATTCATGCAGCCTACCATCGAGTCGCAGAACTCGGCCGTGCAGTCGATGCCGTCGTCGCAGTACGTCTGGGCGTCGACTTCCTGGCCCGCGCAGGCGCCGTTTGCGCAGGTGTCGTTTGCGGTGCAGGCGTCGTAGTCGTTGCATGGCGCGGTGTTGTGGGGATGGCCGCAGGCGCCGCCCTGGCAGACGTCGTCCGTGCAGGGGTCGTAATCGGTGTCGCACGGGGCGTCGTTGAAGGGATGTTGGCATCCCAGCAGCGGGTCGCACAGGTCGTCGGTGCAGGGGTTGTCGTCGGCGGGGCAGTCTAGCGGCGTTCCCGGTTGGCAACCCGACGCCGGATCGCAGGTTTCGGCTCCGTTGCAGACGTTGTTGTCGTCGCAGTCGATGGGATCGTGGTAACAATCCACGTCGCAGCCGTCCTGGGTGCAGGCGTTGCCGTCGTCGCAGTCGATGGGGGGGTGGTGGCAGCCGGTAGCCGGGTCGCAGGCGTCGATGGTGCACGGGTCGCCGTCACGGCAGTCGGTGTTGGAATACCGGCAGCCCGCGACCGGGTCGCAGGAGTCGGTGGTGCAGGCGTCCGAGTCATCGCAGTCGAGCGGAGCGTCTGCGCAGCCGGTCTGCGGGTCGCAGGAGTCGGTGGTGCAGGCGTCCGAGTCGTCGCAGTCGACCGGGGTCCCGGCGCAGGCGCCGGCCGCGCAGGCGTCGCTTACGGTGCAGGCGTCGGCGTCGTCGCAGGGCGTGCCGTCGGCCAGGTCGGTCATCACGCAGTTTCCGGTCTCCACAACGCAGAGGTTTTCGCGACAGGCGGTGTTGGCGCCCGGGTCGCACACCACGACGGTGTTCGGGTCGACCTCGCAATGTTGGTCCGCGCAGATTAGCGTGCCGTTGCACAGGTTGCCGTCCTCGTGCTGGGCGCAATCGCTGTCCTGCTCGCAGTTGCAGTTATTGGGCCCGCCGACGCACTGCCCGTTCTGGCAGGCGTCTCCCTGGGTGCAGGGGTTGCCGTCGTCGCAGGCGGCGGTGTTATCGGCATGCCGGCAGCCGCTCTGTGGATCGCAGGAGTCGTCGGTGCAGACGTTGTCGTCGTCGCAGTCGAGCGGCGTGCCGGAGCAGGCGCCGGCCGCGCAGGCGTCGTCTTCGGTGCACAGGTTGCCGTCATCGCAAGCGCCGGTGTTGTCGGTGAAGGTGCAGACATGCTGTTGACTGCACCGGTCGTCCGTGCACGGGTTATTGTCGTTGCAATCCGCGTCGGTCTGGCAGGTCGGGGCGTCGACACACCCCTGGACGGGATCGCATTTCTTTCCCGCGCCGCACAGGCGGTCGTCCGGTTTGTTCCGGCAAGTCTGGGTGGCTGGGTCACAGCTGTCGACGGTGCAAACGATGCCGTCATCGCAGTTGCCGCAACCATCGCCTTCATCGGTGCAACCCGCCGCCAACATGGCCGCGAGTGCAACCACCATAAATACCAACGTTACCGGCTTGCTCATATCGATCCTCCTTGCTGTTTGCAGATCCTACGCAAAATCCCAGCCACCCACTCTATTACCATTTGCGGTTGAATTCCAGGGTTTCTCGCATCCTGGATCTCCCACCCCATTTCCGGTCGATCCCAACACCACAAGGGTGCAGCAAAAAACGCGTCTCCCGCGTAAAAAGGGACACTTACACCGTCCGTTTCATCGGACGGCGCAAAAACGCACACTTGCGAGAGGACCACGAGTAAATTATCTCACTAGTATAGTGGCACCGCGTATATTGAGTTCCCTTGGGCAGCGCTTTTTGCAGCACCCGTTTTCTGGGTGAAGTCAACAGGTTAGATCGAAACGTAGGGGCACCAGTGGGAGATTGGGGGGGTCGGACTGCGATTACGGTTTCGTATATCCGGCCACGATGTCGCGGGCGAACGTCATCATGTCGTGGACGTGGGAGTACTGGAAGCGGCCGTTTCTGCCCGAGAGCCTCAGGTTTTCGAAGTGGTTTAGGTATTTGAATATCTTGTCGATTTTTTCTTCGAAGCCCAGCTCCAGGACCGGGTAGGCGTAGTGCATGCGGTGAACCGCCGTGGCTTCTATCTGGTCTTTTTGCATCCAGCCGATTTGGATGAGGTGGAAGCGGACGGTGCCGATGAGGCGCTGGTCTTCCATGGTCCAGGAGGCGTCTTCCCGGCGGCAGGGGATCTCGGCTACCAAAGAGGTCTTGCCCTCGGGGGACATGTCGGGGTGGCGGTTTCTGGGCTCGTAGACTCGGGTGAAGGGGAACTCGGATTCGGGGAAGTAGACCGTGGCGGAGTCGGTGACCGAGCGCTTGTCGAGGAAGAAGGCTACCAGGATCATGTGGCGGTAGCGCAGGTTGGCCGCAAGCTTCAGGATGTCATTTGGCGGGGCCGGGTCGAGCATTCGCAGGAAACCATCCAGGGGTAGGGTGCTGGCCACCTGGTCCGCGTTCGTTCGCTCGGCGCCGTTCGACTCCAACGCGGCGATCCTCCCTTTTTGGTGGAAGATTTTGGTGATCCGCGATCCCAGGCGGATGTTTTCCACACCGCAGAATTCGGACAGCTTCTGGGCGATTATGCCGAAACCGCCCCTGGGATAGTAGAAGGCGCCGTCGAGATGCTCGGTCTTGGCCTTTTTGCCCCAAAGCGCCTCCTTGACGAAGGTCTTGAGCGTCAGGCCCTTTAGGCGCTTGCCGGCCACGTTGGTGGACAGCTTGTCGCCGGGCAGGCCCCAGAGTTTTCCCGAGTAGTTCAGCAGGAAGCGGGAGGCGATGGTGCGCCCGTAGGTGGACAGCGCGAAGCTCTCGAAGTGTCCGTGGTCGCGTGCGGGCGTCAGCCGCGAGCGTAGCACTTCGAACCCCGCTCGGGTGAAGGCCACCGGTCCCAGGGAGAGCACCAGGTTCAGCGGGGAGAGGGGGAAGTCTACGAGCTTGCCGTCGTGGTAAATGTGGCTGGGCGCGTGGATCCGGTCCAGCTCATGGCCCAACAGCTTCTTTAGCTCGGTGGTGACCCCGGGATCCCGGTCGTGAAAGCGGTGGGCGCCGGAGTCGAACAGGAAATCGCCGTGGCGCAGGGTCCGGCAGTTGCCCCCGGGGTGATCGCCGGCCTCGTGGATTGTGAAGGGAAGCTCGGCCTTCTTGGCATAGTAGCCCAGGGAAAGCCCGCCGGCGCCGCCGCCCAGAATGGAGAGGTGTGGTCCCGCGGTCATTTTTCTGAGTTCAGCCACTCCACGAAATTCTCCAGGCCCGCTTCCAGGCCGGTCTTGGGCTCGTAGCCCAGCAGCTCCCGGGCCCGGGTCAGATCCGCCCAGGTGCGGCGGACGTCGCCTTGGGGGACGGGTTTTTTTTCAAGGACGGCCTTTTTGCCCAGGGTTTTCTCGATGGCCGCGACCAGGGCGTCCAGGCGGACGGGGTGGTCGGAGCCCAGGTTGATTACGCTAAAACCGCGGCCCGGGTTTCTCGAGATGGCGGCCTCGATGCCCGCGAGGATGTCGTCGATATAGGTGTGGTCGCGTTCCATGGAGCCGTCGCCGAATATCGGGATGGGTTTTCCTTCCAGGATCAGCCGGCTGAACTTGTGGATGGCCAGGTCCGGGCGCTGGCGGGGGCCGTAGACGGTGAACAGGCGCAGGCAGGTTATGTCCAGGCCGAAGACGGCGTGGTAGGTGTGGGCGAGCAGCTCGCCGGACTTCTTGGTGGCCGCGTACACCGAGATGGGGTGGTCGACAGGGTCGGATTCCGAGAAGGGGACCTTCCGGTTGTTTCCGTAGACCGAGGAGGACGACGCGAAGATCACGTTGTTTACGCCTTCGAGCCGGCAGGCCTCCAGGACTTGCAGGGTGCCGCCCACGTTGACGTCCTGGTAGAGGGCCGGGTTCTTTAGCGAGGGCCGCACCCCGGCCATGGCGGCCAGGTGCACCACCGCATCGCAGCCCGCGACGGTGTGCCGGACGATCCCGGGATCGCGGATGTCCCCTTCCACCAGGACGAAGCGATCGTTCGAGAGGGCGGCCTCCAGGTTTTTTCTTTTCGTCGCCGGATCGTAGAAGTCGCAGAAGTTATCTATTCCAGAAACCTTACAGCCGCGGGATAAGAGCCGATCGGTCAGGTGGGAGCCGATGCAGCCGGCGGCGCCGGTTATTAGCACCTTTTTGTTTTTGTTCCCGGTCAGCAAAGCACCACCCTTGTTGTGTCCCAGTTCCCAGTTCTAGGTTGGTAGTTGGTTCTACTGGAGAGGCTCGATCTTTTGCAGCGGCTCACAGGATTTTGCTTTGCCCCATAGATCCATGAGCTTGTCCTGGTGGGCGGATGCCCATTCAATGGTAAGCCCCATCGCGCGAGACGGCAGGCGGCCTCCAATTACCGCCAGGGTCTGGATGTCGATCAATGCGGAATGTTCGCCATACTCTGCGTGGAAATGAGGCGGTTCGTGATCGTTGAAGAACATCTTTATGACGATTCCGTAAAAACGGCAGATCTCAGGCACGCTTTTTTCCTGCCTTCAGGGCGGGGAAGATGTCCGCCGGCGACTTTCCTGTTATCTTCAGGTACAGCGAATCGGGACAAAGGTCCGCCCCGTTTTGCCATACCAATTCGCCCAGGCTGCTTATGGATGCCTTTTTAAAGTTCTCGTACTCTTTCCATGACGAGAACACGCCCTGGCCGACCAGGCTGGACAGATCCACGACGCCTTGTATGCCGTCGTCGAACTCTATCTCGATCCGGTAGTCCGACAACACTTTCAGCTTGACTATCTTCTTCATCCGTATTTGCTCCTGGGGCTCAATGGACGCCCCAATCGGCAATTGCTCAAATAGATTCCTCGGCCTGCGGCCTCGGGATGACATGTGCACCACCACCTTTGAGAACTTACCCCAATTGCCTGTAATGCAGTGTTTTTCGTCCAGTTCTCATGCTAACGCCCGGTGGCGCCCAGGTCAAGGCTTCTTTCTCAGGCGCTTGGTTTCGGCGCGGTGGGTCTTTTCACGCAGGCGGCGTTCCCGGGCGCCCCTGGATGGTCGGGTGCGTTTTCTTTTCTTGGGGACGCGGTTTTTTTCTTCTAGACGTTCTTGCATGCGCCGGTAGGCGGTTTCCAGGTTTCTTGCCTGGGATCGTAGCTCGGTGGCGGTTACGATTATGCCGCTTTGCTTGTGGCGCAGGCGCACGCCGGTCTTGGAGCGGTTTCTGTGCTGGCCGCCGGGGCCGGAGGCCGTGTGGAAGTCGACCTCGCAGTCGTTCTCCAGGGAGCGGCGGTCGGTTTTGTATCTTGCGGTCATTTGGGGATGTTCAGGTCGAGACGGATCTGGGTGGCGTCTCTTTTCAAGAGCAAGGTGAAGGGGCCCTTGGGGAGGGGTAGGTTGCTTCTGGGGGTCTGGCCCAGGGGGCGCTTGTTCAGGCGGATCTGCATCCAGGGAGTGGAGCGGATGGCGGCGCGCCAGTCGGCGCCGGGGGCTTTGGGTGGGGAGAGGCGCAGGGTTATTTCGGGACGATTCTTGCCTTCCGGGTGGATGCGGATCAGGTGGGGGTGAAGATCTCTTATTGCCAGGGTGGAGGTCTGGAGGGGTTGGTGATCCAGGTGGGCGGTGAAGCCTTGGGGCACCTGGACCGTGACCGCCGGTAATACGGGATCCCGCGAATCGCGAGGGCGGTGAACTTCGCGCGTGGGAACCACGGTTGGTCCAGGTCGTGGTCGTGGTTTCGGTTTGGGTTCCCTCGACGCTTCGAGGACGGGCTTTGTTTCTGCGATGACGGTTCTCAGGTTTATGGGGGCCCTGGGAAGGTGCACGACTGGAAGTCGGATCGTAGCCAT